>CAHJWK010000008.1 GCA_903642275.1 Chitinophagaceae bacterium
TTATTGGTACTATGTGTGTAATCCTTTTGGGGTCTATGCGCCGAACTGGGTTAAATGATGGTTTACATGTTTATATAACATGTTGTTCCATTCTGTTTTGGTTAATATGCCAAAGGAATGAGACGCTGTATTGTCAAAATTGGTTTCGCCCAACTCCTGCGTTTTTTTTATGGCTGATGATATTCGCTGCGGCTTTTATTGCATTTGGGTTTATTACGCGACCAATAGCAGGCATTTCAAAAGATCATGATACGCCGGCATGGGTTGGCATCTGTATCGGCATAAGCATACTTGTATTTTTTTTATTGATTTTTATAGCTGATATAAACGGTAAAGCGAAGTGGTTTAATATCATAAGGCCTGCCGGCACAAGCACGCTTACCTGTTATTTAATTCCTTACTTACTGTATTCAATTATGTACCTGTTTAGATTTAATTACCCGGAAATTTTTAATCAGGGCATTGGTGGCATCATCCGTTCTTTGGCTGTTTCGTTTATCGTGATTTTTATAGCAAGGTTTTTAGAAAAAAAATACCTAAGGCTTAAAATATAATTGCTGAATCCTTCAACGTTTTACATCAACTAAAAAGGCTTAAGCGTTAACATATAAAATAAAACAGGCTTACTATTGTTGGTAAGCCTGTTTAACATAAGAATATTAAGTTCCTATTTTTTCTTTTTATTATTAGAAAGCATCCACTGGTAAATATTCATTCCATTCTCAGTATAATTAGGGTCGCTTGCTTTGGTCCAGCAATCATGACCGTCGGTTGACCATAAAGTAAGCTTTGCAGGAATATATGGGTCATAATTATTAATGTATTGTACATAATCAATGCTGTACCATGACGGTACTGTACCATCATCATTATTATGAAATGCCCACACTGCAACAGAGTCTTGTGCAATGGCTTGAGCTTTTTGTGTTGTAGGATATGACGCACCAGCCATAGGAACAATAGCGGTAATGCGCTTTCCATAATTCCAGGCATAATCCCAAACACCACCGCCGCCCATGCTTAAACCAACTACATACAGCTTTTCATAATTAAGCCTGTACTTGTTTATGGCGTAGTTAAGCATGTCGTTAATATCAGAAGGTTGCGGCCATCCCTTAAACTGGGGTGATAAAACGATAAACTGGTAAGTAAGACCGTTAACCACAAAATTTTCCGGAAACTGGCTTGTGGCAATTAAATGCGGAATTGAATTGTCTGCTACAATTGGCAAGCTTAATTGAGAACCATCACCGAGCTCACCCTGACCATGCAAAAATATTATTAAAGGAAATTTTTGTGTTGGATGCGCTGCGTAATGCGCAGGCAAAGCTTCAAGAAAACCTCCGATGTTCGCATCTATATTACGCGTAATAGCAGTTTGTATGGGAAGGCTGGTTTCAGTGTAAGAGTTTTCAATACCTGAAGCACTTACAGGAAGTGAAGTCAGGTCTTCTTTTTTACAGGAAGCGATTAATATGATCCAAAAAAAAGCAACAGCAGTTAGTACTTTGTTCTTCATAAATAAGAGGAGTTTATTTAAATTTTAGAAAGCCGAGCATTTGCAAAAACCGCGCTAAGAATTTTTTGGGATATATAAATGACAATATTATTAGAAAATAATGCTGTGATTATAATTTTTATAGCTGCGGGTGGTACTATAGAACTAATTCAAAAATTTTTTAAATTATTTTAAACAACCCCGGCATTATTTTATCCTGTAAAAATTCATAGTCTTTCCAAATAACCTGATTATATAGAATCCTCTTACACTTAAATTTTGAGCATCATTTAGCCATACGGTTGCGTCCCATGTTCTACCTGAACTTGCATCATAAATTTTTCCGTTTACCCATTTATCTTGCCGGGAATTATACACAAGACCAGATAATATATCAGCCCCAACTATCTTTCTGTTACGTAAATCTTTATCAGGATTATTCATATCAAGTCTTTGTTCAACCGGAGTTATAGTATCATAATCATCATGAAACCATAACACTTTTGCTTTAAACAAATTATTTTGTTTATACACTTCAACAATTAAATTTTTTTCTTCTGATTCCCATTTGCCTAAAACTGCGTCTGGAATATTTTGGGCATGTACAATTACATTAAATAAAAAACAGCAGGTCAACAACACAAATTTCATAATCACTATGCCAGAAAGTTTACTTAAATAGTTTTGATGATAGTATGCAAAGCTTAAACCATGGATTAAATGCAGGCAAGATAAATTCAATCTGCAATAGTATTACATAAGATTTATTCTGATTGTTACTAAACATTTAAAGATAATCAGCGATTAACCGCAGGTTAATTTGTTTGTAATTTGCTTTTGGTAATATTGATCATTATTCATTAATTAAACTATAGGAATCAATGGTCATGAGCCTGATTTAAAAAATGCACAGTATGAAGCTGACCAGATTAATAAAGCAACTACAGCATTATTAAAAATTGCACCGGGTGCAGGGTCTTATATTTCTGAAAGCAATTATTTTGAACCTGACTGGCAGCAATAATTCTGGGGTTCTAATTATAAAAATTGTTGCAGGTAAAAAAGAAATATGATCCTGATGGTTTATTCTTTGTACATCATGGCGTGGGCAGTGAAAAATGGAGTGCTGATGACTTTACAAAACTTGCTTAGTATATGAAAAATGCTGCATTTTACATAAACCATTTACAATTACAGCCGCATCCTGAAGGTGGCTATTATAAAGAAACGTATCGCTCAACACAAAATATTCCTGCTGCTGCATTATATAATTTTGATGGTGAACGATGTTATTCTACAGTTATTTATTATTTACTTGAACAAACAGATTTTTCTGCATTTCACAAAATTAAAAGCGATGAGTGCTGGCATTATTACGCAGGCGATGTTTTATTGATTCATGTTTTATATAATGATGAAAACTATAAATGCATTAAGTTAGGTTCAGCGATTGATAAAGATGAAATGCTCCAATTCGTTGTTCCTGCAAACACATGGTTTGCCGCTGAATGCGCTGAAGAAAGTTTATTTGTTTTAACTGGTTGTACAGTTGCTCCGGGTTTTGATTTTGCTGATTTTGAAATGGCAGATAAAAAAAACTTGCTGCAGGTATTTCCGCAACATAAATTCATTATTGAAAGAATGTGCCGCTAAAATTGTCATTTTTTAAGTTCATTATATGATTAATGAAAACCTTACCAATCGCGTTCGTGAATTGTTAGCTGATGTTAATAAAGTGGAAGAAAAGAAAATGTTCAGCGGCATCGCCTTTATGGTTGATAATAAAATGTGTGTTGCAGTTGGTAATAACAGAATTTTATGCCGCATTGATCCTGGATTACACAATGAATTGGTTGAGAAACCAGGTTGTATTTCAATGATGATGAAAGGAAAAGATTTGCAAGGTTATGTTTATGTAACAGAAGACAATCTGAAGACAAAAAAGATCTCGAATATTGGGTGGGGCTTTGCATTAGATTATAATCCAAGAGCACAAGCATCAAAGAAAAAACAAGCGGGCAAAAAGAAAGCCGTTGCAAAAATTAAACAAGGTAAATGAATTCATTTGCCTTTTTTAATTCAATATTTATTGTTGATTATAATCTATCCATCTCTTCCTTCACAAACTCCATTAATGTTTTTATATGCTCCGGCGATAAATCAAACTTTAAACCTGCAGCTGAATATAATTCAGGAAGTGTTTTTGTACCACCCAAACTCAATGCCTTGATATAGTTATCCAATGCCTGTTTTGGGTTCTTTTTATATTGCATCCATAAACCGACAGCGCCCAATTGAGCAATACCATATTCAATATAATAAAAAGGAACTTCAAATAAATGCAGTTGCCTTTGCCAGCTTATTTCCCTGTATTCTTCAAATCCACTATAATCAACAGTATTAGTTGAAAATTCATTTAAGATATTTACCCATGCTTCAGTTCTTTCGTTAACATTATGTTGTGGATGTTCATATACCCAATGCTGAAATTTATCAATCGTTGCAATCCATGGAAAAATAGTTATTACTCTTTCAAGCTGATGTTCTTTTGCGCGTTTCAAATCTTCAGCATTATCAAAAAAAGTATTCCACTTATCCATTGTTAAAAGCTCCATACCCATGCTTGCTACTTCCGCAATCTCCATGGGATATTCTTTGAATGCACTTAGCTCCAATGGATGCGCAAGAAAAGAATGTACAGCATGGCCGCCTTCATGCACCATAGTTGTTACATCATCCATTTGCCCTGCTGCATTCATAAAAATAAATGGCGCACCACTTTCCGCTAACGGACAATTATAACCACCCGGCGCTTTGCCTTTGCGGCTTTCTAAATCTAAATGCCCAAGCTCATGCATCTTTTTTAAACAATCAGCAAAAAATGGATTTAGTTCTTCAAAACATTGTTCAGATTTTTCAAGTAATTCTTTACCTGTATTAAAAGGATGCAACGGCTCAATGTTTTCAGGCTCGGCTTCTGTATCCCATGGTCTCAAAACATCAAGCCCTAATTTTTCTTTTTTATGTTGATTGATTGTTGAAACCAATGGCAGCACATGCAGCTTCACGGCTTCATGAAACTGG
This sequence comes from Chitinophagaceae bacterium, assembly GCA_903642275.1. Classification (GTDB taxonomy): domain Bacteria; phylum Bacteroidota; class Bacteroidia; order Chitinophagales; family Chitinophagaceae; genus Parafilimonas. Next base: position 4,583 of record CAHJWK010000008.1, read on the forward strand.
AAGCAATCTTCCTTAGTATAATCAAAGCGCCCCATTTCAACAAACTTATAATCACGATAATTTTCAAAGCCTGCATTTCTTGCAACCTGGTCACGTTTTGTAACCAGCGTTGTATACAACTCATTCAAAGCATCTTTATCCTTTTTTCTGCGTTCCTGAATTTTGCGCCATACTTCTTCACGCAAATTTCTGTCGTGTTCCTGTAAAAATTTTGATGCCTGCTGCAATGTGTATTCTTTATCTTTTACTTCAACCGTCATTGCGCCGGTTATAACACCATATTGTTGCTGCATTACACTTAGCTCTGCCTGCAGCGGAATGTTTGCTTCCCGAAACAATTCGATATTCTTTTTTACACTACGCAGGTATGTAAAATATTTTTGCTTATCCAGTTCATTTGTAGATGGTGAGTTGATAAGTTTCTTGTTCAGCAAGTCTGCATACGGCTGAATCTTCGGCTGAATATCCATGCAGAAAAAAGTAAATGCTTCTTCTAAAGATTTATCAGTAGTATCACATGTCATTTTAATTTGTCGCCAGCATGCGTCTTCACTTACTACAGATTCAAGCTCACTCATATCTTTCAGCCATTGCTCAAAATTTTCTTTTGAATCAATATCCCTGTCTAATAAATTTTTAAAGAAAGGTTCTAAACTATCCCATGTTGTTACTTTAAAATCTTCAGAAACAAAATGGCGTTTTGTTTTTTGTATATCAGCTGTCAATTGCATAATTCAATTAAAAATTTAAAAGTCAAAATTTAAAATAGTGAGACTTTGAATGTTAATTATTCATTGTTCAGCATTCACTATTCATTTCTTCAGGTTTTTTTTCTTAGCAGCTTGGGGTTCGCTGTCTGTTATTTTATCTTCAGTTTCCGGAACAGGTTCAGCTTTTTTTGCTCTTGCAGCTTTCGTTTTTTTTGATTCTGCTCCCGTTACAGCAGGCTTTCCTATTGGCTCTTCAACAGCAGGTTTACTTTCAGGTTGTTTATTCGGGTCATGTTTCTTATCTTCCTGTTTATCTGTGGTATCATTTTCATCATCTTCATCAGCAGGTTCTTCACTCAGTTTGATTTCAATATCATTTTTTTTCAACACATCAAACCATTTAATCATCTTCTTCATATCACTTGCATACACTCTTTCAAAATCCATGTTTGGATACACTTTTTCAAAGTAAAATTTTACAGCCTTTGCATCTTTTTCACCAGGCAAAGCATCGCTGTTATTTTGCATGGCATGAAATACATCAACGAGATTTACATTATCACTTTCTGTATAAACTTCAATGCTTTCAAGATGCGAAAAATTATGTACGCGTGAAGAAACAAAGCGTGTATTTTTATCATCTAACGAACGTACAATAGCACCATCAGCTTTGCTTGCAATCAATTCAAACAATCCCGGTAAACCTGTAACAGAAACAAGTTTGCTGTATTCCATAAATTTTTTTTGAGGGCTGCAAGATAAAATAATTGAAGTTATTGAACACTTAAACTATAACGTTTTAAATATTCCCAACCTTATCTTTGACAACATGCCGCAAAAGCCTTTTTTGCACACATTACTTTCTCCGCGCCTGCTGGATTTATATGATGTAAAAGATAGTATTGTTGTTATTATTGATGTGTTTCGCGCCACATCTACTATTGCAACAGCTTTATATAATGGTGCCAAAAAGGTGGTGCCGGTATCTGGTGTTGAAGATTGTATCGCCATCGGTAAAAAATTAGAAGCCATTACTGCGGGCGAACGTGATGGAAAAATAATTGAAGGTTTGCAACATGGCAATTCACCAGCTGAATATCACCGCAGTTTTATTGAAGGCAAGACATTGGTGCTTACAACAACCAACGGCACAAAGCTTTTACATATGGCACTTGAAAGAGATGCTGAAAAAGTTATTACCGGTTCTTTCCCCAATCTATCTGCTGTTTGTCACCATCTCGCTTCATCTAATAAAAATGTTATACTCGGTTGTTCGGCATGGAAAGACAGGTTTAATCTTGAGGACACGTTATTTGCCGGTGCCGTTATCAGCCAGGTAAAAAAATACTTTACCATACATTGTGATAGCAGTTTAATGGCAGAAGATATGTATCAACTGCATTGCAAAAACATTTACTCATTCATAAAAAAAACTACACACTGGCACCGGCTCGCTGGTTACGGATTAGAGAAAGACCTTGAATATTGTGTTACAGAAAATGTAGCTGATATACTGCCGGTTTACAAAGACGGCGCTTTAATAATACATTAATTTTTAACGTTTTAACAAACTTCTTTTACTCGCTGCTTTGATTTATTTTTGCAGCTTGCTTTTTTCAGAACGCTGCTGTGCAAAAATCTGAAATTGTAAACATAAAATCTGAAATTGATTGGCTTTACCACATTTAATTAAATACATATACAATAACGGAACGGATGAAGTTATCCGTCGTGGAAAAAAAATTTTCGCATCAGGTTATACTGAAATGATAGAGCATGATGTGCTGCTTGGCTCAATTACGTTTCGTGTACGGGATGATGCCTATAACACTTATTATAAAGTGTATATAAACCGTTATAATAATGTTCAGACTTTGTCACTACGCTGCAGTTGCCCGTATAATTTAGGCGATATATGCAGGCATGAAGCGGCAGCGTTGTTCCGTTTGCAGGAGATGGTTGATAATAACCAGTTAGGCGAAGAGCAAAGCGATTACAACCAGCAGCACACGGTTGTAAAAATGAAGCAGCTTGAAATTCGCACACTGCGTTTACTTTCTGCGCCGGATGCCATACCAGAAGCTGAAAATTATTTGCGTGGCAGTAAGGCCAATATTCTTGAAGCGGCGAATGATGTTGTAAAAGCGGATTTAAATTTTGATAATAAAAATTATTCGTTGCTGATACGACGTAACGAGGAAAGAAATTTTGATACAAGCTGCAATTGCAACAGCGAAACAAAGCACCCGCTATGCATTCATAAAACAATTTTATTACTGCAGTTGCTAAACAGTTATGGCCCGGGATATTTTGAAACTATCAGCAATAAAGACCGCGATAAAAACAAGTTGCTTGCATTGTATGGTTATTCAATGAATGATAATATTGAAGGCAAGTTTGAATTTACATACCGCGATGGAAAGCCCTTTTTGCGTGTACTTGATCCCACCATAAAACGCGTTACTGCGCCTGCGGCTGAGACCAAAAAGCCTTTTTACATGCCGCAACCACAAAAAGAAATTGTGGTTGAAGATAAAGCAGAAGAAGTATTAACCTATCAAAAGCTTGGTGTTGTTTTAAGATATGATGCGCAGCAATATCCATACGTTCAATGCGATGTTATAAAAGGTGAAGCTGATGAAGCTGCAAAACAATTCATTGAAAAAACAGAGCGGCTTGATTTAACCAAGTTTGTAAATACAGAAGATGTTTCTGAAGATGATAAAATGCTGGTTCAAAACCTGCGCAAAGTATTGCCATCAGAAGTTACGAGATATCTTAACCGAAATTCGCCCTTTAGCGGCATTTGGGAGAACATTATTCAACAACATAATGAGGAATTGCATGAAGAAACACGACATCTTATCATTGAATATCTTCTTCCGAAATATAAAAAAATTTTTGCTGATATAAGTGAAAGCAATTTTGCGTTTACACTGCCGGAAAAGAAAAGTTTCATAACGTCTAATCTGCGGCCTGCTGTTTTATCCAATCAATATATACAACCTCAATTTGCTATTGCTTTTAATGATGGCAGATATGAGGTAAGCTGCTTTGCAAAATTGCTGGATGCTGTTGTGCCGGTTGAAAAAAACAGTATTGCATCGCCACTGATTTTTAAATATGAAAATACTTTTTATCTGTGGCAAAACACGGAAGAAGTTTTGCTTGCAGAACGATTTTTAAAACGTGATAAAATTGTTGTGGATGAAGATGATTGGAACAAACAACTGGTTGAATTTATTCTTCCGCTTACCAAAAAATATGATGTACAATTTAGCGGAATACAGAAAGAAGAATTGCGTAATATAAAGCCGGAAATGAAACTCATCATCAAAGAAAAAGGCGATTATCTTTTGTTTCAGCCTTTCTTTGATTATAATGGTTATGCCGTTAAGCAGGAAGATAAAGAACGCATTATGGTGCCAAGTGCAGGCAAGCTGGTTATCATTCACCGCAATGCAGAAGCGGAAAGAGTTTTAATTAAAAAGATTGAAAATTTACATTCATCATTTATACATACAGATAGCGAAACACTTGCATTAAAAGGTAATGATGTTTTAAAGAACAACTGGTTCTTTTTATTTGCTGATGCAGTTAAGGAAATGAATGTGCCGGTGTATGGCTTTGATGCTTTAAAAAAGTTTCGCTTTAACACTGCAAAGCCATCAACAAAAATATACATAAGCAGCAACACAGATTGGTTTGATGCAAAGATTGATATTCATTTTGGCGACCAGAAGATATCGGTTGATGATGTAAAAAAAGCATTGGCAAACAAGCAACAATTTGTGCCGTTGCAGGATGGAACACTTGGTATTTTACCAGAAGACTGGATTAGACGTTATTCAATGTTATTTGCTGTTGGAGAAAATAAAGCTGGCAACATTAAGCTTAGCAAATATCATTTTGGTGTTATTGAAGAGTTGTATGCGCAGCGTAATGAAGAAGAACTATTTTTTAAACTGGAAGAAAAATATGAACGCTTAAAAGAACATCATACTGTAAAACAAATTGAGCCGCCACAACATCTGCAAAGTATATTGCGGCCTTACCAGGCTTCAGGTTTTCAATGGCTGAATTATTTAAGCGAAGTAAGCTGGGGTGGCATTCTTGCAGATGATATGGGTTTAGGCAAAACGGTTCAGGCATTATCGTTCCTGCATCATTTTAAGGCTACGTATAATAAATTAAGAGCGCTGGTTGTATGTCCGACTACATTAATGTTTAACTGGGAAAATGAAATAAAAAAATTTACGCCTTCCCTAAAATGGTACATACATCACGGCAGCGGAAGAATGCAGCAAATGGAATTGTATGCAAACACAGAAATAATTATTACTACATACGGAACGCTTCGCAGCGATATACAATTGTTTACAGCATCTGCATTTGATTATGTTATTTTAGATGAAAGCCAGGCAATAAAAAATCCGCAAAGCAAAGTAACCAAAGCCGCAAGTTTACTGGATGCAAAAAACCGTTTGTGCATGAGCGGAACACCATTACAGAACAATACATTTGATATGTATGCGCAAATGAATTTTTTGAATCCGGGCATGTTGGGCAGCATGGAATTTTTTCGCCAGGAATTTGCTATACCAATTGATAAATTTGGTGAAAAAGATCAGAAGGAACATCTGCGAAAGCTTTTATATCCGTTCATTTTGCGACGAACAAAAGAACAGGTTGCGAAAGACCTTCCCGAAAAAAGTGAGATGATTCTGTTCTGTGAACTGGGTGATGAGCAACGTAAAATTTATGATGCTTATCGCAATGATTACCGCGATAAGATTTTAGGTGTGGTGGAAGATAAAGGTGTAAACAAATCGCAGCTAACCATCTTACAAGGCTTAATGAAATTGAGGCAGATTTGTGATAGTCCGGCTATTGTAAATGATGAAGAAAAATACCCTAACGTTTCTGTTAAGCTTGAAGAATTAGGCCGTGAAATTTCTGAGAATATTGGCAATCATAAAGCGCTTGTGTTTTCACAGTTTTTAGGCATGCTGGCGTTGATAAAAGAAAAGATGAAAGAGCTTGAAGTTGACTATGAATATTTTGATGGCAGTACATCTGTTATTGATCGTGAGAAAGCCATTCAGCGTTTCCAGAATGATGAAAACTGTCGTGTGTTTCTCATCTCCTTAAAAGCCGGTGGTGTCGGGTTAAACTTAACAGCTGCTGATTATGTTTATATTGTTGATCCATGGTGGAACCCTGCCGTTGAACAACAGGCAATTGACAGAACGCATCGTATCGGTCAAACTAAGAACATATTTGCTTATCGCATGATTTGCAAAGACACCGTAGAAGATAAAATAATTAAACTTCAGGAACGTAAACGCGCTCTTGCCGCTGCTTTAATTACCGATGATACATCGTTTGTAAAAGCCCTTACCAAAGAAGATGTGGAGTATTTGTTTAGTTAGTTTAAGATCAATCAATGTTATATTCAGAAAAATATTTGCTCAATTACACGTTTAAAATTTAACGTGTTTATATTTTAAACATCATTAATTTTACATCTTTAAAAAATTATTGATTCACTATTTTATATTGAGCTGAAATTGAAACAGAGCACAACACATAACAATTTAACTGTTCCTCATCAAACTTTGATAAGTGTTGTTACATTGCCAAATCCATTTTGTTTCCGACCGGCACGACGACCGAGAATTTAATCTTCGCAAACAATGCATGCTCATGCAAAACGTGTAACAAAGATGTTACGCTAAAACAATCATCTAATATCATCAAGTAAACAAAGTGGAACAAAATATCATAGTACGCATAGCCAATAGTGGCGATAGTGATTACGCCGAAACAATCACAAAAGAAATGGAGGAAAGTGCAAAAGCCCGTGGCACCGGTATTGCTAAACGCAGCATCGCATACATTATTGAAAAAATGATTGAAGACAAAGCTGTAATTGCTTTAACTAATGATGGGGCATGGGTTGGTTTCTGTTATATTGAAGAATGGAGCCATGGAGAATTTGTTGCCAACAGCGGCCTGATTGTATCTCCTGCATTTAGAAAAAGCGGCGTAGCAAAAGAAATAAAACAAAAGGTGTTTAAGCTTTCAAGAAATAAATATCCCAATTCAAAAATCTTTGGATTAACAACCGGTTTAGCTGTAATGAAAATTAACAGCGACCTTGGTTACGAACCAGTAACATACAGCGAGCTTACACAGGATGAAACATTTTGGACAGGATGCAAAAGCTGTGTAAACTATGATATTCTGACCATGAAAGAACGTAAAAACTGTTTGTGTACAGCTATGTTATACGATCCTGCTGATCATTACGAATCTACTGAAACAAAAGAGCATTTTGATAAGAAGAGTAAGGTGTATGAACGTATGCTGCGTATTAAACAAGGTGGCAAAATCTTTCAGAGAAAAGATAAACAGAAAATAGAAGCACGCCGGGAAAGAAAACGTTCATTGGTTACAATGCTCTCGCTGGTATTTTCCTGAGTCAAAATCAAAATTTTAATTCCAAAGTTTTTGATATTAATTTTTAATTTATGAAATGAAGAAGATTGTATTAGGTTTTTCCGGCGGCCTTGACACTTCTTTTTGTGTAAAGTATTTTACCAATGATAAAGGTTGTGAAGTACACAGTATAATTGTTAATACAGGCGGTTTTACCAAAGAAGAATTAAAAAAGATTGAAGAGCATGCTTACAAATTAGGTGTAAAAACACATACTACTGTTGATGCAGTTAAAGGTTATTATGACCGTATTATAAAATATCTTGTGTTCGGAAATGTGTTGAAAAATAATACTTATCCTTTAAGTGTAAGTGCAGAAAGATTGGTGCAGGCATTGCATATTGCTGATCATGTAAAAACTTTAAATGCAGATGCTGTAGCCCATGGCAGCACTGGTGCCGGTAACGACCAGGTTCGTTTTGATATGGTGTTTCATATCATGATCCCTAACGTTGAGATTATAACGCCAATACGCGATTTAAAATTAAGCCGTGAACAGGAAATTGCATATTTGAAAGAAAAAGGTGTTGATATGAATTTTGAGAAGGCCGCATATTCGATCAATAAAGGTTTATGGGGAACGAGTGTTGGCGGCAGAGAAACATTAAACAGTAAAGGCATTTTACCTGAAGAAGCGTGGCCAACACAAATTACCGCAATTGAAAATAAAGAAGTTAAATTAAGTTTTAATAAAGGTGAATTAACTGGGATTGATGATAAAGAATTTTCTAATCCAACAGAAACTATTCAATATTTACAAAGCATTGCCGGTGCTTATGGAATTGGCAGAGATATTCATGTTGGTGATACCATCATCGGTATAAAAGGCCGTGTTGGTTTTGAAGCGGCAGCGCCGATGGTTATTATTAAAGCACATCATGCATTGGAAAAACATGTGCTTACAAAATGGCAATCAAGCTGGAAAGATAACATTGCCAATTTCTACGGTAACTGGTTGCATGAAGGCCAGATTCTTGACCCGGTTATGCGTGATATTGAAGCATTCTTACAAAGCTCACAACAGAATGTAACCGGCGATGTTTTTGTTCAATTGATGCCATATCGTTTTCAAATAATCGGTATAGAAAGTGAACATGATTTGATGGATAGCAGGTTTGGAAAATATGGTGAAATGTATACCGGTTTTACCGGTGAAGATGTTCGTGGCTTTAGCAAAATATTCGGTAATCAAATAGCAATGTATCATTTTTTGAATAGTAATGATTAAAGTTGGGATCATAGGCGGCGCAGGCTATACAGGCGGTGAATTAATTCGCTTACTAATTAATCACCCTGAAACTGAGATTGTATTTGTTCATAGCAAAAGCAATGCAGATAATCTTATATCAACTGTACATCAGGATTTAATCGGTGAAACCAACCTTAAATTTTCTAATTCTTTAAGCAACGACATTAATGTTTTGTTTTTATGTCTTGGTCATGGTGATTCAAAAAAGTTTTTATCAGAAAACTTAATTCCATCAACCATAAAAATTATTGATTTCACCAATGATTTTCGTTTGAATAAAGATGCTACGTTTCAATCAACCGGAAATCAGCAACCAGCAACAAGAAACTTTATTTATGGTTTGCCTGAATTAAATAAAGAACAAATTATATCAGCACAAAACATTGCTAACCCCGGTTGCTTTGCAACAGCTATACAATTAGGGTTACTGCCGTTAGCACAAGCAGGATTGTTAGATGAAATTTATACAACAGGCATCACCGGTTCAACCGGCGCCGGGCAATCATTAAGTACAACATCGCATTTCAGTTGGCGTTCAAATAATATACAGGCGTATAAAACATTAACGCATCAGCATTTGGGTGAAATAGTTCAATCATTAATGCAGCTTCACACCAAAAATAATATTGAGTTGTCATTTGTTCCGTGGCGTGGAGATTTTACACGTGGCATATTCGTCAGCTCAACTCTTCATTGTGAAAAAAATATTGCTGAAATAAAAACCATATACAAAGACTTTTATAAAGATTCACTCTTCACATTCATAAGCCCTGATGCCATCTTTCTAAAACAAGTTGTAAATACTAATAAATGTATAATTCAATTAGAAAAAGTTGGCAGCAAATTAGTAGTGCATACAGCGCTTGATAATTTATTAAAAGGTGCATCAGGGCAAGCCGTTCAAAATATGAACTTGATGTTTGGGCTTGATGAAACAACTGGATTAAAACTTAAATCAACATATTTTTAAAATAAACAATAATGAAATTATTCGATGTATATCCGTTAAACGATATCACAATTACTAAAGCAAGCGGTTCTTATGTATGGGATGAAAACGGTGTGCAGTATCTGGATTTATATGGTGGCCATGCAGTGATAAGCATTGGCCATACACATCCGCATTGGGTGCAAAGAATAGAAGAGCAAATACAAAAAATTTCTTTCTATTCAAACTCTGTTCACATTCCTTTACAAAAGGAATTAGCTGATAAACTGGGTAAGCTTAGCGGCAAAGAAGATTATCAATTATTTCTTGTAAACAGCGGTGCTGAAGCTAATGAGAACGCATTAAAACTTGCTTCGTTTCATACCAACAAAAAGAAAATTGTTGCATTCAATAAAGCTTTTCATGGAAGAACATCATTGGCTCTTGCAGCAACTGATAATGCAACTATTATTGCTCCGGTTAATGAAACAGCTAACATAGATTTTCTTCCTTTTAATGATGAGGCTGCGTTAAAAGAATATTTTCAAAACAATGGTCATACTGTCGCAGCAGTTATAGTTGAAGCCATTCAGGGTGTTGGCGGCATTAATGTAGCAACAGAAAGTTTTTTAAAATTGGTAAGAATTTTATGTGATGAACACAATGCATTATTTATTGCTGATGAAGTACAGTGCGGTTATGGCAGAAGCGGAAAGTTTTTTGCATTAGATTATGCAGGTGTAAATGCTGATATCTATACAATGGCAAAAGGCATGGGTAATGGTTTTCCTATAGGTGGCATTTTGATTGCACCTTATATAAAAGCTAAGCATGGAATGTTAGGCACAACATTCGGTGGCAATCATTTGGCCTGTGCCGCTGCGTTGGCAGTATTGGAAATTATTGAAAGAGATAATTTAATTGAAATGAGCAAGCAACGTGGCATGTATCTTATCAACAAATTAAAAAGCATTGATGGTATTGACAAAGTGCGTGGCAAAGGTTTGATGATTGGTTTTAATGTGCCTGAAGATATTAAAGACCTGCGCAAAAAATTGTTGAATGATTATTTCATTTTCACAGGTGAAGCAAAGCCAAATATAATTCGATTATTACCGGCTTTAAATATTACACGCAAGCAGGTGGATGAATTTCTTGATACATTGGCTGAAGCAATTGAAGAAATGAAAACTCCCGTTTCTAAAGGAGTTGAGGAAAATGTATTTCAATAATTTTAAAAATACTTTTTTCAGGATTAGGGCGAATGAAACAATTTATCTCCGTTCAGGATGCAGGCAACATAAATACTTTAGTTGAACAAGCATTGATTTATAAAGCCAATCCCTTAAAGGATAAAGCTTTGGGCGCCGGCAAGCGAATTGGATTGTTGTTTTTAAATCCAAGTTTGCGCACACGACTAAGTACACAGGTTGCGGCTGCCAATCTTGGAATGGATGCAATTGTTTTTAATATTGATAAAGAAGGTTGGGCACTTGAATTTGAAGAAGGTGCTATCATGAGTGGTAGTACGGTTGAACACATAAAAGATGCTGCGCCGGTGTTGGGAAGTTATTTTGATATTCTTTGTATCAGAACATTTCCATCATTAAAGAACCGTGAAGATGATTACAGTGAATTATATATCACACAGTTTATAAAATATTGCGGTGTACCGGTTATAAGTTTAGAAAGCGCAACATTGCATCCATTGCAATCTTTAACTGATGTTATTACCATTACTGAATGCCAAAGACTTAAAGCTAAAAGTCAAAAGCCAAAAATTGTTCTTACCTGGGCGCCACATGTTAAGCCGTTGCCACAATGTGTTGCCAATAGTTTTTCGCAATGGATTAATACATGGGATAAAGCGGATTTTGTAATAACACATCCTGAAGATTATGAATTGAAGGAAGAATTTATAAAGGGTGCAACGATAACATACAATCAGGATGAAGCGCTGAAAAATGCGGACTTTGTATATGTAAAAAACTGGAGTACATATAAAGATTATGGTAAGATTTATGAAAATGATCCGCGCTGGATGTTGACAGAAGATAAACTTGTATTAACCAACAATGCAAAGGTGATGCATTGCTTACCGGTTAGAAGAAACGTTGAATTAAGTGATGAGGTTTTAGATAGTGCAAACAGCATTGTTACACAGCAGGCTGCGAACCGTGTATGGGCTGCGCAAGCTGTGATAAGTGAAATTCTTAAGTCTTGACATGGATAAACTTTTCGTTATAAAAGTTGGCGGAAATATTATTGATGATAAAGAAAAACTATCTTCTTTTCTTCAACTATTCTCATCCATACAATCACCCAAAATCCTTGTACATGGTGGTGGAAAAATTGCAACTTCTATAGGAGATAAGTTAGGTATAAAATCAAAATATATCAACGGCAGAAGAATTACAGATGATGCAACAATAGATTTGGTAACGATGGTTTATGGTGGATTGATTAATAAAAAAATTGTTGCACAATTGCAAGCTTTAAACAATAATGCTATTGGTTTAACCGGTGCTGATGGAAATATTATTCCTGCAAAAAAACGTGCTGTAAAAGATACTGATTTTGGCTGGGTTGGTGATATTGATAAGTCAAAAGTCAAAAGTCAAAAGTTAAAAGCTTTACTTGATTCAGGCTTTACGCCTGCCTTTGCTCCACTTACGCATGATGAACAAGGTAATATTTTAAATACAAATGCTGATACGGTTGCATCGTCGTTGGCAATTGCACTTTCAAAATTTTACAATGTCCGCCTGATATATTGTTTTGAAAAGAAAGGTGTATTGGAAAATACAGATGATGATAGTTCAGCAATAACTTTTATCAATAAAGAAAAATATAAGCAGTTGCTTAAAGAACAAAAATTGTTTGCAGGAATTTTACCAAAAATTGATAATGCATTTGCAGCAATAGATGCAGGCGTGCATGAAGTTTTGATTGGTGCGGCTGATGATCTTATTCAAAACACAACAAACAAAGCAACAGGCACGCTGATTACACAATAATGAATATTGAAAAACTATACATTGATGCTTTAAATCTATTACAACAATTAATTTCTATTCCCGCATTTTCAAACGAAGAAAATAAAACGGCCGATGCGATTGAGAAATTTCTTCAATCAAAAAATATAACAACAAACAGGTTGCTGAATAATGTTTGGTGCGTCAATAAATATTTTGATTCACTCAAGCCAACAATTCTTTTAAACTCGCATCACGATACAGTTAAACCAAATAAACAATACACCAGAGATCCTTTTAAAGCGGGTATTGAAGACGGAAAATTATTTGGCTTAGGCAGCAACGACGCCGGCGGTTGTTTGGTTGCATTAATCTCTACATTTATTAATTATTACAATCAACAAAATTTACAATACAATCTTGTTTTAGCAGCCACTGGGGAAGAAGAAATCAGTGGTAAAAATGGTATTGAAGTATTGTTGCCACAACTACCAAATATAAATTGTGCAATCGTTGGCGAACCAACATTAATGAACCTCGCTGTTGCTGAAAAAGGCTTACTGGTATTGGATTGTACAGCTTATGGCAAAGCAGGCCATGCAGCAAGAGAAGAAGGTGATAATGCCATTTTTAAAGCTATGAAAGATATTGAATGGTATCGAACATTTAAGTTTGATAAAGTATCTGAATTACTTGGTCCAAACAAGATGAGCGTTACCATCATAAATGCAGGTTCGCAACACAATGTGGTTCCGGTTGAATGCAGTTATACAGTTGATATTCGCATAAATGAATTGTATGATTTTGATGAAGTGATCCATATTATTAAACAAAATATTCAATCTGAAATTGTTCCTAGAAGCCTTCGGTTAAATTCAACCAATATTAAATTAGATCATCCTTTAGTTAAAGCAGGAATAGATTTAAAGAGAACTTATTATGGTTCACCAACAACAAGTGATAAAGCATTAATGCCATTTCCTGCATTGAAGATAGGGCCGGGTGATAGTGCACGGAGTCATAGCGCAGATGAGTTTATTTATATTGATGACATAAGGGAGGGAATTGAATTGTACATTCAGTTGTTGAACAAAGTAATTTTATAGAATGAAGCTTTGGCAAAAAAATAATACTAATGTAAGCAAACAAGTTGAACAATTCACTGTTGGCAATGATCATGAATTTGATTTACAGCTTGCACCATTTGACTTGCTTGGAAATATAGCCCATGCAAAGATGTTAGAGACTGTTGATTTACTTACGAAAGATGAAGCAGAAGTACTTATCAAAGAACTTAAGTCAATCTATAATTCTATTCAAAATTCACAGTTCAAGATTAACGAAGACATTGAAGACGTTCATTCACAAATAGAATTTCTATTAACCAAAAAGCTGGGCAATGTTGGCAAGAAAATTCATTCTGCAAGAAGCAGGAATGACCAGGTTTTGGTTGATATAAAATTATTTCTTCGACATGAAATTGAACAACTCGTTTTAACTGTTCAATCTTTTTTTGAGTTGCTGATTGAACAAAGTGAGAAACATAAAGATGATTTACTGCCCGGCTATACGCATTTGCAGTTAGCCATGCCTTCATCATTTGGTTTATGGTTTGGCGCTTATGCAGAAAGTTTGATTGATGATTTAGTTGTATTGAAATCTGCTTACGAAATCGTTAATAAAAATCCTTTGGGTTCTGCAGCAGGTTATGGTTCATCATTCGCAATCAACCGCACTTTAACAACAGCATTATTAGGTTTTGATGATATGCATTATAATGTTGTGTATGCGCAAATGAGCCGTGGTAAAACGGAACGGATTGTTGCATCTGCAGTAGCAAACATTGCAGATACTTTAGCAAAGCTTTCAATGGATGTTTGCCTGTACGTAAATCAAAATTTTGGCTTTATTTCATTTCCCGCAGAATTTACAACAGGCAGCAGCATAATGCCTCATAAAAAAAATCCTGATGTATTTGAGTTGATACGTTCACATTGCAACCAGATAAAATCATTACCAAATGAAATCATGCTGATGACAACCAATTTGCCTTCCGGCTATCATCGTGATTTACAGTTACTAAAACAAAATTTATTTCCTGCATTTACAATGCTAAAAGACTGCGTCAATGTTGCTTCATTAATGTTAAGTAATGTTGAAATAAAAAAAGATATTCTTCAGGATGAAAAATATAAATATCTCTTTAGTGTAGAAGAAGTTAACAAACTTGTTTTACAAGGCTTGCCTTTTCGTGATGCTTATAAAAAAATTGGATTGAATATTGAAGCAAATAACTTCAGTTACTCAACAGCATTAGAGCATACGCATGAAGGCAGCATAGGAAATTTAATGAATGATAAGATTGCTATTAACATGCAATCTGTAATTGATAGCTTTCAATTCTTTAAATATCATAAAGCAATAGAAGCGTTATTGAATGAATGATCGTTTTAAAATTCCTTAAAGGAGTAATTAATTTTTTAAACGTTTATACTTCAATGTATGGTAAAAGATTATCCGGGTGAAAGATGGAAAGAAGTAAAATTTAATTTTGATTTTACTAACGATTACAAACTTGAAACCTCAAATTTTGGACGACTGAAATCTTTTAATAAAGTCTCTGACGGTGCTATCATAAATGGTACAATGATTAATGGCTACCGTATTATAAGGTTAAAATTTTTTAAACCCAGAGAAGAAAAAACGCAATCAAAAATTTTCCGTTTACAAAAGCAGTTTAATAATCATACAAAAGAAATAGCTGAGCATACAAAACAAAAGACTTCTAAAAAGTTTATTGTAGAGAAAGAAGAAGAACTTAAGATAATCCGTAAACAACTAAATAAGGTTTTTAAAGAAGACAGGAAATACAGAACAATGAACTATCATAGTCTTATACACAGATTAGTGGCTGAGTACTTTCTACCTAAACCCAAACCTGGTGAAACCAAAGTTGCGCATCTTGATTACAACAAGCTAAATAACAAGGTTGATAATTTAAAATGGATGGCGCCGGAAGAAAATTTTAAGCATCAGCAAAAAAGCCCGCATGTTATTAATGAAAAACATTTGCGTAGAACAGGCGTAAAACCAAACACAAATGTTGCAAAGCTCACAGTTACAAAAGTGATGTTATTAAAGAAGCTCCTCAATCAAAACAAACCTATAAAGCAATTAATAAAACAGTTTAAAATTACTGACACACAAATATTACGTATAAAGCGCGGTGAAAACTGGAAGCACATTCCTGCAGCAAACTAGCAATTAAAATTTTACGCCTGCTTCAATTTTTATTGGTAATGTATTTTCTGCAGGTGGTATCGGGCAATTATAACCATCTGTATAAGCACAATATGGGTTATACGCTTTATTAAAGTTGATTACTATGTGGTCGCTTTGCGGTATGTTTAAGTCAATATAACGGCCGCCTTCATATGTTTCGTTGCCGCTGGTTGCATCAGTAAAAGGAATGAATAAATAATCTTTATACTCAGATGATTTTATTAATTCCAGCGACTGATATATGTTCAGTTTATAGCTTTTATTATCAAGCATAAAAATAACTTCTGCATACTTTACATAAGTTTTACGCATGCCGCTTGATGTGCTCATTTGAAAAGATTTTTCATTAGGTGTTCTTATAAATTTTGCATTAACGGCATACTTTGCATCAACCGGATAAAAATGAATACCCTTAAAATTTTTCTTTGCTTTCGGGCTTAATGGTGACGTTGAAGGATTATCATATTCAGCTTTTAACTCGCTTTCAAATCTTTTTGTATCATTCACAAAAGCGGTATCGCTTTGAGAAAAAGATTTCAGTTGTATAAGTGCAATTGTCAGTATAAATAAAACTTGCTTCATAGAAAATAAAAGCTAAATTAACTGCATTATTATAAGCATTGTTTCATCTCGCATTTTTTTAAATAATTTATATGAGTAACAAAAAACAGAAGAAAGGCCCAGGCAAAATATTTGACAGCTTTTCAACTGCAGTCACTAAAATAACGGGCAAACCAATATCTTTTATAATTGCTTTTGTAGTTATAATTGTGTGGGCAATTTCTGGGCCTTTTTTTCATTTTTCAGATACCTGGCAACTGGTTATAAATACAGGTACAACTATTATAACTTTTTTAATGGTGTTTGTAATTCAGCAATCGCAAAACAAAGACACAATAGCTGTTCACCTTAAATTAAATGAATTGATTGCCGCTACAAAAGGCGCCAGTAACAGGCTGATTGATGTAGAAGATTTAACGCCAACAGAATTAGATACACTTAAAAAATTTTATGTAACGCTATCCAAGCTTGCAGAAAAAGAGAACGACATCAGTTGCACGCATACTATTGAAGAAGCAGAAGATTTACATCATGAAAAAATACAAACAACAAGGCCTAAGGGCAATAAAAAATAGCTTTTAAAAGCTATTCTTCCACATCATGCTTTCAATTGGCTTATCCGGCTGCGCATTATATTTTGCGTTTTTCTTTTGATTGTATTTTACTTCAATCTCGCCATCTACCGGAAAATAAATCAGTTGCCCAATCGGCATATTTTTATACACTTTCACCGGTTGCTTCACAGAAATTTCCAGCGTCCAGTTGCCGCAAAAACCAACATCACCTTTGCCTGCTGTTGCATGTATATCAATACCCAATCGCCCTGTAGAACTCTTTCCTTCCAAAAACGGAACATGCGCATGTGTCTCTGTATATTCAGCCGTTGTGCCCAGATAAAATATGTGCGGATACAACACAAAACCTTCTTCCGGAATTTCAAAATATTCAATTTCGTTATGCTTCTTCGCATCTAAAATGTGCTCCCGATACGTTGCCAGCCACTTGCCTAAATGCACATCATAACTGTTGCTGCCAAGGCTTTCACGGTCGTAAGGCACTATCTTAATTGTGCCTTTGCTTATCTCTTCAAGTATGCGTGTATCAGAAAGAATCATTTTAGTTTATAGTTTTCAGTTTGTGGTTTATAGTTGTATTTCCGATGTTATTTAGTACTTCGTATATCTTAATTCATTCGTTGTTGTTTTGGGGCTCTCTTCGTTAATCTGTAGTTCAACTTTTGCTCGGGCTTTACGTTACAAGTCCGGCACAAAGCCTGAACACAAATCTTCACCGTGCTTTTCACTCCAATCCCGCAGCCGCTCATCCTTACTAACTTTATTCAGCAATTTAAAACACGTTAAGTTTTAAGCCACATACAAATAAATCGTAAATCTGCAATCTAAAATCGTAAATCTAAAGTTGTCTTTATTTTATCAACATACAATCAACCAAACCACAAAACTTGGCATCTGGAAAATTGAAGAAGATGAAAATTTCTTCCTGCAAAAAGTTCCTTTACAACAAACTATTACACATCCGCATAAACGCTTACAACACTTAGCCGGCCGCTATTTATTACAATATTTATTTTCTGATTTTCCTTATACAGAAATTTTAATTGCCGATACACGCAAGCCTTATCTTCAAAATGAGCAATATCATTTTTCTATTTCTCACTGTAGCAACTATGCTGCGGCAATTGTAAGTTCAACACGTCGTGTTGGTATTGATATAGAAATTTCATCAATAAAAGTTGAACGCATTGCGCACAAGTTCATTCATCAGTCAGAATTAAAATATCTCGAAGATTATCCAATTAATAATTCAAAATTAGTAATTCAAAATCCTGCTATTGATTATCAACTATTAACTGTTCTATGGTCTTCAAAAGAAGCCATTTTTAAATGGTACAGTTTGGGTGGTGTTGATTTTAAAGAACACATGCAGCTTGCAGGCATTATACAAAAGCAAAACGACAGCTTGCAGCTGCCGTTTATATTTAAAAAAGAAATCCCAATTCAGTTAAACATTACTGCAAAAATTTTCGATGCACTTGTGTTAAGCTGGCTTGCTGATTAATGTTATATATTTTTATCCGCTGCATCTTCCAATGCCTGTATATTAAACTTTTTCATTTGCATCATTGCACCCATAACGCGGTCACGTTGTGCTGCGTCTTTTGTATCAATTAATTCAAAAAAACGTTTGGGTACAATCTGCCAGCTTAAACCAAACCTATCTTTCAGCCAGCCGCATTCAACTTCTTTACCACCTTCTGTAAGCTTGCTCCAGTAGTAATCTACTTCATTCTGGTCGTCGCAATTCACAACAAAAGAAATGGCTTCATTAAATTTAAAAACAGGCCCGGCATTTAATGCTGTAAACACTTGTCCATCTACCGTAAAACCGATTGTCATTACCAAACCTTTTGGCATCGGGCCGGTATCGCCATAATGTGTTACAACATCAATGGAAGAATTTTTAAAAACGGAAACATAAAAGTTTGCAGCTTCTTCTGCATTGGTATCAAACCAGAGAAACGGGGTTATTTTTTTTTCAATTGACATAGCGTTTTGTTTTATGATTAGGACACAAATTTACTTGCATTCATCAAAAGCAAATATGCCTGCAGTGACATATAAAGGGTTGTTTGCGAAAACTTTTAAATACTTAAAAATGTACAGCTAACAGGTTTATGAAAACAACCGCATTAAGTTTGCCATTCACTTAAATTTAAAAAAAATTGAAAAAAGCCTGGTGGAAAGAAGCTATTGTTTACCAGATATATCCCCGAAGTTTTAAAGATAGTAATGGTGATGGCATTGGCGATTTACAAGGCATCATATCCAAACTCGATTATATAAAAAGTTTAGGCATTGATGTAATTTGGCTTAACCCAATCTATTCATCACCCAATGATGATATGGGTTATGATATTTCTGATTACAGCAATATTATGCATGAGTTTGGAACGATGGAAGATTTTGATGCATTGCTGAAAGGTTTGCATGAACGTGACATAAAGCTCATTATGGATTTGGTGGTAAACCACAGCAGCGACGAACACAAATGGTTTGTTGAATCAAGAAAATCAAGAGACAATTATTACCGTGATTATTACCACTGGTGGCCCGCAGAAAAAGGGAAGCCTGCGCCACGATGGAGTTTTTTTGATAAAGATGGTGATGCCTGGAAATATGATGAAACAACTAATGCTTACTACCTGCATTATTTTTCAGTAAAACAACCGGATTTAAACTGGGAAAATCCAAAACTGCGCAAAGAGATTTATGACATGATGCACTTCTGGTTTAAGAAAGGTATTGATGGTTTTCGCATGGACGTGATTACATTTATTTCGAAGGATACTTCCTTTCCGCCCATACCTGGAAAATACAAAGGCAAGATGTGGGATTATTTTTACGGGAACGGCCCGCACCTGCATGAATATTTACAGGAGATGAACCGCGAAGTGTTAAGTCAATATGATTGCTTAACAGTTGCTGAAGGTCCCGGAACATCAATTGAAAACGTACATGATTTGGTTGATGAAGACCGGCATGAATTGCAAATGAGTTATCACTTTGACCATACTTACATGGGATTTCTACCAAGAAAAATGATAACAGAGGCATCTAAAAATTTGATTGAGTTTAAAAAGATTTTTAGCCGTTGGGATGCTGCTTTTGATGAAAAAGGTTGGGGCACTGTTTACCTCGGTAACCACGACCAGCCACGCATGGTAACACGCTGGGGAAATGATAGCGAGGAATGGCGGGAGCTATCTTCTAAAATGCTTACTACGTTTATCTTATCAATGAAGGGAACGCCTTATTATTATATGGGTGATGAGATTGGAATGACCAATATAAAGTTTGATAATATAGAAGATTACAGAGACCTTGAAACAATTGGCTGGCATGGATTAGTAAAGCGTGAAGGTGGTAATCTTGTTGAATTTATTGAATCGCATAAGATAACAGGCCGTGATAACGGTCGTACTCCCATGCAATGGAATGATGCAACAAACAGTGGTTTTACAACCGGTAATTCCTGGCTGAAAATCAACCCAAATTATACAATGGTAAATGTTGATGCTGCGGAAAAAAATGAAGATAGCTGCCTATATTATTTCAGGAAGATGGTACAACTGCGCAAAGAAAATCATGTATTGGTTTATGGAAAATACACATTGCTGAATGAAGATAATCCGCAGGTGTATGCTTATACAAGAGAACTGGATAATAAAAAGTTTTTGGTGTTGCTAAACTTTTCTCCAAATGATGCCACAGCAGAAACAGGAATCGATATAAGCAACGCAAAACCTATGATTTGCAATTATTCAAACCGTACAATGGGTAATCAGTTGCGGCCTTATGAAGCTGTGATTTATAAACTATATGTATGATATGTATTATTTTTTGCACTGAATAAGATAAGTCTAAACCTCCACTTTCACTATACATTTACATTTTTACAATAATAAACCTGCATGATAGTTGTTATATCACCTTAAGAAAAAAATTTGCTATACAAAATTCTACACGTACAACCTTACTGCTAAATTAAAGTGTATGAATGCTTATCTAAAAATTTTAATTGCAATCGTATTCGTGTTTGTTTTTTTATGTACTATAAATACAGTGCAGGCGCAGATTTCAAAAAATTATTTTGAGGTTGGTTTAGGTTTGGGTACTACTATTTACCAGGGCGATATTGAGGTGACCTCAGCGGGAAATTATAAAAGATTACGCCCGGCTTTAAGTATTTATGGCGGCAAATGGCTAAGCAAATATTTTTTAGTACAAGGCAGTTTTACGCATGGTGCAATAACGGCGTATGATGCAGATTGGAAAACACCGGCTTACAAACAATTAAGAAATTTAAACTTTCATACGTCAATAAATGAGGTAGATGCTCGCATTGTATTTAGCCCGTTTGGTAATGCTGCTTACACGCCGGATAAGCGCTGGTATCCTTATTTATTTGCGGGTGCAGGCATTGTATTCACACATGTTAAGCGCAACTATAGTGGTATTGATTCTTCTTTTTTAACGGCTAAGAATATGGATAATCTTGCGCTTGATTCTGCGCATAAATTACCATCTGTTATTCATTCTGTTCCGTTTGGTGCCGGTGTGCGTTATGTAGTGTCACCACATATTTCTTTGTTTGCAGAATTTGCTTATCACCTTCCTGTTACAGATTACCTGGATGGCTTTAGTTATATAGCCAATCCCCGGCAAAAAGATAATTATTACAATTACAGCATTGGTGTAAACTATACTTTTTTTAATAATGCCAGTAAGTGCCCGAAGGTGAAGCGATAAAGCATTAGAGTAATACACAAATCAAAACCGCGTGCTTAACGAGAGAAAAATTGTATTCCTGTTTACGTTATTTACAACTGTTTGTCTTTTTATACTATTAAATGGAGTAATCTCCCATGAAAATTTATCAAACTGAAGTTCGTAGGCAAGTTTTAATAATAAAGAATTGCTTTTATTTTTTTTACAATTAAGCACTATTGCAAATGAGCTTACCGAGCCGCCTTTTTCAGTATAATACGAAGCAAGATTTTGCTTTTTAAAATCAAATCCTGTCTTTATTTCTGACTCAATAAAATGATTGCTGTTGATTTTAAACAGCTGAATGTTTATGCCAGCCTGTAAAGGCACTGTTACCTCCGTAAAATTTTCGCCGCCAAAACCTTGTTCGAGGTAATGAATGTTTATGCCTGATGAAATGCCTGCTTTAATTTTTTCTGATACCTGCCTCCATGCACCGGCACGAATTGCTATAACCGGCAGCCTGTATCTTTTGGCTTTAAATTCATCAACAACAAATCCCGGATTAATGGTTGAGTAATAATATTTAAAACTCGTTGGCCCGATTGAATTTCCAATTCCTCCACCTATATCAAATTGATACTTGTTGCTTTGTGCAGCACTGGCATAATAAATTATTATGCATGAAATAAATATTGATATTCTGTAAAATGTTTGCACTGCTTACTCTCAAATATACACAACTCAATCACCCGAATTTTCCAACTACAAACCGCACTGGTAACCTCAACCCACAACTTAGCAAACTTCTAATCCATGTTAACAAACATGGCGGTGATGTTTACTATCTTTTGTTTCATGTTTACAAACATGGCACTCATGTTTACTAACTCAATGCTCATGTTTGCTATCATGGCGCTCATGTTTGCTAACTAAACTTCCATGTTTACTAACATGAGGCCCATGTTTACTAAATCAACCCAAAAACAGGTATTTTTTAAAAATTTTGTGAAATATGTTAAAATAATTAACTTTAACTGTCAATCAATTTTTTAATAAAATCTAATAACTATGGCAAAGCTAATTGTAGTTCTTATGAACTGGATAAGGATGTCGCCCCTTCAAATGGCGGCGTTTGCGCACAACATTGCGGCAAAAATGTCTCCTCCTAATGTAAAAATTCCTGACTCTCCAACGCCGCCATTTACGCCTGCACAAATGGATGATGCTTCCGACCGGCTGGAGCTGGCCTATGCTAACCGCATGAACGGCGCAGAAGCAAAAACAGAATTCGAGAATGCGGATACGGCACTGGACGGAATGCTGCATGATGATGCCGGGTATGTAAATACGGTGGCTGCCGGTAACAAAGTAATTATTGAAGCTTTTGGCTTTACGGCTACCAGCAACAGCCGCAATAAAGCAGTGGTGCCGGCGGTGCCTGTTGCGCCGGTTATAAGCGGTAACGCTTCGGCGGTGCATTTGCAAATACCTTCAGTGCCCGGTGCCGACAGTTATTGCTGGGTTATTTTTACCGGCGATGCAACCGTTGCCACTGTTGCCGAAACGCACATTGTGCTTTCGGGTGCAGCCATTGTAATACCAGACGGCACCACGCGGGAAGTTTTAAGAAACATTATACCGGCTGGCACAAAAATAAGCGTGCAGGTGCTGGCACAAAATACTGCAGGTAAAAGCGGCTTTAGCCCGCTGATTAGTTTTACAGTGGGCAGTTAAGTTACCTTTTTACAAACAGAAACACCTTTGCAGTTGCAAAGGTGTTTTTGTTTATACGATGAAGCTGTCTATTTCTTTGGCTGAAAATCAGGATGGCCGCATTGCCACAACACAAATGAAAACATATTGGCAAAGTTGGCGAAGGTTACGCTTTTATCTTCTGTAAAATGGCCATTATCATAATTGATTTTCATTAAAACCGGCTTGCCTGATGTGGATGCATTTTGCAAGGCTGCACAAAACTTACCCGGCTCCCAGGCTACCACACGGGGATCGTTCCATCCACCAACACAAATTACCGCAGGATATTTTGTACCACTCTTTACATGCTGCATTCCATCCATTTCGTACAAAGCTTTGCATTCAACACTATCCTGTACAGTACCAAATTCAGGAATGTTTACCGGCCCGTTTGAACCGAATTCAAGGCGCATAGCATTGGCGCATCCCACATTACAAATAGCGGCTGCAAATAAATCAGGCCGTTCTGTTACGGCGCGGCTTATTAAAACGCCACCGGCGCTGGTGCCCATGCCTGCCAGTTTTTGCGGCGAAGTATAACCTTTGCTCACCATGTATTCGCCACAGCTTATAAAATCTTTCCAGGTGTTTGGCTTGCTGGTTTTATAACCAGCTTTATACCATGCCTCACCTTTCTCGCTGCCGCCACGCACATGCGGCACAGCCACTACCACACCTCTTACAACAAGTGCATTATAGCGTGTACTGAAATACGGCGTCATGCTTATGCCATAAGCGCCGTAAGCATCCATAAAACAAACATTGCTGCCATCCATCTTAATGCCTTTTTTATGAATGATAGATAAAGGAATCATGGCGCCGTCTTCACCTTTTGCCTGCACTTCTTCTACTACTATATCCTGGTAAGGCACCGGATAAACAACAGGCTTATTGAAGTTGCTGGGCGAAAACGCATCTGTTTCTGCATTGTAATTAAACTCTGTAGTAGGTTTGTTCCAGGATGTAATGTCAACAAGGCAATTGTTTGATTTGGTATCAATACAATTAACGCCTGCAGTGCCTGAAAAAGGCAGTTTTACTTCCGTTGTTTTTTTTGTACCGAAATTATATTTAGAAATGAAATTGTTTATGCCATCACTGTATGTAATGAACATATAGTCTTTACAATAAGCGATGCTTTCAATTGTTTGGTCTGCTTTTTCAGCAGCAACGGTTGTGGCATTGCTCCAGTCAGGATGTTTTAAACTGCTGTAAACCACTTTATAATTTTTGGCACCGTTATAAGTAATCGCGTACATGTCATCATTTTTAATAACTAATCCACGTACCAACTTATCTGCGGGTGTGCACAATACCTGCCATTGTATTTTTGATGCATTGAGTTGATCAATTGGCGCATAGAACATAGTCATTTCATTCTGCACACTTCCTTCGCCGGCAAATATGTAATTCTTTGAATCTTCATCTAAAAATGTGTAAGGATACACGCTTGGGTCAATATGCAGGTCAGGATAACTGGCATTACTGAAATAATCAACATCGTTGTTTATATCACCACCCAATGCATGCATTTTTGTTTTTGAACTTAGCCTTGAAGTTGGGTCTTTACTGTCAGCAGATTTTATCCATTGGTACATGAATGATTTATTATCAAACGTCCAGCCGCCAAAACCTGCTGATGGGGGAATTGAATCCTGTGAGAATTGTTTTGTATCAACGTCAAGGATTTTTATGATGGATACTTCTGCACCTTGATTTGCATAAGCAATGGCTAATTTCTTTCCATCAAAACTTGGTGCAATGCTTTGTACAGAAAGTGTTTTGCCGGGTATATAAGATGTAGGATCGAATAACAGTTGTTCCTGCCCGTTCATGCCTTCTCTGTAAAAAACTTTTCCAACATTCTCACCGGCTAAAGTTTTACGGTAAAATAATCTTCCGCCTTCCCATGCAAATGATCCTATAACTGACGGGCGCAGTTTGTCAAGGCTTTTCCATTCTGCCATAAGCGAATCCCTTCCGTTCAGATTATTTAAAATTGAATCGGTATAAATTGCCTGTTGCTTAAACCATGTTTCTACTACCGGCGTTTCAATATGTTCAAGCCAGCGGTAAGGATCATGATAGGTTATACCAAAATAAGTGTTTGTACTGTCTTCCATTTTTGTGGATGGATAATGATATTGTGCTGATGCAGTTAATAAAATAACTGTACAGCAAAGAGTAAGCAGCGTTTTCATTATAATAATTTTAAGTGAACCAATTAAGTAGTTGGTAAATATAGAAAATAAGCAATTTAATATTGCGCAATTTATTTAGACGGTTTAACTGGTGCATTATCCTTCCACGTCCAGCAATATAAACATGCATACGTTCTGTATGGCAACCATTTTGCGGAGAGCTTCAACATCTTTTCGCGCTGTTGTTTTTTATTAAGCTTATGCAGTTTATATATATTGATGATGGCTTGTTGAACGCCGAAATCATCAATAGAAAAAACATCTTCACGGCCAAGCGCAAACATTAAAAGCATTTCAACCGTCCACTTGCCAACACCTTTAATTTGCGTAAGCAATTCTATTATTGCTTCATTGGTCATGGCATGTAATTTCTTATCGGTTATCTTATGTTCATCACAAAATGCTGCAACATTTTTTACATAAGATGCCTTTGCGTTTGATAAGCCAATACTGCGTAAAGTTTCTGTTGATGTATCAGCAATTTGTTTTGCCGTTGGATTTTTTTTATGATATAAAGCAAGGAAGCGCTGGTAAATTATCCGGGCAACTTTTACATTTAGCTGCTGGCTCATGATGCTGCTAATTAACTGCAGCATAATATTTTTATGCGGCTTGATGCGCTCATGCACAGGGTCAGTAACTAAAGCTGAAAATTTTTTATCTTGTTTCAGATGATGCATGTATTCCATAAAATCAAAAGTAAAAATTCAAAAGGCGAATGCAATATGTTGTTTAAATTTATGATTGCATTTTAATCTAATATTTTACTCAATATTTGCCGTATGATTAAAAACTTCATTCCTGCCCTTATAAGCATACTCATTATTGCAGTGAATGTATCAGCGCAAAATAAGATGAGCGTTTCGTCGCCCAACGGGCAAATAACTTACCTGTTTAACATTAATAAGGGCATGCCGGAGTATGCAGTTAAGTTTAAAAATAAAATACTTGTTGAATACAGCACACTTGGTTTAAATTTTATAAGTGATTCTTTCAGCAATTATATTAAAGCAGGTAAAATAACTGTAACCAATGGCATGGATGATTATACGCTGCCGGAAGGAAAAACAAGTGCTGTACACGATGCGTATAAAGAAGCATTGGTACCTATGCAGCAAACAGGCAGCAACAGGATGATTAATTTACGCGTAAGAATTTTTAATGATGGCATTGGTTTCAGATACGAGTTTCCTCAGCAGCAAAATGATACATCTGTAACAATCACTAATGAGAACAGCACATTTAATTTAGCCGGAAACCCAACAGCAAGAGTAGCTTTTTTAGAAGATTATTTTACCTCACATGAACATCGTTATAATGTGTTGCCTTTGAACAATATTAAAAATGATACGCTGATGGATATGCCTGCGTTATTCCAGTTTACAGGTAATACATTTATGGCAATTACAGAGGCCAATTTGTTAGATTATGCCGGCATGAGTTTAATAAAACGCAATGGCATACTTACCAGCCAGCTTACACCATTGCCAGACCAGGATTTAATAAAAGTAAAAGCAACGTTGCCGCATCACAGTCCGTGGAGAGTAATGATAATAAGCGACAGGATTGGTGCGTTGATTGAATCAAATATTCTTACTAATCTTAGTGACCCGTCTAAAATACAGGATGTATCATGGCTGAAACCGGGCAAGGCGAGTTTCCATTGGTGGAATGGTGATATATCACCGGACACAACCTGGGAGCCGGGTGTTGACAATGACTTCAACAAATACTACATTGATTTTTGTGCAAGAAACAACATTCAATATCATACAATAATTGGTTACAGAAAAGTAGCCTGGTATCAGAATGACGGCCAGGATTATGAACCCGGGCCTAATACAAATGTATTGATACCAAGACCGGGATTGGATATACAGGCACTGAGCGATTATGCAAAAAGCAAAGGTGTACGATTGCGTTTTTGGGTTCACTGGCATGCATTATATCCAAAGCTTGATAGCGCATTTACCCAGTTTGAAAAATGGGGTATTGAAGGAATGATGGTTGATTTTTTAAACCGGGATGACCAGGAAATGGTAAAAATCCAGGAAGAGATTTTGCAAAAAGCTGCGGAACATCATCTTGAAATACAATTTCACGGAGCTTATAAACCAACCGGTTTAAACCGAACCTATCCAAACGAATCTACACGTGAAGGAACATTGAACTATGAGAATGATAAGTGGGGCAATCTTATCACGCCGGATGATGATATCAATATTCCTTTTACAAGAGGTCTTGCCGGCCCAACAGATTATCATCTTGGCGGATTTAGGGCAATGCCGCAATCGAGCTTTATAGTGCAGGCAACACGGCCGCATATACTAGCTACGCGCTGCCACATGCTGGCCATGTATGTTGTTTTAGAAAATCACATGGCAATGGTTTGTGATGAACCGCAGGCTTATGAAGGCCAGCCCGGTTTTGAATTTATTAAAGAAGTGCCTACTGTTTGGGATGAAACTATTGTACCGAATGCAGAAGTTGGTGAATGGGTTTCTATTGCACGCAGAAAAGGAACAGATTGGTATATAGGAACAATTAATAACAGTAAAGCAAAAACGGTAACTATTCCGTTAAAGTTTTTACCGGTAGGAAATTATCATGCAACAATTTATAAAGATTCTGCTAATGCGGTAAATTATCCTAATCAACTTATTAAAGAAGAGAAGACAATAACTTCAGCAGATAACATCACTATTGATCTGCCTTCCGGTGGTGGTGTTGCTATGCGATTACAGTTAAGTAAATAATTTCTGTTAGCTCCTTAACTCTGTGCTCAAAAAATTATCGCATTGAGTTAACAGAGCGCACAGAGATTTTATGATAAACTTGTATAAGACTTATTTAAATATGCGAATTAATGCACCAATAAGTTTTGAAAGCTGGTTGTATCACCGCTGAACACGTTAAAATCAACCCTTGTTTTTATACCATTAACCCTGCCTGCAGCATTGTGTTGCCAAAAGCTCCAGCCATTCTTTATTCCCGGGTCTTTCTGCACAAAATAATGCGCTACCCAAAGCGGGTAATCATCAAAATCATCACCCAAAAAATTATTATAAAAACTGATGTTGGTATAAATAATCGGCTTTATATGATATGCCTGTTCAACAATTTGCAACCAGAGTAAAATACGATGCCGCATACTGTCAACGTTCACACCATACAACTCTTCAATGTCAAGCACCGGCGGCAAATCACCAAGTTCTATTTTAACTGTTTTTATAAAATTCTGTGCCTGCAGTCTTCCGCTTTTTGTGGCAAGAAAAAAATGATAAGCCCCTCTTGTAACATTTGCGTCTTTTGCGTGTTGCCAGTTATTGGCAAACTGCTTATCAACACTGATTAAGCCTTCCGTCGCTTTTATAAATGCAAAGCGGATGTTTATATCCTGGTCGTGCACAGCAGCAACAGCAGGCCAGTAAATATTTCCTTGGTAATTGCTTACATCAATACCATGTATTTTAAAACCTAAAGGAAGCTGAATAGCAAAATCAGGATATAAAGCAAACCTTGCTTCTTCTTTTTTTTGATTGTGTTTGTAAGCAACATAAATATATAAGCCAAGCGCAGTTACAATTGCTGAAACAATGATGAAAATCCGGTTGTTATTTTTTTTCCTGCTTCGCTTAGCCATCAGCCCGCAACTTACAATGCTGTATTATCAACGTAAAATTTATTGCATGATTATAATCAATCAACCACACTCCTGTTGAATATATATGATGATATTAAAATTTTTGTCTGAAAAGTGTCATCATTTCTGCAGGTAAACATCTTTAAAATGATAGTTGTATTTTTACATCATGTATTTTAACTGGAATGATAGTGCAAACCTGTTTTCAAAACTAACTTTTAAAAGAGGTTTTAATGCTGCCAAGGTTATGGCAAGCTACCAGCTAAGTAAGCTTTTTAAAAAACCGGTGCAGTGGGGTTATCCAATGTCAATTTCATTTGAACCAACAACATCCTGCAATTTACGCTGCCCTGAATGCCCGAGTGGTTTAAGAGAATTTACGCGGCCAACCGGTATGCTGAAGAAAGATTTTTTTAAAAGTACGATTGATGATATTTATAAAGAGCTGATGTATCTCATTTTTTATTTCCAGGGTGAACCTTTTTTAAATCCTGATTTTTTAGAAATGGTAAAGTATGCGCATGATAAAGGCATCTACACAGCTACATCAACCAATGCACATTATTTAAATGATGATAAAGCAAAGCGTACTGTGGAAAGCGGGCTTGACCGTTTGATAATTTCTATTGATGGCACCACGCAGGATGTTTATAAACAATATCGTGTTGGTGGTAATCTTGATAAGGTTTTACAAGGTGCCCGAAATATTATTAAATGGAAGAAAGAATTAAACAGTAAAACACCGTTTGTATTTTTTCAATTCTTAGTTGTAAAGCCAAATGAACATCAAATAGAAGATATAAAAAAACTGGCAAAAGAAATTGGTGTTGACCAGGTACGTTTTAAAACAGCGCAGGTATATGACTATGAAAATGACCCAAATAATCTTATACCAACTATTGATAAATACAGCCGTTACCGCAGAAATAAAAATGGCGTGATGAAGAGTAAAAGCGGTATGAAAAATCATTGCTGGAAATTGCAGCAGGGCAATGTAATAACATGGGATGGAATGGTGGTGCCTTGTTGTTTTGATAAAGATGCCATGCACCGGCTTGGTAACCTGAATATGCAATCATTTAAAGAAATCTGGCACAATAATAATTACAAACAATTCAGAGGTGAGTTAATGAAAGGCAGGGAAAACATTGATATATGTGCAAACTGCAGTGAAGGCCTCACCGTATGGGAAGACTAATTTAATTATTAATTTTTTATGAAACCTGTAATTAATAGCTGTATTGCTGTATTGTTATTTTCAAACCTTTCTTTCGCACAGCAAAATGCATTATCTTCTTTTGATGCTAAAAATGTATATAAAATTAGTTGGAAAGCAGACGCGCCTATAACAGGCGCAGGTTTAGGCTTAAGCGTATTAGGCCTTCATTTCATTCAAAATTTAGATTCCATTTCTAGTGCAGAAGCTTTATCAAAAATGAAAAGTGATGTTCCTGGATTTGACAGGGGTAATGTTGGTTATTACTCGCAAAAAGATAACAACGCAAGCTATATACCATTCTTTACAGGCTTTGCTACACCTGTTGCAGTATTGTTATTAAATAAAAATGAACGGCAGCAGGCAGGTACAATTTTAGTTATGTACACAGAAGCACTTTCAATTACAGCAGCACTTTATACAATGAGTGCAGGCAACATAAAACGCAGTCGCCCGCTTGTGTATGGAACCAACACACCTTTATCTAAAAGAACAAGCAAAAATTCCCAGCGCTCTTTTTATGCAGGCCACACCGCCGCAACAGCAACGGGAAGTTTTTTTGCGGCAAAAGTATTTAGTGATTTAAATCCTGATTCTAAACTTAAACCATACATGTGGGCTTTTGCAGTTATTCTTCCGGCAGTAACCGGCTATTACAGGTATAAAGCCGGTGAGCATTTTTTAAGTGATAATATTTTAGGTTATGTGCTTGGTGCAGGTTGTGGCATTCTAGTTCCGCAGTTTCATAAAACACATAAAATATCCGAAAGAGTTAGTTTTTCGCCGGCTTTTGGTGAAGGTTTTAAAGGCGTTAATATCGCTTATAATTTTAAGTAAAACTTAAATGAAAATATGAGTTATAAATGATGAGTTGCTTTTATATACCTAACATCATAACTTATCACTCATATTTATAACTTACCAATTAAAGGTTGCTTCTACTTCAATATCAGGATGAATACTTTTTGCAACGGGACAAGTATGTGCAGCATTTTCCAATATCTTTTTTTGCTTATCATCAAGATTAAGCGATGGAAAATTAAAATCAATCTTCACTTTTGAAACACGCCTCGGGTCAGGCTTCATAAACTTATAGACACTTAATTTGGCATCACTTAAATCAATATTCATGTCTCTTGCTTTAATACCCATAATGGTTAACATGCAACTGCCCAGCGAAGTAGCCAGCAAATCTGAAGGCGAAAAACGTTCACCTTTTCCCTGATTATCTATGGGTGCATCGGTTTCAATAACTATATTACTTTGCATATGCTTTGCTTCTGTTCTTAACTCACCTTTATATATTATTTCTGAAGTCATTACACGAATTTTGTTATAAATTTACGACTATCAAATTATAACATGCGCAGTAAGATTTATTTGTTTTTATTCTGCTCGGCTTTGTTTATTTCAGCTTTTGCTCAAACGCCACAAAAAACATTAAGTGAGAAAGATCAAAAGAGAGACGCCCGTAAACAACACATCGCAGAACTTATAAAAAAAGAAGAAGACGGCACTTTAATTTATAATAAACAATTCTTGTTTGGGTTTAAATTAAACACAGATGGGTGGACTGGCTTGTATGAACATGGCAAATCAAAAAATATTACTACTACCAACACCTGGTTCATGGAAATAGGAGAACGCAAAAGCCATAAAGAAGAAAAGCTTACTTCGATTGGGCCTGATGGGTTTCCAAGTGGTAACCCTCTTATTTATGGTAAACAGAATGTTTTTTATAACGTAAATATCGGCATTGGGCAACAAAAATTAATTGGAGGCAAAGGACCAAAAAATGGAGTTGCTGTATCGGCAATCTATGGCGGCGGTTTTTCTGCAGGTCTCTTAAAACCTTACTATGTAACTGTATTAGACAGTAGCGGTAACGGAGCTGTTGATGTAAAATACCAGGGTACTGGTGATAGTGTTTTTCTTGATCCAACACGCTTAATTTCAAGTGCAGGGTTTACGAAAGGATTCAATCAAATTAAAGTTACACCGGGTGTTATAGCACACGCTGGTTTAAGATTTGATTATGGCAGGTATAACGAATTATTATCTGCTATAGAAGTAGGTATAAGTGCAGAATATTACATTAAAGATATGCCTATCATGATTTATACAACGCCCAAAAAATTCTTTTACAACACTTATGTAGCTATAGAATTTGGCAAACGTAATTAACAATTTTATGGCCTTTAATAATCAATAATTAGCTTAACCTATTAATGGAAGATACAGGTGTTATATGTGCAAATAATGTTCAGTTAAACATGACTGATGGAAGGCAAGGCAAAACAAAAAAACCGGATTGGCTGAGGGTTAAATTACCTATTGGAGAAAGCTATAAGCACGTACGCAACCTTGTTGATACGCATAAACTGCATACAATATGCGAAAGCGGTAATTGCCCGAATATGGGTGAATGCTGGGGCGCAGGAACAGCAACATTTATGATATTAGGCAACACATGCACACGAAGCTGTGGCTTTTGTGCTGTAGCAACTGGAAGACCGGATGCCATTGATTGGAATGAACCGCAGCGTGTAGCTGAAGCTATTTATTTAATGAAAGTTAAACATGCCGTTATTACAAGTGTTGATAGGGATGAATTAAAAGACAGCGGGTCAACAATCTGGTATAACACAATTAAAGCAGTAAAAGCATTAAACCCTGAAACAACGCTTGAAACACTGATACCTGATTTTAAAGGCCAGCCTGCAAATATTCAACCCATTATAGATGCAGCGCCTGAAGTTGTAAGTCATAATATGGAAACAGTTGAACGCTTGACAAAACAGGTGCGCATACAGGCAAAGTACAGGCGCAGCCTTGAAGTATTACGTATTTTAAAAGAAGGCGGCATGCGCACTAAAACCGGCATCATGCTTGGCTTGGGCGAAACCAAAGAAGAGCTTATTCAAACCATGCATGATCTTGCTGCTGTTAATGTAGATGTGCTTACACTTGGTCAATATCTTCAGCCAACAACCAAACATCTTTTTGTGCAGCGTTTTGTGCATCCAGATGAATTTGCAGAATTAAGGGAAATTGGTTATTCACTCGGCTTTGATTATGTAGAAAGCGGTCCGCTGGTTCGTTCATCTTATCATAGTGAAAAACATGTTATAAACGGTTATGGCAAAAATCAATGGCTGATTGAAAAAATAAAATAAATTTTTTATGTTTGTCCCCGTTAAAAAACACTCAAACTAAACAAAAACATTATGAGAAAAATTTTCATGTTGTTCTTATTAACAACAATTATTATGATTTCAGCAAAAGCACAAGACGATAAAATGTCTGCTTCAAGTGCAGGTTTTCACTTTTTAGGTGGCATTAATTTAGCTTTGCCTGTGGGCGACCTTAGTGATGGTTCTTCTTTTGGCTTAGGGGCTGAAATAATGCCCGAGTACAATATATCAAGCGAAGCTTCATTTTTAGCAACAACCGGTTACACACATTTTTTTAGTAAGGATGGTGGAGATGGTGTTGGTTTTATTCCAGTGCTGGTTGGAGCAAGATTTTATCCTACCCCCATCATTTTTTGTAGGAGGTAAATTAGGTTTAGGCATATTTACCGGTAGCGGAAGTAGTGAATCCGCATTCGATTATCAGCCGCAGATAGGCTATAACGCCACTAAAGTTCAGGTTGAGTTAGGTTATAATGGATGGTCTAAAGACGGAATTACATTTTCGAACATATCACTTACTTTGATGTATAAGTTTAAGTAACCATCATAGTATTTATTTAATTGAAGCTTCCGAAAAAACGGAAGCTTCTTTATTTATAACCATTTACTTATTTTTGCGCCCCGTTTGCGGATGTGGCGAAACTGGCAGACGCACCAGACTTAGGATCTGGCGCCGCAAGGCATGTAGGTTCGATTCCTATCATCCGCACTATTTAACTTCGAGCATGGCAACAATTACACGTGAGAACATCGGAACGCTGAATGATAAGCTAACAGTTAATCTTGAAAGAAATGATTACCTGCCTTCATTTGAAAAAAGCCTAAAAACGTATGCAAAAAAGGCAAATATTCCAGGCTTTAGAAAAGGTATGGTTCCATCGGGCCTAATAAAAAAAATGTATGGGCAATCTGTTTTTACGGAAGAAATTTTACGTACAGTAGAAAAAGAGCTGAACAATTATTTAGGTAATGAGCAGCTTGAAATTTTTGCGCAACCATTGCCACTTGAAGTCGATTCACGCATGTTGGATATAAACAATCCAAGCGATTATGCTTTTGCTTTTGAGATTGGTTTAAAGCCTGATATTGATATAAAGACAGATAATCTGAATGTTACTTTTTATAAAGTAGAAGTAACGGAAGAAATGGTGAATGAAGAAATAAACCGCATGCGTACCAAATATGGTAAAATGACTGAACCTGAAGAAATAAATAATGAAGAGCAGGTTTTAAATTTTCATTTTACTGAAGCCGATGAACAAGGCAATGCAGTTGAAAATGGAATTGAAAAAGATGATTCATTGATTTTAAAATATTTTACCAAAGAAGTAAAGGAACAATTAACTGGTAAAAAAAAGAATGATGTTGTATCAATTCAGCTAAATAAAGCATTTGAAGAAAAAGAACGTGAGTGGGTTTTACAGGATTTAGGTCTTGATAAAAATAATCCTGAAGACGCAAATAAATTTTTCAATCTTACGATAGCAAAAATTGGCTTTGTTGAAAAAGCGGATCTTGATGAAAAATTTTTTAGCAGTGTTTATCCCGAAAGCAGCATTACCAACGAAGAAGAGTTACGTAATGCAGTTAAAGTAGAGATTGAAAATTACTATAATATTCAAAGTCGTAACCAGCTTCATGACCAGATATATTATTTTCTTATTGATCATGTTCAGATATCTTTTCCTGAAAACTTTTTAAAACGCTGGTTGCAGGAAGGTGGTGAAAAAGCAAAATCGTCAGAAGATGCTGAAAAAGAATTACCGGTTTTTTTAGACCAGTTAAAGTGGACATTAATAAACACAAAGGTTGTTAATGAAAACAAGATTACAGTTGAACAGCATGAAATAAAAGATGCAGCTGTTAAACAAATAACAGGTTATTTACGCAATCAAAATGTAAATGATGCACCCTGGCTTGAAGAATATGCCAACCGCATGTTGCAGGATAAAAAATTTGTAGATGAAACGTATATGCGACTGCAATCAGAAAAGCTTTTTAATTTTTTAGAAAGCAAAGCAACTATTATTGAAGAACCAGTAAGCGCAGAAGTATTACAACAAAAAATGCATCACCACCATCATTAAAATGTTTTGAGTTTAAAACTTTGCATGTTTAATTTCTCTTTGCAAAATTTATATTCATTTATATCATTGCTTGCAACAATCAGCAACCTGTTTTTGCAAAACATTTCAATCCAGTTATAATACAGGTTATATCCATTCTCATCAAGATTGGTACAAGGCTCATCAAGTAAAATAAACTGTACATCAGAAAATATTGCCTGTGCCAGTTTTAATCTTTGTTTCATACCGCTGCTATAATAGCGTATTTGCTTATCCGCAGATGCCGTTAATTCAGCTTTACTTAAAATATCTTCAACAGAAAGTTTATTAATAAATTTTTTAAATTTTGAGTGAAAAAAAAGTAATTCTTTTCCGGTCATTTCTTCAACCAATTCAAAATAAGGTGCTGCAAAAGACATATGCTGGTGAACAGTTTCAGGTTTAAGCTTGTCATCAATTTGCCATTCTGCAGTTCCTTCATTTAAAATTACAGAAGAAGACAAAGCCTGCACCAAAGTGCTTTTACCACTTCCGTTTGCACCAATAATAGCATAAGATTTTTTAGAATTGAATTCATAAGTAAGGTTACGAAAAATCCATTCACGGCTAAACCGTTTGCCGGCATTAGTAAGAGTTATTTTCATATTGATGGAAGTAACAAGCTGATGTGCGGTTAATCATCATCTTCATCCGTTTTTGTATAACGTTTAATGATGCCGCGTTCACTTTCGCGTACAAAACTGAGAATCTCTTCCCGCTCATCACTGGCAGCCATTTCTTCTTCTATAAATTCAAGTGCCTTCGAAGTATTAAGCCCTTTATTATAAATGATGCGATACATATCAAGTATCTGGTTAATCTTTTCAAGTGAGAATCCTCTGCGCTTTAAACCCACACTGTTTACGCCTCCATAACTTAAAGGATTGCGCACCGCTTTTATATAAGGCGGCACATCTTTACGCACCAGGCTTCCGCCTGCAATAAACGCGCTTTGGCCAATTTTTACAAACTGGTGAATAGCTGTAAAACCTGCCACCCATGCATAATCAGCCATTACTACATGGCCTGCCATCTGGCTGTTATTACTCATAATACAATTATTGCCAACAGCACAATCATGCGCAATATGACTATAAGCCATAATGAGGCAATTATTACCAACAGAAGTTTTCCATCTGTCTCTTGTTCCGCG
The DNA here is from genome assembly GCA_903642275.1 of Chitinophagaceae bacterium. Classification (GTDB taxonomy): domain Bacteria; phylum Bacteroidota; class Bacteroidia; order Chitinophagales; family Chitinophagaceae; genus Parafilimonas. Next base: position 41,347 of record CAHJWK010000008.1, read on the forward strand.
ATGAATAGTAACAAATTCCCTGATGGTTGTATTATCACCAATTTCAACCGTGGTTTGTTCACCTTTAAACTTTAAATCCTGTGGCACTGCACCTAAAACTGCACCTGGAAAAATACGGCAATTTTTACCAATGCGCACACCTTCCATTATTGTTACATTGCTGCCTACCCATGTGCCTTCGCCAATTGTTACGTTTTGATGAATTACTGTGAAAGGATCAATTTTTACATTTTCAGCAAGCTTGGTATCGGGATGGATATACGTATGCGGATGGATCATTCTTATACTTAAGCTTTTTGCTGATTTTTAAGTTTAACGCGCAAAGTTAAATGTTCAGATTTAAAGTAACGCTAAATTGGTATCAGCCAACTTTCACAAGCTGAGCAACAAGGTCAGCTTCAGTCGCAACTTTTCCACCAACGTAAACTGTACCTTTCATCTCGCAGATGCCTCTGCGTATTGGAGCGGTTAGTTCCATCTTCAAAATCATAGTGTCACCGGGCACTACTTTTTGTTTGAATTTGCAATTGTTGATCTTTAAAAAGTAAGTATCATACTTTCCTTCAGGCATAGCATTTATACATAAAATACCTCCTGTTTGCGCCAGTGCTTCAACCTGTAATACGCCCGGCATTACAGGATTTGAGGGGAAATGCCCTGCAAAAAACCATTCATTAAAAGTTATATTTTTTATGCCAACTATTCGTGTGCCCGTTAACTCGATAATTTTATCAACCATTAAAAAAGGATAACGGTGCGGTAACGTTTTTTCAATGTAATCAAATGCATAAACCGGTGGTTGTGCGGGATCATATATAGGAACATCTTTTACCTGTTTGTTTCTTTTTATATAATGTTTAATTTTTTTTGCGAATTCAACGTTAGAACTATGACCGGGCCGGTTAGCAATGATACGTGCTTTAATAGGGTAGCCAATCAAAGCAAGGTCTCCAATAACATCTAATAATTTATGTCTGGCAGGCTCATTTGGAAAACGTAATTCAAGATTATTTAAATAGCCTTCGCTTTTAACTTCAATCTTATCTTTTTTAAAAACTTTTTTTAAGCGCTTTAATTCGTCGCCGTCAACTTTTTTATCAACTATAACAATTGCGTTATTAATATCACCGCCTTTAATCAGATTATTATCAAGCAGCATTTCAAGCTCATGTAAAAAACAAAATGTTCTGCAGGGAGCAATTTCAATTTTGAAATCTTTTATATTTTTTAAACCCGCATGTTGCGTTCCTAAAACAGGGCTGTTAAAATCAATCAGCGTGGTTATCTGGTAATTGGTCGAAGGCAGCGCAGTCATCTCTACGCGCTTCTCTTCATCATAATGATAAATGTTTTCTTCAAGGCTATACCAGGCTTTTGCAGCTTCCTGTTCTGTAACGCCTGCACTCTCAATCATTTCAGTAAATGGTTGCGAACTTCCATCACCAATTGGTATTTCAGGGCCATTGATTTCTATTAAAGCATTATCTACTGCCATGCCTGCAAGTGCTGCAAGTATATGTTCTACCGTGCTCACTTTTGCATCATTATATTGCAATGTGGTGCCCCGGCTTGTATCAGTAACCAAATCGCAATCTGCTTTTATCATTGGTGAACCGGATAAGTCTATCCGCTGAAATTGTATGCCAAAACCGGGATGCGCAGGTGTAATTTTCATATCAACCAATGCCCCTGTATGCAAGCCTGTGCCGCTTATATCAGCAGCTTTTGAAAGGGTATGCTGTTTATCTGGATTAAAAATATTATCCATTAATAATTATTTAGCCGGATGAATACTTGAATTGTATAGATGGCACACTGAATAATTTTCCGGATTGCAAAAATAAGATATAAAAACTACGGAAGGGTATTGCTAAAAACCCATAATGGTTAGCTGGAATATTTAAGAGAAACTTATTTTTTCCTGCAGTAATTGCTGTACTAATTTTTCAAGCTCTGCTATTCTTTTTTCTAATTGCGGAAGGTTGCGTGATAATGCCTGGCTTCTTAACGCGCTTGTATAATCATGTGCCGGTGAACCGGTAACGGCAGTATTTTTTTGTTTGATAGTTTTGGTAACACCGCTTTGTGCATTTACTTTAGTACCATCTGCTAACTGCAAATGACCAACAATACCAGCCTGGCCACCGATCATAATGTTGCTGCCAAGTTTAGTACTGCCGCTTATACCAGCCTGTGCTGCAATAACAGTATTATTACCAACTTCTACGTTATGCGCTATTTGCACAAGGTTATCAAGCTTGGTACCCGAATGTATAATTGTTGAGCCAACAGTTGCACGGTCAATAGTTGTATTGCTGCCTATTTCAACATTATTTTCAATTATAACGTTACCAATCTGCGGAACTTTTTTATACATACCATCATTCTGTGGTGCAAAACCAAAACCATCACTTCCAATTACAGTTCCGCCGTGTATGGTTACTGATTTACCAACTGCACAACCAAAATAAATTTTTACGCCAGGATGAAGAATACTGTTATCACCAATACTTACATCATTACCGATATAAACGCCCGGGTATAATTTGACATTTTCACCGATAACTGCATTTTCACCAATGTAAGTAAATGCGCCAACAAAAATATTTTTACCAAGTGTTGCACTTGTATCAATATAACTTGGTTGCTGAATGCCGCGTAATTGTTCCTGCATCATCTCCTGGTACTTTTGCAACAAAGATGCAAAAGCAAGATACGCATCCACAACGCGGATTAATGTTGCAGTTACAGGTTGTTTTAATTCCTGTGTTTCGTTGATAATTATTATTGAAGCATTGGTGGTATATAAATAATCTTCGTATTTAGGATTGGCAAGAAATGCAAGCTGACCTTGTTTAGCTTCTTCAATTTTACCAAAAGAGCTAACCTCAGTTTTACCATCGCCATCAACTGCGCCGTTGATTAATAAAGCAATGCGCTCTGCATTTATCTTCATGTTGATTATTTCTGATGTAACGCAACCAATTTTAAATTATGTGCAGCATTACGTTAATTGACAAATGTAAAATTTTTTAACCGGCATTGAAAGTGTTTTATGTATAAGCGGATCGGCAACTTCAGAAATATCACGATACGTCCCATCTTTTGATAAAATATTTATGCGTTCATCCTGCAATTGATAGGTTGTGTTCATTGCCTGACCGGTGAAAATAAAATAAGCCGCATCTTTAACTGAAATGTTGAATTTATTAGCTATGATTTTCTTTGTGTTTAAAATTTCATCTTCGTCAAAAGGTTCAGTTTGCAATTTACTTTTGTATAGTTTTCTGTCAAGAAGATTTTTACAAAGTGTTGATAGAATTGTATCAGCATGATTACTCCATTGCTTTATAGCAAACATGATATCAACATCATCCAGCAAACAAAATTTTGCAAGCGCTTCATTATTCATTATTGTAAAATTTTCAAAGAAATAATCTAATGTTGAATTAAGTTTCAAAGCAGTGTTTGATGAAGGATAAATTTCTCTTACACGTTCAATAATTTTTACGATCATTTTTTCAGCTGCTAAAACTGTCTTATGCAAATAAACCTGCCAGTACATAAACCTGCGCGCCACTAAAAATTTTTCAATACTATATAAGCCTTTTGATTCAACCATTAATTGTCCTTCATACACGGTAAGCATTTTAAGAATGCGATCATAACCAATGACACCTTCGCTTACACCTGTATAAAAACTATCACGCGTTAAATAATCCATGCGGTCAACATCAAGCTGCCCGCTGATAAGCTGATGCAAAAATTGTTTATGATAAGTATTTGTAAAGATGGAAATAGCTGTTGTTAATGCACCATCACTTTGCCTGTTGAATTCATTCATGATTTGCAATCCTAACGTTTCATGATGCACAACTTTTATCAACATATTTTCCAATGCATGAGAGAAAGGACCATGACCAACATCATGCAATAAAATGGCACATTTTGTAGCAAGTTCTTCTTCAGCAGAAATATCAATGCCCTTATTTTTTAATTCATTTAAAGCAAGACATATTAAATGATAAGCACCCAATGAATGATGCAGCCTTGTATGCACAGCGCCGGGATAAACCAACTGTGCCAGCGCCATTTGATAAATGCGCCGCAACCGTTGATACCACGGATGATCAATAATAAAAAACAGTAAAGGATCATCAATAGTTATGAATCCATAAATAGGATCATTAATAATTTTTCGTCTTATTTTTTGCACTGTTTAGGCTTTGTTAAATGAGTTTTTAATAACAAATGATATGCAGCTTATCAATTTAAAAAAAATAGTTTTACGTACTGTTTACAAAGATTAGAAAATAAACATCACAATTAAATATGTCTGTAGCAACTATACTTTGGGTGGATGATGAAATAGAAAATCTTCAGTCTCAAAAATTATTTCTTGAAAATAAAGGCTATGAAGTGCATACCCGCGCCAATGGTTTTGATGCCATTGATTTTGTAAAAGATAATTTGCTTGACGTTGTGTTGCTTGACGAAACAATGCCTGGAATTACAGGTTTGGAAACGCTGCAAAAAATAAAAGAAGTAAGTAACATTCCGGTTGTAATGATAACCAAAAATGAAACGGAAAATTTAATGGATGATGCTATCGGCAGCCAGATAACTGATTATCTTATTAAGCCGGTAAATCCAAACCAGGTGTTGCTCTGCCTTAAAAAAATTATAGATAATAAAAGGCTGGTTGGCGAGAAAACAACGTCGGCTTACCAGCAGCAGTTTCGCAATTTATTTATGGCATTGAACAGCAATCCTGATTATAATGAATGGATGGAAATTTATAAAAAGCTGGTGTATTGGGAACTTGAAATGGAGAAAAGTAACAGCCCTGAAATGCAGGAAGTTTTTCAAACACAAAAGCAGGAAGCCAACACTGAATTTTTTAAGTTCATCAGCAGGAATTATGCAGGCTGGATAGGCAATAAAGCCAAAGCACCTGTGATGAGCCATAATTTATTTGAAAAGAAAATTTTACCACAGGTTGAAAGAGGCATACCCACTTTTTTTATTTTGATTGATAACCTCCGCTTTGATCAATGGAAATCTATACAACCCATTTTTGCTGAAAGTTTTCGTGTAACTGAAGAAGACAGTTTTTACAGCATATTGCCAACAGCAACGCAATATTGCCGCAATGCAATTTTTGCAGGTATGTTACCGGTTGATATTGAAAAGAATTTTCCGAACAAATGGAAAAACGATGATGAAGAAGGCAGCAAAAATTCATATGAAGAAGAATTTTTTAAGGCGCAGTTAAAGCGCTTAAAAAGAGAAGATTTAAAATATAGTTATACGAAAGTGCTTCATCATAACGATGGTCAGCAGTTGCTGAACAATATTCACAACCTGATGAATAATGATCTGAATATTATTGTATACAATTTTGTTGATATGATGAGCCATGCCCGTACAGAAATGGAAGTGCTTAAAGAATTGGCAGCTGATGAAATAAGTTACCGAAGCCTTACTAAAAGCTGGTTTGAATACAGCCCGTTACACCAGGCATTAAAAAAGATTGCTGATAAAAAAATAAATATCGTGCTGGCAACTGATCATGGCAGTGTACGCGTGAATACACCTTGTAAGGTTATTGGCGATAAACAAACAACTGCAAACCTGCGTTACAAACATGGCCGTAATCTAAATTACGAACAAAAAGAAGTGCTTGCTTTTCGTGATCCGAAACAAGCTGGCCTGCCGGTGCCTAATATAAACTCATCTTATATTTTTGCTAAGGAAGATGGCTACTTATGTTATCCGAATAATTACAATTATTATGTAAATTATTATCGCAACACATTTCAGCATGGCGGCATCAGCATGGAAGAAATGATTGTGCCTGTGATAAAAATGACAAGTAAGTAATAAGTGTGAGATGTGAACTAGAAAGTTTATAATTTTTACTTTGTATTTCGTACATCATACCTCGCACTTATTTCTTTATTCTTCATCTTCTTCTTCATAAAACGCATCTTCATTTTTGTAGTAGGCCTTATTCCAATCTTTAACCACATCATCGCTTATCAATTCAATTATATCAAAAATTGCGTCTGTTTTGAGTTTCCATTCCTGCAACACGGCATCGGTATATTTTTCAACATACATGCAATGATCGCTAATCACTTTTACCTGCACTAAACTAAGCGCATCATTTTCTTTTTCCTGTATCAGGTAATAACATCCCGGTTCTAACAATGCATACGAATACATACTCATCAAATTGAATAATTAATCAAAAATTTTAAGAGAGAATTAAATGTGGTTAGCGAGTAAGGGTTACGAGGTGCAATAAATTATGTACAACGTAATATGCAAATATATTAATTAATACTGATTGAGCTTTAAGTAATTGCACAATCAGGCTTGCTCAACTGAAGCAGAGCGTTTTTTAGGAATTGATTCTTCAAGCCGCATGCGCTGATGGTAATTATTAAACCAGCTTTTAAATTGAATCTCCAGCACTCCGAATACACCTTCTTTTAATATGCGGCCGCTCATTTTGCTTGTTCCAACCTTACGGTCTTCGAAAGCAATTGGCACTTCTGTAATTTTAAAACCAAGTTTCCAGGCAGTGAACTTCATTTCAATCTGGAAAGCATAACCTACAAATTTTATTTCCTCTAAATTAATGGATTCGAGCACTTTTCTTTTATAACAGATAAACCTGGCTGTAGGATCTTTAACCGGCATGAAAGTGATAAGCCTTGTATATAGAGCGCCGCCTTTTGAATAGATGTGCCTATCCAAAGGCCAGTTAACAATACTGCCACCTTTCACATACCTGCTGCCGATAGCAACATCATAGTTATTTTCTTTGCAGGCATTATACAAGCTTTCAAGGTCTGAAGGCTTATGCGAAAAATCAGCATCCATTTCAAAAATATAATCATATTCGTTTCCTATTGCCCATTTAAAACCAGCTATGTATGCTGTGCCAAGCCCAAGTTTACCTTTTCTTTCTTTTATAAAAAGTTGCCCTTGATAAGCTTCATCATTTATCATCTGTTTAACTGCATCTGCAGTGCCATCGGGCGACTGGTCATCAATAACCAGCACATGATAATTTTGCTTTAAAGAAAATATTGCTTTGAGAATTACTTGTATATTCTCAATTTCGTTGTATGTAGGTATGATAATTAATTTTTCCAAGCAACTCATTGGGATTAACTGAAAATACAATTTCAGATTTAATGTAATAAACAAAAAGCTAAATTTATGAAGTAATTTTTTTTATAAGTGTGCGGTTCAATATTTCTGTAAGTTTTTGTTTGGTATTGAGTGGAAAATCGCCTTTCATTATCCAGTCATAATATTGTGGTTCTGTTCTTAAAACTTCGGTAACACTTTTGCCTTTATGCTTACCAAAATTAAAAATCTCAATGCCATCTGCTATAATCATACGCCTTGCAAAATCAACACAATCTTCTTCGCCGATACAATTTAAAATACTTTCTATGGTTGCGCCAATTTCAGGATAGCGAACTACCTGCGCATGTAAAATTTCGAGCGTTGCTGTTGCATCTGCTTCCGCACTATGTGCATTGATTAATGCTTTATTACAGTAAAATTTATAAGCGGCGGATAAAGTTCGCTGCTCCATCTGGTGAAATATTTTTTGTACATCAACCAGCTTTCTTCCATCCATAGAAAAATCTAGCCCAGCCCTGAGAAATTCTTCAATAAGCATCGGAATATCAAACCGGTTACTATTGTATCCGCCTAAATCACAATTATCAAGAAACTGCTTTATTTCATTTGCAACCTGTTTGAATGTAGGTGCATCTTTTACCATTTCATTGGTTATGCCATGTACATCACTCGAACATTTTGGAATAGCTGTCTGCGGATTTATAAGTTTCCTTTTTTTTAAGGTACTGCCGTTAGGCATTAATTTTACTATAGCTATCTCGATAATTTTATCTACAGCTACATTTATACCGGTTGTTTCTAAATCAATTATGGCTAAAGGACGGGAAACTTGGAGACTCATTTAAGAATAATTGGGGAACGAAAATAAGGCAGTTTTTTATCTTAGCCCTGATACGAATATACTTTTATATCTTTATTTTCGTTTAAGTTCTTCATTTAACTGAAACTGTTTTATGCGTAGATTACTTGTTGTTTTTACGGCGATTGCATTTTGCACGATGTTATTTACATCATGCGTGGAGAGCAGAAGTTCTGCCTGCCCTTCTCATGACCCGAATTATTTTTCCAAGAAAAGATAGTTATTTAATTAACGAGCGCCCGATTACAATGCGCTGCACTTCGCTGGTGCCTTCATATATCTGTGTAATTTTTGCGTCACGCATCATTCGCTCAACATGATATTCTTTTACGTAACCATATCCGCCGTGTATTTGTACTGCTTCAGTAGTTACCCACATTGCCGTTTCAGCAGCGTATAATTTTGCCATAGCAGCGCTTAATGTGTAATCCTTTTTATCGTCTTTGTCTGATGATGCTTTATACACCAGCAGCCGCGCCGCTTCAATGTGTGTAGCCATATCGGCAAGTTTAAATTGTATAGCCTGGTGCTCAATAAGTTCTTTGCCAAATGATTTTCGTTGCTTGGCATATTGCAGAGAACGTTCATAAGCGCCTGCAGCAATCCCCAATGCCTGTGCAGCAATTCCAATGCGCCCTCCGTTTAAAGTTTGCATAGCGAAATTAAAACCAAAACCTTCTTTACCAATCCTGTTTTCTTTTGGAACTTTTACATCTGCAAACTGAATAGAATGCGTGTCGCTTCCACGAATACCCATTTTATTTTCTTTAGCACCAACAACAACACCGGGCAAACTCTTCTCAACAATTAATGTATTAATTCCTCTGAAACCTTTTGATTTATCTGTTTGCGCCATTACCAAATAAACGCTGGCAGATGAACCATTTGTAATCCAGTTTTTGGTTCCATTAAGCAAATAATAATCGCCTTTGTCTTCTGCTGTTGTCTGCTGAGATGTTGCATCACTACCAGCTTCCGGTTCGCTTAATAAAAAAGCGCCAATATAGAGTTCTCCATCTTTTTTGCCTTGTGCTAAAGGAGTAAGATATTTTTGCTTTTGTTCTTCTGTTCCGAATGCTTCAAGCCCCCAGCAAACCAAACTGTTATTTACACTCATGCAAACAGAAGTGCTGGCATCAACTTTTGAAATTTCTTCCATCGCAATAACATAACTGATGGTATCCAAACCAGCCCCACCATAGTCAGGCGAAACCATCATGCCCATAAAACCCAAATCAGCAAGCTTTAAAATTTGTTCTTTAGGAAATTTCATGTGCTCATCACGCTCAATTACACCGGGTAAACATTCAGTGTTGGCAAAATTTTTTGCAGCTTCTTTAATCATTAGCTGCTCTTCATTCAAACTAAAATCCATTAAGAAAAATTTGACTGCAAAACTACGCTAACGATTGTAAGTATGTGCTAATCATTTGCCGTAGGCAGAAAGCATGCTTTTCAAATCGTCCAGCGTATTTATCTCATCTGCTTTTTTATCTTTTCTCCAGCGTTTAATACGCGGAAAGCGAAGCGCCACGCCGCTTTTATGCCGGTTGCTTGCAGCAATGCCTTCAAATGCAATCTCAAAAACAAGTTCTGGTTTTACGGTTCGCACAGGACCAAATTTTTCAAGCGAATTTCTTTTTACAAATGAATCAACCTGTGCAAATTCTTTATCTGTTAATCCTGAATAAGCTTTGGTAAAAGGCACAAGTCTTTCTTCATCTTTAACGGCAAAAGTATAATCAGTATATAATGTGCTTCTTCTGCCGCTGCCCTTTTGCGCATATATCATAACGGCATCAATCGTAAGCGGGTCAATCTTCCACTTCCACCAGTCACCCACTTTTCTGCCGACCTGGTAAACAGATGCTTTGCGTTTCAGCATAACACCTTCTGCATTTAAAGCACGGCTTGTTGCCCGTAACGCAGCCAGTTCATCCCAGTTATTAAAATTGATTACCGGCGATAAACGCAATACAGGTTCATTAGCATCAGCCACAATCTTTTCCAGCAAACTTCTTCTTTCTTCCAAAGTCCTGTTACGATAATCCTCGCCCTCAAACTCTAATAAATCATACGCCACAAAACCAACCGGAGATTCTTTTAATTGTTTAGATGTGATATTCTTTCTGCCGATGCGTGTTTGCAGCAATGCAAAAGGTAAAATAGTAAATGTGTTGGTTTGAACATTCGCATCAGTTAATGAAATTATCTCGCCATCAAGCACAATACCTTCAGGTAGTTTTTGTTGCAGCATGGCATATTCAGGATACTTGTCGGTAACTAATTCTTCACCACGGCTCCAGACAAATAACTGGTTATTGCGCTTGATAATTTCGCCGCGAATGCCATCCCATTTCCATTCAGCCTGCCAGTCTTTTTCATCACCCAATGTTTCCGGGTTTTCTTCCAGCGCATACGCTAAATAAAACGGATAAGGCTTTGAGTAATCAATGCTTGTTGCATGTTCGCTTAGCAACTCATCATACAAAGTTGTCATCGGGTCCCAGTTGCCACTTATGCGATGCGCAATAACAGATGGCTCAAGCTTAACCGTTTTTGCCAGCGCATTTACCATTTGCTTTTGCGAAATGCCGATGCGAAAATTGCCTGTCAATAATTTATTAAATACGAAGCGCTCATCTTTATTCATTGTGCGCCAGCAACCGGTTATAAAATCTTTTTTTATAAATTCATTTTGCTTTTCAAGCGACGCTAATTTTTCTATATAAAATGATAAAGAGGAAATTGCTTTTTCCTCGGTTGGGTCGGGCAGCAACAGGGCAATGGTTTCCGCCATATCGCCAACAGAACCATAACATTCGCTGAATATCCAGCCGGGAATATTTTTTATTTCGATGCACCATTGCGGCAGTAAAGATGAGTTGACCAAACGCCTTGGTCTGCGACCGCTAAACAAAGCAATCACCCAAACTTTATCTTTATCATCAGCCAAAGAAAAGTAGTTAATAAGTGCATCCTGTTTTTCTAATGTTTTGGTTGATGAGCCAAGCAGTGTTACCAGCTCTGAAAACATAGCCATTCCGCCAGGATTTGTTATATGTGATGCCTCTTCCGGTATTATTTGTACCTCATCCATACCTGATTTGTTCTAAAAACTACAATTTTTTGAATCTTTTTATTATTTCTTTACAATATTGCCATGTTGTGACGCTACATTACAATATGTGGCGATTACATTGCCATGTTGTACCCACATATTGCAATATCCGGCGATTACATTACAATATCCGGCAACAACATTGCCATGTTCCGGCTCAACATTGCCATATGTGGCGACTACATTGCCATGTTCTGCTGCAATATTGCAATATGCGGCGGCTACATTGCCATGTAGTTAATTTTGCTGTGATTAAACCGTTTTTAAGACAATTCTTCACTTTCCACTTCTTTTTTCTCTTCTGATGTTTCGGCTGTTACTTCCTCATCTTCCGTTCCGTATTCCGTTTTTACTTCTGCACTCCACGTTCCCTGCTCATTTAAATAACGGCTGAACACAGATTGATAACCATGCGTTACATACACTTTTTCAGCTCCTGTTGCTTTGATAGCTTGTAACAACCCGTCCCAATCCGCATGGTCGCTTAAAGCAAAAGCGCCATCCACATTTTTACGGCGCATGTTGCCACGCACCTGCATCCAGCCGCTGCAAACACCCACAGCCATTGGCGAAAATTTACGCTGCCATGTGCTGCCTTCTGCACCCGGCGGCGCCAAGACAATACATGCTTTTAATTTTTCTTTTGGCGTTTCCGGCGTTACACGTTCCGCATTAATTTTTGGCAACGGTATGTTCGCATTTGTTATAGCCTGGTGCATGTTATATGTTGCGCCATGCATGTAAATCGTTTCATCAAAATGTTCGAGTGCTTTTAAAACACGCTGCGTTTTGCCCAAAGTATAAGCGATGATAACGCTTGATTTATTTAATGCTTTATTGGCAAGAATCCAGTTGCGCATATTTTCAAATATCACGTCCTGGTCTTTCCATGTATATATCGGCAAACCAAACGTTGATTCTGTAATAAAGGCATTGCACTTTACCGGCTCGAATGCACCGCTTAAACCATCATCAGCAACTTTATAATCGCCGCTGGCAACCCACACTTCATTATTATATTCAACACGTATTTGCGAAGAGCCGATTATATGCCCTGCGGGATGCAAGGAAACTTTTACGCCATTAATTGTTTTGCTTTCATTCCATTCGAGTGTTTCATAAACATTATCACCAAGCCGTGCCTGAAGCAGAGGTTTGGTAAATGTGTGACACAAATAATTTTTACATCCGGACTTTGAATGGTCGCTGTGTGCATGTGTAATGATGGCATAATCAACCGGCTTCCAGGGGTCAATATAAAAATTACCGGCACGGCAAAACAATCCTTTATCTGTAAACTCGATTAGCTGCATCGTGCATGAATGTAAACAAAAATATAACCTATGTTGTTTTAATTGAATTATCATTATTTATTCAAGAGTTATAAGTTTGTCTTTTTTAAGATTTAATCTCAGTAACATCATTTTAATAAATAAATTATAACAATGGCAGACGATTCAAATGACATAAGTAAATGCCCGTTTCATAACGGAAGCATGCAAAGCAACGTTGGCGGTGGCGGCACACGCAACCGCGATTGGTGGCCAAACCAGTTAAAGCTTAATATTCTACGCCAGCATTCATCTTTATCAAACCCGATGGATAAAGACTTTAATTATACTGAAGCTTTTAAAAGCCTCGACCTTGAAGCAGTAAAAAAAGATTTGCATGATTTAATGACTGATTCTCAGGATTGGTGGCCTGCAGATTTTGGTCACTATGGAGGTTTATTCATACGCATGGCATGGCACAGTGCAGGCACCTATCGTACAGGCGACGGACGTGGTGGCGCAGGTGCAGGCATGCAACGGTTTGCGCCGCTGAACAGCTGGCCTGATAATGTAAGTCTTGATAAAGCACGTCGCTTGTTGTGGCCAATCAAACAGAAATATGGCAATAAAATTTCGTGGGCTGATTTGATAGTATTAACCGGCAACATCGCACTTGAATCAATGGGTTTTAAAACATTTGGTTTTGCCGGTGGACGTGCAGATGTATGGGAACCGCAGGAAGATGTGTATTGGGGTGCTGAAACAACATGGCTTGGTAACAATGAGCGATATGGAAGAGGTTCGGAAGGTGTAGCGGCACATGGTGTGCTTGTGTCTGACGAAGACCCTGGCCGTACAATTCACTCACGTGATTTAGAAGAACCACTTGCCGCTGCCCATATGGGTTTGATTTATGTAAATCCCGAAGGACCGGATGGCAATCCCGACCCGCTTGCTTCCGCGAAAGATATACGTGATACGTTTGGACGCATGGCGATGAATGATGAAGAAACAGTTGCGCTGATTGCAGGTGGTCACAGTTTTGGTAAAACGCATGGCGCAGCACCGTCTGACAATGTGGGCAAAGAACCTGAAGCTGCTTCGATAGAAGAGCAGGGTTTTGGATGGAATAATAAATATAATTCCGGCAAAGGCGCAGATACAATCACAAGCGGCTTGGAAGTTACCTGGACAACTACACCAACGCAATGGAGCAATAATTATTTTGAAAATTTATTTGCGTTTGAATGGGAGCTTACCAAAAGCCCGGGTGGCGCACACCAATGGGTTGCGAAAGATGCCGGTGATATAATTCCTGATGCTTATGATGCAAATAAAAAGCATAAGCCAACAATGCTAACCACTGACATAGCTTTAAGAGTGGACCCGGGTTTTGAAAAAATATCAAGACGCTTTTTTGAAAATCCTGATGATTTTGCTGATGCATTTGCACGTGCCTGGTTTAAATTAACGCATCGCGATATGGGACCGAAAGCACGTTATTTAGGACCCGATGTTCCGCAGGAAGAATTGCTTTGGCAAGACCCGATTCCATCTGTTAACCATAACTTGATTGATGCTAACGATGTTATTGTTTTAAAGGGAAAAATTTTAGCTTCAGGCTTAAGCATTAGTGAATTAGTTTCAACTGCATGGGCTTCTGCTTCAACATTTCGAGGCAGCGATAAACGTGGCGGTGCCAATGGTGCACGCATTCGTTTGGCTCCGATGAAAGACTGGAAGGTTAATAATCCCGTTCAATTAAAAAAAGTATTGAGTGTACTGGAAGGCATTCAAAAAGATTTTAATAGCGCTCAATCAACCAAAAAAATTTCTTTGGCTGACTTGATTGTTCTTGCAGGTAATGCAGCTATTGAAAAAGCAGCGAAAGATGCAGGCCAAGATATAAACATTCCTTTCATTGCAGGTCGCATGGATGCTAAGCAGGAACAAACAGATGTTGAATCAGTAAATTATTTAGAACCACAGGCTGATGGCTTCCGGAATTACCGTAAAATAAAATCATCTGCATCAACAGAAGAATTGCTGATTGATAAAGCGCAATTGCTTACGCTTTCTGCACCTGAATTGACAGTGCTGGTTGGCGGCTTGCGTGTGCTTGATGCGAACTTTGATAGTTCGAAGCACGGCGTATTTACACAACAACCCGGCAAGCTTACCAATGATTTCTTTGTGAATTTACTTGACATGAATACTGCATGGAAAGCAATGGATGATTCTAAAGAATTGTATTTAGGAACAGACCGTAAAACCGGCCAACCTAAATGGACTGCAACAAGAGCTGACCTTGTGTTTGGTTCTAACTCTGAATTAAGAGCTGTTGCAGAAGTATATGGAAGCGCTAACGCAAATGAAAAATTTGTAAATGATTTTGTAGCTGCCTGGAGTAAGGTGATGAATGCAGACAGATTTGATATAGCTTAATTGCTCTATGTTAAACAAACGAAAGGCAGCCAATGTTGACGGCTGCCTTTTTTTATATAAATCTGCAACTGATTTTGAGTTTAAATACCTGTATAATTTTGTGGCGTAATTGCTTTCAATTCATTTTTAATATCAACATTTACATCAAGTTCATCAATAAATTTATGCATTGATTCTTTATTAATTGTTGTGTTGCCACGCGTTAATGCTTTTAATGCTTCATAAGGATTGGGATAATTTTCTCTGCGCAAAATAGTTTGAATAGCTTCTGCCACAATAGACCAGTTATCTTCTAAATCCTTATTCAACTTTGCTTCATTCAATACTAATTTGCTTAAGCCTTTTTCGATTGAAAGGATTGAAATAAATGTATGAGCTACAGGTACGCCTAAATTGCGTAACACCGTTGAATCAGTTAAATCTCTTTGTAATCTTGATACAGGAAGTTTCGCTGAAAAGTGTTCAAACAATGCGTTGGCAACACCAAGATTGCCTTCTGCATTTTCAAAATCTATCGGGTTCACTTTATGCGGCATGGCCGATGAACCTACTTCACCTTCTTTTATTTTTTGTTTAAAATAATCCATACTGATATACATCCACATATCACGGCATAAATCAATCAAAATATTATTGATGCGTTTGATAGCATCAAAATGCGCAGCGAGATAATCGTAATGTTCAATTTGGGTTGTGTATTGTAAACGTTGCAGGCCAAGGCTTTCAATAAATTCATCTCCTAATTGCTTCCAGTCTTTTTTTGGAAATGCAATATGATGTGCATTGAAATTTCCTGTTGCGCCACCAAATTTTGCTGCATAAGGAATTTGATTAAACAACTTAATTTGATTGTCTAACCGTTCTACAAAAACCATTATTTCTTTACCAAGTTTTGTAGGCGTTGCCGGCTGGCCGTGTGTGTGTGCAAGCATCGGCACGTCTTTCCATGCATCAGCCAATGAATTTAATTTTTTTTGAAGGTTAATAACTGCAGGCAGGTATTCATTTTGCAAATAATCTTTCCAGCTTAAAGGAATGGCTGTGTTATTTATGTCCTGAGACGTCAACCCAAAATGTATCCATTCTTTTTGTGATGATGCTTCGGTTTTTTCAAGCTGTTGTTTTAAAAAATACTCAACAGCTTTTACATCGTGATTTGTTGTTGCTTCAATTTGTTTAATCTGTTCAGCATCATTCAAATTAAAATTTTCTGCAACGCTGTTTAAGTTTTGTATTGTTTTGGATGATAATTTAAAAAACTTTTTATCAGCCAGAAAAATAAAATAAGCAACTTCAACCTTAATCCTATATTTTATCAAAGCGTACTCAGAAAAATATGCAGCAAGATGCGCAACTTGTTTACGATAGCGGCCATCAACCGGAGATATTGCAGTAAGATTATCTAATTCCATGTCTTATTATGTACAGTCAACTTAGTGCTCCATAAAGATTTGTCTGTTGACTATTTCATTTCTTTGCAAGCAAATTTAATTAAACAATTGAAGAAGATTAAAGTTGGTGCTGTTAGTTATCTCAATACAAAACCTTTATTATATGGCATTGAACGTTCTAAAGAATTAATGGAGGAAGTTGAATTGATTAAAGATTATCCGTCTAAAATAGCAAAGCAATTGATTGATGATGAGATTGATGTTGGGCTGATTCCAGTTGCTGCAGTTCTTCAGTTAAAAGAATATTTTATTGTTTCTGATTATTGCATTGGTGCAAACGGTGATGTAGCTTCTGTATGCTTGTTCAGCGAAGTTGAATTGAACAGGGTTGATAAAATTTTGCTCGATTATCAAAGTAAAACATCTGTTGCTTTATGCAAAGTGTTATTAAAAAATTACTGGAAAAAAGATATTGTTTTAGAAGAAGAAACTCCTGATTTCATCAATCAAATTAAAGGAACAACGGCAGCCGTTTTAATTGGAGACAGGGCTTTGAAACAAAGACAACATTCAAAATATATTTATGACTTAGCAGGAGAATGGAAAACATTTACAGGCCTTCCTTTTGTATTTGCTGCATGGATATCGAACAAAGAATTACCTGCTAATTTTACTGAATTATTCAATCAAAAAAATGCAGTTGGTGTAAATGCTATTGATGAGGTTTTAAAAAATGTGCGGTGTGATTTTTATGATTTGAAAACTTATTACACCAAAAATATTTCTTACCGGCTAACAGATGATAAGCGCAAAGGCATGCAACTCTTTCTGCAATTATTACAACAATTATAAAGCGCTTATTATTTTTGATGCTGACTAATGCTATCAAAAAAACTAATACTGCTTTTCAGTTTATTGGGATGTATAAAATCGTACAGTCAAAAACCTGATAGTTTGCACCAGCTTGTTTTATCAGCACGCTGCCACGATGGTTTTATTTTCGCACATAATATACATGTACAAAGTACCAAGGGTACATATCCGGATGGCTTTGAGTTTGAAGTATCGCACATGCACAGCGATTCTGCAACGGTTACAAAATTCAAAAGCTTTCCGCGTACCGGTGTAAGTTTTACTTATGTTGATTTTAATAAAACGTTACTTGGAAAATCGTATTCTGTAAATTATTTTATCGAACCAAACTATAAACTTGCCGGTAACCTAACCCTGGATTTACGTTTCTCAGCAGGCTTTTCATGGCTTACCAATCCACATGATGATATTAAAAATCCAGCTAATCAAAGCTATAGCGGCCACATCAATAATTTTCTGCAGGTTGATGCAGGGCTGTCTTACCCATTAAGCAAACACATCGAATTGTATGCTATGGAAAATTTCTTTCATAATTCAAATGGTGGCTTAAAGGAGCCAAATGCCGGCGTTAATTATGTAAACACATCAATAGGCATTCATTACTTTCAATATTCAACGCACCTGCCGCAATATAAACGGATAAAAGATACATCATGGAGACATAAATCACCGCATCTTGAAGTATCCGTTTTTTATTCGCCTAAAGAAGGATATAACAAATCTGACACTGCAAAACAGCAAAGAAAATTTGTATTGGGAACTTCTTTGCAGGTGGCTAAACAGGTAAGTAACATTGATGCTGTTACAATGGCTGCAGAGGTTTATTACGATGATGCGCTTAGAAGCATTAAAGACATTTATGTAAAAGATAAATCGTCTGCAACACTTGCCGGTGTTTTAATTGGACATCAATTTTTATTAAACCGTTTTACGTTCACACAGCAATTAGGCATTTATATTTTTAAACAAACAAAGGTTTATAATAATAATTACCAGGATTTATTTCATACGCTTTATGAACGATGGGGATTGAATTACCAGATAAGCAATCATTGGTTTGCAGGCATAAATTTACTTGCCCACAAACAGATTGCTGATTACATTGATGGAAGAATTATTTACAGGATTAGATGATTATATTTTTTGCTCCGGATAAACAATGTTTAATTGTCTCCGCACTTCGTCCATAATTTTTATAACACTCATACTTGCATGGTGGGGGACTGTTTCGCTTTCAATTTTGTTTTGCTGTAAGCATTTAATTACTTCTTCCACTTCATATTGAAAACCACGGCCCTGCCAGGAAGGAATATTTTTGAAAGATGATTCGTTGTTGATAATAACTTCAATTTTTTCAGGTTGCTCCGTCCATGGTTTTTTTATACGTATCGTTCCTTCGGTTCCATAAATCCAGGCACTGCCTTCTGTTTGCGTGATGATTGAAGATTCAAGCATTGCATATTTACCATCCTTATATTTTAAAGTGATGCCGCATGTTTCATCTATGTGAGATTCATTTATTTTACCGCAGGCAAAAACAGTTTCAGGATTTCCTAATAAAAAATAAGAAAGATAGATTGGATAAATGCCAACATCCAGCAAAGAGCCACCACCTAATTCAGGATTAAAAAAACGATTGCTTTTATCTTTTTCTGCAATAAAACTCATGTCGGCATGTATGTTTAATACATCACCAATTGTACCTGCATTTAAAGTGCTGAAGAGAAACCTGAAGCTTGGTAAGAAGCGTGTCCACATACCTTCCATTAAAAAAGTATTGTTGTTCTTTGAAGCTATTATAATTTCAGTAACTTGTTTTTCATTTATAGCAAGCGGCTTTTCGCATAACACGGGTATTTTATTTTCAAGACAAATTATTGCCTGTTTATAATGTAAAGGATGTGGTGTAGCGATATAAACAATATCTAGCTTTGCTTTTATAAACTCATTAATACTTTGTGTTGCTATGGCACCATCAAGTTTTTCTATAAACTTTTCTGCCTGTGATTTTTCTTTGCCGAGTACAGCAGCAACAATACATTTTTCAGACTCAACATATTTTAAGTCTTCAGCAAATTCTTTTGCAATATTGCCCGGTCCGATTATTCCCCATTTCATATAACTATTTTATTTGCTCCAAAGCTGCTTCCTTCATCCATATACTTATGTTTCTGCCTTTCACAGTAAAGAGGGCAGTGCCTTCATCATTAGTGGTTATTTTATCCTGAACATTGTTTGTTATATCAACAAAAGTCTTTGCACCATTATGATTACCCAAATGCATTTCTTTAAATCCATCTTCATTATTTGAAAGTACAACGCCAAAACCAGATGCTTCATTTTCACCTGAACCTTTATTACACCAGCCAATTACATTAGGATGGTCAAAATAATCGTTCTGCTCACCATCTAAATATTGCTGCCTTATCTTAAGCATTTTATATAAATTAGGAACGGGAGCAAGCTCAATAGTATTTTCACCAACCGTGTAAGAACCGCCGTAATAATCAGTGTAAAATACAACAGGTATGCCTTGCTGACGTAAAAGAATTAACGCATTTGCATGTGGCTTGAACCAAAAATCAACAAATGATTCCAATGCTTGCGTTGGCTGCGTATCATGATTATCAACAAATGTTATGGCTGATTGAGGACGCGATTGCAGCAACGTATCTTTAAATATATCAGGTAGCTTGTAATCTTTCCCCTGCTTTGATGCTTCAAAAAAGTTATGATGCAACGGCACATCAAATAACTGAACACGACCTTGCATCACATCAAGATATTCGTGCAGATATTTTATATCCTGGCTCCAGTACTCAGCAACAGTAAAAAACTTTTTCTTAAATACCCGGTTAAGACAATCAAGCCATTCTTTATAAAATTTTGCAGAGATATGTTTAACCGCATCTAAACGAAAGCTTTCAATGCCAGCTGTTTCAACATACCATTTACCCCAATATTCTAACTCTGCTGTAACAGCCGGATTGCGAAACTCTATATCTGCGCCAAGCAAATAATCAAAGTTTCCAAACTCATCTCCAACTACATCATCCCATAAATCACCATAATCATTTACTATTTTATAGATGCATTTTTCATTGCTTTCAGCGCAGGCATCAACACCGGTAAATGTTTTATAATCCCATACAAAATCAGAATATTTTTTATTACGTCCCGGAAAATAGTATTTAGTTGAAATCTGTTTATCCTCCGGTTTAGAAATTACTTTATTGCGATCATTTGTGTCAACCTGTATTACCTTAACAGTTTCAAATTCATCAGCACCATTTTTATGATTTAGAACGATGTCTGCCATAACACTAATATTATGCTCGTGCAATTTTGTAACAGCGTTCAGGTATTCATCTTTTGTTCCATATTTAGTTCTCACAGTTCCTTTCTGATCAAACTCGCCTAAATCAAAAAGATCATACACATCATAACCAACACCATTATCACCGGCTGAAGATTTATAAGCAGGCGGTAACCACACATGAGATATTCCGGTAAATTGTAAATGCTCCGCCTGTGCTGCAGCTTCATTCCATAAATTCTTTTCTTTAGGAAAATACCAGTGAAAAAACTGGAAAATAGTTAGTGGCATTATTAATATTTATCAGTTAGAGTTTGATATACTTGTTTACTAAAATTGTACCATGCAAAATATTTACTCTATAATAAAGTTTATTTATAAAAACGAAGTCTTATTTATTTAATTGGTGATGCAGTTCTACATAATTTCATCTGCGGCATAATATTTTCTCTTAAAATATAAACTATTACTTATGCGATCTCTCTGGACCGGTTCAATAAGTTTTGGGCTTGTAAACATTCCTATCAAATTATATAGTGCAACACAAACAAGCAACCTTGATCTTGATATGCTTGATAAAAGAGATCTTTCCAACATTCATTTTAAGAGAGTAAATGAAAAAACCGGTAAAGAAGTGCCATGGGAAAACATTGTAAAAGGGTATAAAGTTGATAGTGATTATGTGGTGCTTACGGATGAAGACTTTAAGAAAGCCAGCCCTGAACAAACAAAAACAATTGACATAGCTGAATTTGTTGAAACAGAAGATGTGCCGCCCATTCACTTTGAAACATCTTATTATATAGAACCTGAAAAAAATGGTAGTAAAGCATATGTGTTGTTGCGTGATTCACTAATTAAAGCAAAGAAAGCTGCTTTAGGAACTTTTGTGTTACGCAGTAAAGAAAACCTTTGCCTGATTGCACCTTCAGATAAAATTCTGGTGCTGCATAAAATTCGTTATGCGCAGGAAATAAGAAGCACAGAAGATATTAAAGTACCGGAAGCAAAAATCAGCAATGCAGAAATTCAAATGGCAACAAAGCTTATAGACCAGTTGACTGATAAGTTTGATATATCAAAATATAAAGACACTTATACTGATACTTTATTAAAGTTCATTCAATCAAAAGCAAAAGGAAAAAAATATACTGCGCCTAAACTACATATTGCACATTCAAGTACAAAAGATCTTATGCAGGAATTAAAAGCAAGTCTTTCACATGTCAAAAAGAAAGCATCTTAACACACAAGTTTATTGTTTCTTTTCGAACGTTTTAATAAGCTCATCTTTGGTTACTACTTTTATTTTGTCACCATTTTTCATTGTTTTACTTATAACATCATAAGGGCCGGTTATAACTTCGTCACCTGATTTTATACCATTGATAACTTCAATATTTGTGATGTCTTGTATGGAAGTTTTAACAGGCAACAACTTTACTTTTTTATCAGCTTGTATTACAAACACAGCTTCAACAACATCGCTGTCGCTATTATTACTGTTATTACTTGCTAAAAATGCAACTGCTTTTGCACTATCTGCCTTCTTCACATCGCTAAAACTGCGCGTTGTTACTGCATTAAGCGGCACTGATAAAACATTGCTATGTGTTTGCGTTTGTATATCTGCGCTGGCGGTCATCTCAGGCCTAAAAGGAAATGGCTGACCTTTTACAATAAGATCCTGATAGCCTGAAGGAAATAAGCGTATATGCACTTCATAATTTGTAACTGATGTTGAAGATGATGATGAACTCGAACTTGATAGCAACGATGATTCAGGATTGGCAATTTTAAATACCATGCCTTTAAATTTCCTATTATTAAAAGCATCAATCTGGATGTTTGCCGTATCACCCAGCTTAACTTTCGGTATATCATTTTCGCCAACATCAACCTGCACTTCAATGCTGCTAAGATCTGCTACCCGCATAATTTCCGTACCTACATTAAAACTATTGCCTGCCACACGTTCGCCTTTCTTTACACTTAATAAACTTACCACACCATCCATGGGAGCAACAATAGTTGCCCTGCCAACATCCTTATTTGCAGTTGAAAGGCCAGCCATGGCATTTTGAACACTTGCCTGGTTTGCTTTAATACCGCTTTGAGCTGCTGAATAATTTGCTTTTGAAGATTGAAATGCCTGCTGTGCTGCTTCAAATTCTGCCTGGGATATAACCTTTTGATCAAGTAAAGTTTTTTGCCGGTTGTATGCAGCTTCCGTTTGATCTAATGTAGCTTTAAGTGAACCCAACTGCGCCTGCGAATTGTCAACCTGTGCCTGGGATTGAGAAACCACTGCTGCAGCCTGGTCTCTTTGTGATGAATAAATATCAGCATATATTTTTGCCAATACTTCGCCTTTATGTACCGTATCACCTTCCTGCACATTAAGCTCAACAATTTGCCCTGAAATATCCGGTGTTATTTTTACCTCAACCTCAGGATAAACTTTTCCGCTTGCTGTTACCGTTTCCGTAACGCTTCTTAAAGCTGCTTTTTCTGAAGTGACTTTTATGCCATCATCAGATTTTATAACGCCGGTTTTGGTTAACACTATCAGCAATACAATTACCACAACCAGAATGCCGATAATCCATTTTAATCTTTTACTCATAATGTAAAATTTGTATCGCTTAATTAAAATTGTACAGTTTCGCCTTTATAAAACTCAAGCACTTTCATCTTGAATATGTAATCATATTTAGCAGATACCTGGTTAATTTTTGCAGTAAATAAATTTGTTTGAATGTTTATGTAATCTATTGTTGAAAGTATGCCTATTTCATATCTTTTGGTAGCAAGGTCATAAGCATATTGCTGCGTTTGCACCGCCTTTGTACTTGCATTATATTTTGCCAGTGCTGATACAGAGTTGCTGTAAGCCGTATAAATATTTTGTTGCAGCGTAAGATTATTTGCGCGTGACTGCAGTTTTGAATTTTCAAGATTCAATTGGGCACGCTCGTAATTATTTCTTAATTGCCTGCCGTTAAAAATGGGTATGTTTAATTGTAAGCCTACTGCCTGGTTAAAGTTATCATTTGCAATCTGCCTTAAGTAACTTGGTTTTTTTACAATAGTGTTGCCACCGGGCAGAATAAAGTAATCTCCGCCATTTGTAAACACCGTATCCGCCGCAAACTGCGAAGAGTATTCACGATACGTGCTTCCATAATTTGTACTTAGCTGGCCAAATACTGATAATGAAGGGTACATTGCACTTCTTGTACTTTTTACCGCGTACTCATTTGCAACAATAAACATACTGTCTGATTGCTGCTGTGGTTGATTGGCTATTGCAAGCTTATAAACATAGCTGGGCTCAAGCTCACTAAGCTGTGGAACAGGAATTTTGTCAACATCAGGTGTTGATACATTGAAAGGCGTTGCCTCATCAAGGTTGAGCAAAGCAATTAACTGTATCTTATTTTGATCAGCGGTACCGGTTGCAGTGATGTATGTACTGCTGTCAGTTGCTATCTGCGCTTCTAATTGTGCAGCATTTAATTCAGGCATGCTCCCGGCATTCACTAACTTCCTGGTATTATCAAGTTGAGCTGTAGTTTGATTGATCTGTACTTTAGCAATGTTGGCTTGTTCAACCGATAATAAAGTTTGCAAATAAGCAGCCGCAACATTTAATGCAATATCATTCCTTGCTTTACCAACGCTTAACTTATATGCCTCTTCACTTTTTTCTGAAGCAAGAATATTATTTTTTATGTTGAAAAAGTTAAATAGTGTAACACCCGCTTGTACATTATAAGTTTGAAAAAAAATCTTTTGATTGGTAAACTGGTTCGTGGTTGGATCAATGTTGCGCCCAAGCTGATAACCTGCCTGCGTATTAAAATTAAGTGTTGGTATAACCTGCGCTCTTGAAAGTTTTGTTTGCAAGGTGGTAATTCTTGCCTGTATATCAGCCTGCTGTACAGAAACATTATTCTTCATTGCATAATCAACACATCGCTGCAAATCCCATGTATCCTGCGCCTGTACATTTTTAATACAAAAAAAAATTATAAACAGTAAAAGAAGTATTCTCATGTTTCTGGTTATATAACTATTAGTTGTTGCTGTTTCAACACGAACAAAAATAACCGAAAGCTATGCAGGTATGCACTAAATTTTTATAAACGGAAACTTAAAGTTGTATTAGGCAAATGAAAATAATTTATCAAGTTATCCCGCACCTTCAATCAGGCCAATAGTATTTCCAAAAGGGTCTTTAAGTGAGGTTACTTTTATTCCATCGCCAACATTTGTAATGGGTGTATGCCCGATTGCATCATTTTGCAATAATTTTCTTTCTGCTTCTTCAATATTATCAACAGACCAGTAAGCTACTGAATGATTCCCTTTTTCAACCTTGTTCATATTAGGATCTAAACCTAACTCAAACCCATCTATATCAAAACCAACATAAAAAGGTTCATCAAAATAAGGGTCTTTGCCAATAATATTCTTATACCATGCTTTTGCTTTTTCTAAATCTTCAACATGATAAATAACTGTTCTTAATTTATTAAACATTGTTTGTTTTGTTTTTGTGAACAATAAAATATAAAACAACAAAAGCTGCTAAAACAATTATGCCAGTTAAAGCCGTTGATGGCGTTTGTATGGCAATGCTGATGGCTACAAATATGTATGCACAAATAAAAATGATGGGAAGCAAAGGATACAGCTTCATCGAATAAATACCAGTGCCATTTAAATGTTTTGTTTTAGGGCGCAGCCAGAAAATACTTGCCGCAGAAGCAGCCATGCCAAATGAATCAAGAAAGATGGTGAAGTTGAGAATTTTATCAAACGTGTTTGCAAAGAATAGTATAGCAATACACATTGCTGAAAAAATAGTAAGTGATACGGTTAATACTTCTTTCTTTTCAGACTTTTTTTTGAAGATGGATGGCAGCACACCATCTTCGCTCATTGCAAACATTACTCTTGGATTGCTTAGCAGTAAAACATTTACATAGGCTAACACAGATAAAAACAATAATGCCGAAAAAATATTTGCTCCTGTTGCACCAAACATTTTTCCTACAACTATTGAAGCGATTTCTTTTTCATTCTGCAATCTTGAAAAACCAATTGTAGTATAATAAGATAAGTTAACAAGCAGGTATAAAGTAATTATAATTGCAATGCCCATAAATATACCACGCGGAATATTTTTGGATGGCTTTTGCACTTCGCTTCCAAAATTTATTGTTTGTTGATAACCACCATAAGTAAATGAAACCGCTATGAGGCTTAAACCAAAAGATTTTATCCAATCAAGATTGCTTATATGATTTACTGCCTGGTTTCCAGCTATAGATGAAACATGAATTCCTGGAAAAAACAAAGCAGCAACCAGTATTAATATCATGCCTATTTTAATTACCATTAAAACGTTCTGCGTCTTAGCGCTCATTTTCAAACCCAATAAATTAACACCATAAAAAAGAATAATAGCTGATGTGGCAATTAACGCAATTGTAACATCGCTTGCCGGTTTATTAAACAATACTTTACTGATATAACCTGAACCAATTAATGCAACACCACTTAGCGAAGCCGCATTAGATATAAGAATAATACAGTTAACTGCAAACGCAATCGATGGATGATAAGCATAAGAAAATATTCTGTAATAGCCGCCGGTAACCGGGTATCGTGAACCGATTTCTGCATAGGTTAAAGCACCGCATAAAGCAATAAGTCCACCCGCTATCCATGCACTGAAATATACCGACGGATTTAAAGCATACTTTGCTGAAGTTGCTGCTGTCCTAAAAATGCCCATACCGATAACAAGCCCAACAACAATCATTGTAAAATCAAACAGCGAAAGCTTTTGCTTCTCGTTCATACCTGTAAATGTAACAAACCAGCTTATAAAGAAGAATGAATAATGCTTACTTAATTAACCTTATGCTAAAAGGATATTTATATAATTTACCTTCGCCGGCACGAATGGTTGCAACAATAATCAACACCATATAAATAATACCAACTACCCACAACAGCAAAAGCCCTATAACAGTTATTACAAGTACAAAGCAAATTATAAACATCGTTATCTGAAAGTTGAGTGATTCTTTTGCATGATAAGCAACAAAGGTTGATTCATTTTTTTTAATTAAATAGATAACGAGCGGAGCAAGTATAGGAAACACAAATGTTAGTACATGAGCTAATAAGGCTAAAGTTTTTTCATCACTGGTTGGCGGTATAATTGGTGATTCATCTGTTCCTAATAAATTTTGTTGCATAAGAAGTTATTTTTTTAAAGATAATAATCAAACCAAACATTAGCAAAGCTGAATTTTATCTTTACATAATAATGAAGATGCGTAACGATGATATTAAAAAGATAACAGTGATAAAGCAATACCTGCTTGATCCGCCAGCAAGTTTTAAATTGTACGATTATGCGCCGGCATATCTTCGTAATGCAATTAATATTTTAAATAATTACCCGGAATCAAAAGAATTAATTGACTACCTGCAAAACCTTGCCGTACAATTTGATAACAAACAAATAGCCCAGGCAGCGCTGAACAAAACATTAAAAGAAGCAGGCGTTGCAATAAGTAAGTTTATGAGCAGGTAAGCCATTACAGAACTTATAAACATTCTTTTGAAAAACAATATTGATTACTTAAAGCTTCCATTACATTTGCCGCTGATTTGGTTTTGAAAGATGATGCACATCATCCGACAAATTAAAAGGGAATCCTGTTTAAATCAGGAGCTATCCCCGTAGCTGTAAGCTTTATTAAACTGTTGAAACTTCATACCACTGCAAAATGCGGGAAGGTGTTTAACAGGAAGCAAGCCAGAAGACCTGCCAATCAAAAAAAAATAACTGGGCTTTCGGGTGAAAAGCAGGGTGATAATCGTCTTACTGCAAAAGACATTCTCATTTCTATTTACCTCTTTACACGAAAGCTCATTCTTCAAACATTTTAAACATTCAAAAAGAAGAATGAGCATGAAAAGATTTTTCCTCACAACAATTGTATTAGCGCTTATACATTTTGCAAAAGCGCAAACAGATTCAGCAATCAACACGCTTGATGAAGTAGTTGTTACAGCAACAAAGTCTCCAAAAAAATTAAGCGAAACAGGTAAGGTTATTAAAGTAATCACCAAGGAACAAATTGAACAAAGCGGTGGTAAAGATTTGTCCCAAATTTTAAATGAACAGGTTGGCGTTACAGTCAACGGCGCAACAAGCAATCCCGGAAAAGATAAATCGTTGTTCTTACTTGGCGCAACAGATAAGTACACAT
>CAHJWK010000009.1 GCA_903642275.1 Chitinophagaceae bacterium
TGCAGCGTTTTCGGCATTGCTGATTGCGCTGATAACGGTAAGCTTCCAGGCAATAAAAGCAGCCGTTGCAAATCCTGTGAAAAGTTTGAGAACGCAGGATACTAACTAAAAGTGAAAATCAATGGGCAATCAGCAAGCTAAAATAACTTTATGAAATGAAAATATCAATTGGATTATTTTTACTGTTAGCCATAGTAAATTGTTACGCACAAACTTTTGGCAACACATTTACAAACCAAACAAAGACCAAGATAGATAATATCTTTTCGGCGTATTCAAAACTTAACTCTGCAGGTTATGCAATAGGTATAGTAAAATCAACAAACGTTTTATACATAAAAGGTTATGGTTCTGCTAACCTTGATTATAAAATTCCGATTACTGCCAGTTCAGCCTTTGACATTGCTTCTGTTTCAAAACAATTTACAGCGGCTTGTATTGCATTGCTTATAACAGATAAGAAAATTACGCTGGAAACGCCTGCTGAAACGTTTATTCCTGAATTATCAAAGTATAAAGACACCATACGGATTAAGCACCTGATTTATAACACCAGTGGAATCATTGACTACTATAAACTTCCAAGACCTGATGGCGAAAGTTGGGTAACGTTCAATTATTTTAATAATAACTATTGCATAAAAGTTTCGCTAAGCCAAGATACCCTTGCATTCAAACCCAATGATAAGTGGGATTATTGCAATATAAATTACATGCTGCTTGTAAAAATTGTTGAAAAGGTGAGCGGGCAATCATTCAAGGAATTTTGCATTCAGAGGCTTTTCATTCTGCTTGGTATGACGCATACATTAATTAATGACGATAATACGGAAGTGATTCCAAACAGGGTAACTCCTTATAATGAAAGGACACATGAGATTGTAGATGCTTACCGAAAGGAAGGATTTGATGTAAACTACAATGATGGCAAATGGATTCAGCATCCAAGGAACTCGCCGCACTATGGCGGAAGTGGTGTGGTAACAACCATAAATGACCTGATAAAATGGAGTGAGAATTTCTTTACAAAAAAATTTGGCGGACAGGAATTTTATGACTTAATGCATCACACAGAAACATTTGCAAATGGTAAAAACAATCAGGCATTCGGGCTTTATTTCGATACACTGAAAGGAAGAAGTTATGTAGCCTGGGATGGTGGCGATTACGGAGTAAGCAGTCAACTGATTCGTTTTATAAATGAAAAGATTGTTATTATCGTTCTTTCAAACATAGGTACACGTGAAGCATACAAAAAAGCAAACACGATTGCAGAAATCTTAATTAACAAAACATTTATAACACCAGCCATAGCCAACCAGATAGAGAGCTTAAGAACGGAATAAACACCTTTCGCAAAAGAAAACACTGCTATCAACAAAATATTACATAAACGGGATGCCACCGCATCATTAAAAGTTGAAGTGTCAATTTTGATACCTGAAATATTTAGAATTAATCAAACTGCAATAATAATTCAGACATGTATTGATATTGCTTAGTAAGTATTTATTTTAAATAGTGTTCTGTTACCTGACTTGACAGTAATTATCATCTGCCGTAGTAAATGTCGTAAAATATATGTTTCAAAATACTATAAAAGAATACGCTTTACTTCAATACCTTGCCGACAAGTTAGAAGAAAAGATAGTAAAACCGTTAAAAAGACTAGCACCTCCTTTTCCCTTGAAATTTTCTCCAAGCATTTGTGCATAGTTGAAAACATTGCGGTTGTTTTGTGAAACTATAAGCGAGTGACATATTGAGCATTAACAGTTGAAATGCTGTTCTACTTCGGCTTACATAAGAACATAACGTAGCTGCAGCTGTGGTAAAATCAACAATAAAATATTAATTTTATTTCTGGTATTGCATCGCGCTGTTATCTCGCCTGAAACAATACCTTTATTTAACTCTTACTTCAAACACATGTAACACCTGCGGAAACAACGCATTAAACGTTTCTTCTACGCCACGTATTGAGCCAGGAAAAGTAAGTACCAAAGTACCTTCTATAAAGCCGGCAACACCACGCGAAAGCATAGCAAATGGCATTCGCTGCTGACCATAATTTCTTGCTGTTTCAGTAATGCCCGGAACTTCTTTTTCAATCAACGGTGCAATTGCATCAGGTGTATTATCACGCTGTGATAAACCCGTTCCGCCAGTAAAAATCACCAAATCAAACTTATCCGCAACATGTTTTTTTATACTTGATTGTATCACATCAATATCATCCGGAATTATCAGATAATCACTTGTTGAGATATTTAATTGCTGTAAGCGTTCAATAATTTTTTTTCCTGACTTATCTTCTTTTTCACCTTTTGAAACGCTGTCAGAACAAACCACAACGGCAGATTTCAAATCACTTACAGCAAACTTCAAATCAGTTTTACCACCGCTTTTACTTTCTAATTTTATAGTTGATATTTCAATTGCTTTATCAATCGGTTTCAGCATATCATACATCACTAACGCCACTACACTTGCTCCATGCATTGCTTCCACTTCAACACCTGTTTTGTAAATTGTATGCACTTCAACACGTATTAAAATCTGCAAGCCATCAACAGAGTAATTTATGGCTGCAAACTCAACCGGCAACGGGTGACAATCAGGAATTACATCACTTGTTTTTTTAATTGCCAGTAAACCGGCAGCTTTAGAAAACTCAAACACATCGCCTTTCGGTACTTGTTTGTTTTTAATTGCATCAATCGTTTCCTGTTTAGAAACTTTTAGAACCGCAGTTGCAATTGCTTTGCGTAAACTGTTTTGTTTATGTGTAATGTTTACCATTAATTATTCGCTTTCCATTGATGTGTTTCATCTTCAAAAAGTTCTTTTCCCCAAACCGGCAATCCATTTTTAATAAGCTCTACCACTTCATTGCATGCATCAATCGCAGGCCGCCGATGCTTTGATGATGTAAATACAAACAAACTTATTTCACCTGCCTTCACCACGCCCAAACTATGATAAACATGCATGCACGTAAGTTCATATTTCGCAAAAATTGCTTCTCTTATTTCATACATTTTTTCAAGCGCCATTGTTTCGTATGATGTGTATTCAATTGCAGACACAATTTTTTTATTAATTACATCAGCACGAACCTGGCCTAAAAAAATCTCATGCGCACCAATGCTTGTTTTTGTGCTGTGCTTTTGTATGTTTTCAGCAATAAACAATGATTTGATAGCGCCTTCAATAAAAATATTCTTCATGTTTTTCAATCATTATTTATTCTCAGAGCGTGACGGCTATTCGCTGCAAGTCCGGCACAAAGCCACCACACAAATCCTCACCGGGCTTTCCGCTTCTATCCCTAATGCAAAGTTCGGTCAGCAAAACTTTCTCTATGTTTCCTGCAATGCTTGCTTCTTCCAGTCAATAATACCATCTTTCAAACTATAGATATTCTTATTATTAAATAATTCACTTAACATTTTCGCAGCCTGCAAACTTCTTTTTCCTGATTGACAAAACACAATCACATTGTTTTTTACAATCAGCGATTGATTATTTATCAACTGATTTAAAGGGATTTGTATGTGCTCAAATTCATTAATCAAAGGTTGTTCATCTTTTTCACGCACATCAATAATTGTTGTATTATCATCTTCAACCAATTTATTAAACGCAGCAACATCAATTTCAAATTTGTTGTTTATATGAGATGAACAAAGCCATTCATAGTCCATCTTCAAAAATGCTTCTTCATCATTTGGGATTAAATCCTGCGCTTCTTCATTCAACGATAAATTAAATTCATATATACTGTTATCAAGTGCATTATAAGTAAGCAATGTATTAATTAACGTCTTGCCGACTCCTATGATTAATTTGATTGTTTCATTAGCTTGCATCGTTCCTATAATTCCAGGCAAAATACCCAAAACACCAGCTTCTGCGCAATTCAATACTTCATCTTCTTTTGGTGGCGCTGTAAATAAATCACGATAATTTAAAGCTCTTATGTTCAAATCACTCTTTACATTAAATATAGCAACCTGACCTTCAAATTTAAAAATGGCTCCGTATATCAACGGTTTACTCAACAATATACATGCATCATTAATCATGTACCGTGAAGAAAAATTATCTGTGCCATCAACTATAATATCATAATGTTTAATAATGCTTAAAGCGTTTTGATTTGTTAATTTTATGTTGTAAGTATTGATATTTATTTCATCATTAAATGCTTTTAATTTCTCTGAAGCAACTTGCGCTTTTAATAGGCCAATATCATTACAAGTATATAAAACCTGACGATGCAAATTTGAAAGCGAAACCACATCATTATCAATAATACCAACAGTTCCAACACCGGCAGCAACAAGATATTGTAACACAGCACAACCCAAGCCACCTGCACCAACAACCAATACTTTTGAATGCAATAATTTTACCTGCGCTTTAACGCCAAATTCTTTTAATACAATTTGTCGTTGATACCGTTCGTATCGTTTATCGTTATTCATCCTCCTGAAAATGGCGGCAACAAAGCAACCTCTGCATCATGCTGTAAGGTTGTGTTTGATTGAATAATATTCCTGTTTACTGCAATTTTATACTTTGCATTTTTCAATGCCGGGTATTTGGATTGCAGATTAGTTACCAGTTCAGTCGTATTTACAATATCATTTACCTGTATTAAATTAGTTCCTATAATATCACCTAACTGTCCAAATATTTTAACTGTCATTCTAAATTTTTATTTGTGACCATGTCTTCGCAGTTCCTATAAAATATCAACTACTAAGACACTAATTTCTTCATGATAAAAGATGTATTTCAACTGTTTCACCGGCTTTATATTCTGTTCTTTCTTCATCAAGCTTGATTAGGCAGTTTGCTTTTGCATAAGAACTTAAGCGATAACTTTCCTGCGCATCAAGCGCTATTACTTTATTATCTTCCAATAAACCTTTTAAAAAAAAAGTAAGACCTGAAATTTTTATAAAGTCATTCTGCAAACTTGCCTTTACGGTAGTGATATAAGTTTTTCGCTTTGTCATTTTTTCTAAAGCTTCAACAACATATTCATAAAAACAGGTAAGCACAGAAGAAGGATTACCGGGCAATCCAAACACAAGCTTGTTATTTTTCTTACCAAAATATAAAGGCTTTCCTGGCCTTTGCTTTACTTTATGAAACAATTTATTAACACCGCAATGTTCAGTTGCTTTCAACACAAAATCATAGTCGCCAACGCTAATGCCACCGCATAATAAAACGACATCGCTTTTCTTTAAAGCATTATTTAATGTTGATATTAACCTGTCTAAATTATCATCGGCATAATATGTTTTAACATCATGAAAATGCAACTGCTGCAATGCTGCTTTTAGCATGAACGAATTTGATTCATATACTTGTCCATATTTCAAATCATTTCCCGGTTGTTGTAATTCGTTCCCTGTAATAATAATGCTGATTGACGGCTTTTTATAAACATTAACTTCATTTAATCCAAGCGCAGTTAAAAATCCAATTGAACCAGCAGATAAGTATTCATCTTTATGCAAAGCCAAAGCAGCTTGCTTTATATCTTTTCCTGTTGAACGAAAATTTAAACCTTGCTGCAGCTTGTCATCTTTAATAACCAGATTATCATTTTCAATAACAACTTTTTCCTGCATTACAACAGTGTCTGCATTTGCAGGAACAGGCGCACCAGTAAAAATGCGTATTGTATGTTTGGGTTTCAATTCAGCAATTTCATTTTTACCCGCAGCAGACTCGCCATGTATAATTAGTCTTTCATGTGCATCTTTAAAAGCAATTGCATAACCATCTACATTTGATTGATTGAACGGCGGGAAATCAATCTTTGAATGTACATCTTCAGCAAGCACATAACCAATAGCATCTCTTAAATTTATTTTAACTGAAAGCGACACTTCAACATTATCTTTTACTATTTGCTTTGCTTCATCAACAGAAATCATCTTAACCTCCAATTGTAATCATGCTTCTGTTATCAATTTCATTTGCATCAACTTCATCGACTGTAAATTGGCCGCCTAACTCTTTTTCTTTCATCATAATATTTTCATGAATCAGTTTTACAACATCTTCATCATTACGTAAAGCAGTTAATAAATCTGTTTCTGTCTTTGAGAACAAACAATTTTTCATTTTACCATCGGCTGTTAAACGCATGCGGTTACAACCGGCGCAAAATGGCGAACTCATAGTGCTGATAACAGCAAAGGAACCAGCATGACCGGGAATCATGAAGTGTTTTGAGGTATCAGTTATATCATTCTGCAAAGGCAAAAATGAATATTGCTGATTGATGATTGAAAGTATTTCATGCAATGAAACAACTTTATTATTCGTCCAGCGATTGCCGCTGAAAGGCATAAATTCTATAAAGCGAACTTCAACGGGATTGTGCATCGTCCATTCAATAAAATCATTTATATCATTATCATTAAAACCTTTCATCACCACGCAATTTATTTTTACTTTAAAACCATGATGCAACAACAATTCAATATTGCTGCGCACAAGATGAAACAAATCGCGTCTTGTTATTAATAAAAATTTTTCCGGTTGCAATGTATCAAGGCTGATATTTACAGACTGGATGTTCGCTTGTTTAAGCACATCAATAAAATCATGCAAACGTGTAGCATTTGTAGTAAGCGTTAACTCAACAGGCAATTGTGATAAGCTTAAAATAATCTTCGCTGCATCTTTACGCACCAATGGTTCGCCGCCTGTTAAGCGAATTTTTGTAACGCCTTCATCAACAAAAATTTTTGCAAGTGTTACTATTTCATCAGGCTGCGTTAAACGTGATGTCGGCGTGAAATCATACTCTTCTTCAGGCATGCAATAAAAGCAACGCAGGTTACAATTATCAGTAAGCGATATACGCAAATAATTATGAGTTCTGTCAAATCTATCTTTTATCATTCATCACAATTTACGAATTACCGGAAGTGCATTTTTATAAAAAACCTCAACTTTCTCTCCAATTTTAAAATTAACATCATATTCAGTGGAATTAATTTTCAGCATGCGGTTATTTAATAATATAACAGTAAAAGTTTGCGCATCGTTTTCTTCAACGGAAACAATGTTTCCGATAAGTGAGGATGTATTTAAACCGCTCATAAAAAATGTTGCAGGCATTGTGTGTTGCTGCATTGTACCATGTTCTAAATGAATAATCTTATCAGACAGTTTAATTATCTCATCCATATCATGGCTCACTAAAATTGTTGTTAAATTGAAGCGATGATGTATCTCAAACAAAGTAGTTTGCAGTTGATAACGCATGGTGTTGTCTATTGCTGATAAAGGTTCATCGAGCAACAACAATAAAGGTTTTGTTGCAATGGCTCTTGCTAATGCAACACGTTGTTTTTGTCCGCCGGAAAGTGTTTGAACTTTTCTTGATGCTAATGTGGTTAAGCCTGTTAATTCCAGCAATTCATCAACAAATTTTTTATCATCTTTCTTATCTAATGCGAAAGAAATATTTTCTTTCACATTCATGTTTGGGAACAATGCATAATCCTGAAAAACAAAACCAATTTTTCTTTGTTGTGGTTGCGTGTTTATATTATTGCTTGCATCAAACCAAACTTCTTCGTTCATTTTTATATACCCTGCATCGGGTTTCATAAAACCGGCCAGCATGCGCAGCACGCTTGTTTTACCAGCACCGGACGAACCATATAAACTAATAAATTGACCACTTTTGATTTGCATATTTCCCTGCAATTGCATTTCGCCGTTTGCCGTGTGTAATGTTTTTTGTAAAGCGAAATCAATCATGTTATGTGCTGTTGATTTAAGAATAATTGATGCAGTAAATATCGGCACCATTATTTTAGTGACATGCTCTTCCTATCAATTTATAAATATTTTACCTGTTGCATTTGTCTATTGAATAAATACATTACAAAGAGGATGGCAAATGATGATATTATTAAAATTGTTGCATACATATTTGCGTTGTGATAATTGAATGATTCCACTTCATTATAAATGGCAACAGAAGCAGTGCGCGTTTTACCAGGAATGTTGCCACCAATCATTAGCACAACACCAAACTCACCAATTGTATGTGCAAACGTTATAACAATGCCTGTAAGCAATGATGATTTAATATTTGGTAACAATACTTTGAATAAAGTTTTGCGTTTTGATTTACCTAATGAATAAGCTGCTTCTTTTAAAGTTGGTGATAATGCTGATAAACCTGATTGAATTGGATGCACCATAAATGGAAGGCTGTAAATAACAGATGCAATCAACAACCCTTTAAATGAAAACACTAAGCGTATATCAAAATTTTTTTCTAAAAACTTACCAAATACGTTGCCTGGACTAAACGCTATCAACATGTAAAAACCAATTACGCTTGGTGGTAAAACCAGTGGCATACTTACAATAACTTCCGCAATGGTTTTATAAATTGTTTTATTGAAAGATAGCCAGTTGGCAAGCGGAATTGAAATCAAAAACAAAATCAGCGTGGTAAAGCATGCCAGTTTAAATGTGAGCCATAAAGGTGATAGTTCAACCATTATTGAACAATATATCCAAACTTTTTATAAATCGATTTGGCCTTTGCAGAATATAAAAAATCATAAAAATTTTTGGCTTCTGCTACATGATTTTGTTGTGCATATTTCAATAACACGGCCGCTTGTTTTATCGGCGGGTAATCGCTACGGTTAAGTTCAACCCATTTACCTTTTCCTTTTATTTCGCCTGATATAACAATTGCTTTGGCAGTGAAGCCAATATCTGCAGCTTTGGTTGTTATAAACTGGCTCGTTTGGGTAATGCTTTCGCCGGTTACCAGTTTTGATGAAACCTTATCATATAAATTATACTTCTTCAAAATAAATTCTGCGGCAGTTCCATAAGGCGCTATTTTAGGATTGGCTATAGCGATGTGTTGTATGTTATCGTTCAACAATAATTTCAAATCTGCTGCAGGATAAATGCCTGCCTTGGTACTCCATAAAATTAATAAACCTTGTGCATACACTTTAGGTAATTCTGCAGCAAAACCTGCATCAGCAAGTTTTTTAGGAAAAGCTGTATCAGCAGAAATAAAAATATCAAAAGGCGCGCTTTGCATAATCTGTTGTGTAAGCTTACCTGATGCACCTAACACCACATCAATTTTTGTTTTGTCTGTTTTGTTGAATTCAGCTTTTAAAGCATCCATCGTGTACTGCATGTTAGCTGCAACAGCAACAGTAAGTTTTGTTTGAGCTGAGGTTGTAATTGCTATAAATGCAATCAAACAGAATAAGATATTGATTTTTTTCATTTTATAAAACATGTTTTTGATTAACTAATAAATCTCCGAAATCTTTTTGCGTATCAATATCAATAGTGCCTTGAGGAAAATCAATCGTTGCAACATCATCTTTGTTTGCTTTCAATATTTTCTTAGCGCCTTCTTCACCCTGCAAACAAATTAATGCATCAAAGTATTTTTGCGTGAAAAGAACTGGCGTACCAACAATATCATCATAAGATGAAGCAACGATATGTTTTGTACTTTCATTTTGCATTTGACACAATTGTTGAAATAATAATGATGATACAAAAGGCTGATCGCAAACTGTAATTATTATTTTTTCAATTTTATTATTTAAAACGATTGCTTTTTTTATACCGGCAACAATACCTGAAGCCATACCATCTTTCCAATTTTCATTAAATACTATTTCAACTTTATTGTTCTTTATTTCGTTTATAACTTTATCTGCGCTTGCACCGGTAACAACAATAATCAGTTCAGCATCTGCATCAGTCGCTTCATCAATTACATGTTGAATTAATGTTTTATTGTTTAAATAAAGCAGTTGTTTAATCTTGCCATAACGTGAAGAACTTCCCGCAGCTAAAATGATAATGCCTGTATTATGCATCTTTTGATATTAGAGCACGATTATGTATTTCTGTTTTTCTTTCTTTTAATGATGCACCTTCCCTATTGGAAAACACTGCTTTTATTTCTGCAATTACAGACAAAGCAATTTCTTCTGATGTTTCAGCACCAATATCTAACCCAACAGGACCATAAATATGTTGTGTAATTCTATCATTAACAACAATTCCGTTTTCCTTAATTTCATCAAACATCTTATGTAATTTTTTTTTTGGACCAAGTATGCCAATGTATTTACAAGTTGTATTTATAAGTCTCTCCAACGCAGCTAAATCATAATTAAAATTGTGTGTCATTACCACAACTGCAGTTTGTTCATCAATAAAAATATTCGATAAAACTTCTGTTGGTTTAGAAACAAACACCTTTGCTTTAGGGAATCGTTGTTGCGTTGCATAAGTCGGTCTTCCATCAACAACAATAATATTCCAGCCTAGCAAAAAAGACATATCAGCTAACGGCTGTGCATCATTACCTGCACCAATAATTATCAATTGTATTGAAGGAGGAATGAACTGAAACAAAACCGTACAGCTTCCTTCATACTGCTTAATCAACGATGATTTTGATGCAAGTATGGTTTTGCATTCTGCCTTTAATGGCTGCATTTCATCATTCTTAAAAAAACTTTCTTCATTACTTACAAATGCAAGTGTTCCTTTTTGCACGACGTTTTTATTTGGATTAAATAATGTTACAACCACTGCATCCTTTCTTTGCTGTGCAACTTTTTTTAATAAATTAACCGGATTATTTATATCGTTAATCTGTATTGGTTCAAACAAAATATATACAATACCATTGCAGCCTAACTGTACGCCAAGCTTATTATCTTCATCATCCGTGGTATCATAAATCTCTAATTTATTTTTGCGTTGATACATAGCAAATTGTGCTTTGCGTAATGCATCACCTTCCAAACATCCGCCGCTGATGGCACCTGTAATTTCACCGTCTTCAGTTACCAGCATTCTTGCGCCAGGCCTGCGGTATGATGAACCTTCAACTTTCACAACAGTTGCCAGGGCTGTTTGCTTGTTTTGCAAAACAGCCTTATCATAAGCCTGTATAATATCATTAAGCTCTTTCATTATTTGCTTTCATCATTATAAACAGAAAATTAAATAAATCAATGTACAGCAAAAAAGATGCTACTTAAACATTAATAATGGAGATATATTTAAACTGATAAACAAGATCGCAATACGCTTTATAAAATTTTAAACTTTTAATTTTATAAAAACTGTATGGCAATCAAAACATTAAAATCAATATTAAATCAACAGTTTTCTTATACAATAAACGGCAAGCTTTGGATTGAATGTATGGGCGAAAGATTTTTCGGCCCCGGGCCGGTTGAGCTGTTAGAAAATATTAATACAACAGGCTCCATTAATAAGGCTGCAAAAGAAATGAATATGTCGTATAAAAAAGCATGGGCGATAATCAACGCTTTAAATACAAATGTTGCAAAGCCGTTGGTTGTAATGAAATCCGGTGGTGAAAAAGGCGGCGGTTCTGTTATTACGAAAGAAGCAAGGCAACTAATTACTTATCATAAAAAACTGCGTAAACGTTTTATTTATTTTCTTGAAAAAGAAACAAAGAAATTAAATCACCTTTCCTGACTTTTATATAGAAATATGAGAATTCTGTAAGTACTATCGTTATATCTTTGAAAATACAACGGACTTCGAACTTTATGAAACACTTGTACGTTCTACTATTCCTAAGCTTTATATCTGTTCTCAGTTATTCGCAGTACGATACTGATTCGCAGCATATTTTTACACTGGGTGAAGTAGTGGTAAAATCGAATGTAAATCGCAATATCAGTAATGCTGTTAATGCAGATAAAATAGCTGTGTTCGCAAAAAATAATATTGCGAACACATTAGATGTTTTACCAGGCGTAAATATTTCTGCTGTTGGTCCACGTAACGAATCTATGGTTTATGTAAGAGGGTTTGATTTAAGACAAGTGCCGTTACTGATAGATGGTATTCCTGTTTACGTGCCGTATGATGGTTATGTTGACCTTGCTCGTTTTACCACTTTTGATTTGGCAGAAGTGAATGTTTCCAAAGGCTATACTTCCGTTATTTATGGGCCAAATGCATTAGGCGGCGCAATCAATCTTATCACAAGGAAGCCGGCTAAACCTTTTGAATTTGATGGTGCCAGCGGATGGCTTTCGGGTGGTTATCGAACCAACATTAATATCGGCAGTAACCTCGGTAAATTTTATATACAGGCAGGTGCATCAAAAATTCAAAGAGATTCTTTTCCGTTATCAGATAATTTTGCATCAACCAAAACTGAAGAAGGCGGATGGAGAAATAATTCGTACAGTTCAGATGAAAAGTTTAATATAAAAGTTGCTTATACACCAGGAAAAAAATCTGAGTATGCGTTAAGTTATATTTATCAGCATGGTAAAAAAGGTAATCCTGTTTAT
Organism: Chitinophagaceae bacterium; assembly: GCA_903642275.1. Classification (GTDB taxonomy): domain Bacteria; phylum Bacteroidota; class Bacteroidia; order Chitinophagales; family Chitinophagaceae; genus Parafilimonas. The sequence goes on from CAHJWK010000009.1 coordinate 12,402, forward strand.
GCTGGGCATGATACCTTGAACAGTCAATTTAAAAGTCCGCGTTACTGGCAATGGCCTTACTGGGATAAGCAAAGTTTATATTTCATCTCCAATACAACCATTGATACAACCCAATATATAAAGACAAGACTTTATTACGATAAATTCAAAAACCTGCTTAACTCTTATGATGATGCAACATATTCAACCATTTCGCGGCCTTATGCTTTCAAAAGTTATTATAATGATTATACGTTTGGAGGTATTGTTGAATATGGTAAACGCTTTGCAACTGTTGATAATATTACAACCACATTGCAGTACAAGCAGGATGTGCACCGCGAACATAACGAAGGCGAGCCGGTGCGTAAAATAGCCGATGGCACTTTTACTGCAGGCATAGAAAATCAATTAAAATTGGCACAGCAACTTTTGCTGTTAACCGGCTTTAGTTACAACAACCGTTCAAGCATAAAAGCGCAGGGTTATAACAGCGCAACAAAAGAGATAACGGAATTTCCGTCCAACAGTAATAATGCATTTAATATACAGGGCGGGTTGGTTTATAACATTAATCCAACAAACACATTAAACTTCTCTGTTGCGCGCAAAACAAGATTTGCAACCGTAAAAGACCGTTATTCGTATCGCATGGGAACAGCTATTCCTAATCCTGATTTAAAGGCTGAGAATGCAGTGAATTATGATTTGACTTACAGCGGCTTCATCAGTACAAAACTAAACATACAGGCTTCTTTATTTTATAGTAAGATTAATAACACTATTCTTTCTATATCGAATGTTGCGTATGATTCAACCACCAACACATCATTAAGCCAGTTGCAAAATGTTGGCAAGTCTGAATATTTAGGCGGAGAAATCGCCGCCGAATATCAATTGATACAATCTTTAAAAATCGGCGCTAATTACACTTTTATTAAGCGCAATAATCTTACAAATCCTTCCATTTATTTTACTGATGTACCGCGTAATAAATTTTTTGCTTATGTGCAATATGGTTCGCTGGATAATTTTTACGTGCAGGCAAATACAGAATATAATTCAAAAAGATACAGCACTTCTTACGGCACAGTTTCCGATGCATTTACGCTACTGAATGCTACCGCAGGTGCACATATCTGGAAGTGGTTTTCTGTTGAGGCTGGTATTAATAATATAACTGATAAAAACTATACGCTGGTGGAAGGCTATCCTGAGCTTGGAAGAAATTATTTCGCTAATCTTATTTATCGTTTATAATGCATGCGTTTATCAAGCACCATAGTTTGCATAGGGTTAATCATTACATTATCAGCTTACAGTTTGCATAAAACTGCAAAGCCTTATATCATTCAATACCCGGCTTATTTTGGCAACAGGATTTTTGTGCCTGATGACAATCCTGAAACTGACGCTGGTGTCGCATTAGGAAGAATGCTTTTTTATGAAAATGCTTTATCAGCGAATAATAAAATATCATGCGCCACTTGCCATAAACAGGAGCTGGCTTTTACTGATGAAAAGAAATTCAGCAGCGGATTTGATGACAGTCTGCAACCACGCAACACGATGTCCCTTGTAAATCTTTTGTGGGTGCGCAATTTTTTCTGGGATGGAAGAGCTACTGGCTTGGAAGAGCAGGCAAAAACACCGCTTACCGGCATTCATGAAATGGGTCAGTCATTAACTGTTTCAGTTGAAAAACTGCAGCAGAAAAAATTTTATCATCCGCTTTTTAAAAACGCATTTGGTTCAGATACTATCGGCGAAGACATGATTGTAAAAGCACTGGCGCAGTTTGTAAGAACATTGGTTTCTGCCGATTCAAAATATGATAAATACCTGCGCGGAGAATATAAGCCAACGCAATCTGAACTGAACGGAATTGCTTTGTTTTATGCTGCGCCTGACCCAGCAAATAATATAAGAGGTGCGGATTGCGGACATTGCCATGGCGGACCAAAAACCTATAGTGAATTGTATCAGAATAACGGGCTTGACAGTGTTTTTACAGATGCAGGTCGTGAGCAAATCACACATCAATCTTTTGATGAAGGAAGGTTCAGAGTTGTAACATTAAGAAACATTGCACTTACTTCACCTTATATGCACGATGGTCGTTTTAAAACTTTAGATGAAGTAATTAATCATTATAATGAGCATGTTTTAAAAAGCAGTACGTTGAGTCCTTTTCTGCAGAATAAATCAAACATTGTTAACGGCAAACAACTTGATTTAAATCAAAAGGAAAAGAAAGACATTGTCGCTTTTTTAAATATGCTTACGGATTCATCTTTCATTACCAATAAAAATTTTTCAAATCCATTTTTAAATTGACATCATGCGTTGCATTTATTGTTTTTTAATTTTTTTCTTTTTTATGATTAATACTTCGCTGTTGTTTGCACAAAGCGACACGTTAAAACCATCTGTTACTGTTGATGGTGAAGTAACAAAGCCATTAAAATTATATGCAGCAGATATCGCAAAAATGAAACACAGCACCGTAAATGTTTTAAGCCGTGATGGCAAAGAGCATAGTTATAGCGGTGTTCCTGTTTTGGAAATATTAAACATGGCAGGCGTAACGATGGGTAAAGATTTGCATGGCGAAAATCTTTCAAAGTATTTGTTGGTGAAATGTGCCGATGGGTATGAAGTTTTATTTTCACTTGCCGAGATTGATACCACTTTTACAAACCGCACAGTGGTACTCGCTGATTCTACAGATGGTAAACTTCTACCATCAGACCGAGGACCTTTTCAACTTGCCGTGCCCGGCGAAAAAAAACCGGCAAGAAGTTGTTTCCAGGTAACTGAGTTTATTGTAAAGTTTGCGAAGGAATGAATGATTTAAACATTATTAATCTTATAGCAATTTATCCAGCGTTACCGGCAAACTTCTTATCCTTTTTCCTGTTGCATTAAAGATGGCATTTGCAATTGCAGCTGCCGTTCCTGTAATACCAATCTCCCCAATGCCATGTGCACCCAACGGTGTATGTTCATCAGGAATATCATTATAAATAATTTCAATGTTTGGCACATCTGCATTTACCGGCACATGATATTCTGCAAGCGACGGATTCATAATTCTTCCATTACGTTCATCAAAAAAAGTTTCTTCAGTCAATGCCATTCCGATGCCCATGACAATGCCGCCACGAAACTGGCTGGTTGCTGTTTTGGGATTTAAAATTCTTCCTGTATCAAATGAACCAACCCAACGGATTACACGTACTTCACCTGTTACTTCATTCACACGCACTTCACAAAACTGTGCACCTTGCGAACCCATTGAATATTTTTGAATTTCCAACGGCATATCAGAAGTTGCTTCTGCTTCAATAAAACCTTTGCCTGCTTCTTTTAAAATATCAATATAAGTTTCTCCTTTCGTTGAATCATTCTTGCTGAAAAGCCCGCCATTCTTCGCTTCCACATCTTCAAATTTTAAATTATGCAACGGTGAGTTTTTATTCTTTGAAGCCAGCTTAAAAAATTCTTCCAAAACTTTTTCTGCCGCAGAAGAAATGCCTGCAGCAACACTTACTGTTTGATTAGAGCCTCCGGCAAAAGACGCTTCAGGCAAATCAGAATTGCCGTATTGAAATGAAACCTTTTCAATCGGTAAACCAAACCTGTCTGCCGAATGCTGCAACTGCACCGTTGCTGTGCCCATACCCATTTCATGCGCCGCCGCTTTTACAATAGCCGTTCCATCTGCAAACAAGCTAATTTTTACAGTTGCAGGAAAACGATATACAGGATAAAACGCAGTGGCAATACCCTGACCAATCAGCCATTCACCATCCCGCTGAGATTTAGGCGGAAGATGTTTCCATCTAAACTTTTTTGCACCTCGTTGATACGCTTCAATCAAATGCCTTGAAGAAAATTCTGTTTCTTTTGTCGGGTCTTTTGCAGGCTCATTAATGCGCCTTAATTCAACCGGGTCCATATTCATTTTATAGGCCAGTTCATCAATCGCAGATTCAATTGCAAATGTTCCGATAGATTCTCCCGGCGCTCTCATAAATGTATTTGCAACCGTATCAAGGTTAAGCGCTTTCTGACCAATATAAAAACTTTTGGATGCATATAAATGACGTATCGGGAAAGAGAACTGTTCAGGAAAATTATTATGCTCTGTTGTAGCAGTAATGCCGCTGTGAACGATGGAAACAAACTTCCCGTTTTCATCCGCACCAATCGCAACACGCTGTTCCGATGGGGTGCATCCGCCGATAATTCTAAACACACCTTCTCTTGATAAATTTAGCTTCACAGGTCTGCCGGTTTGTTTTGCCGCCAGCACACACAACATCGTATTAAACCACACAGAACCTTTGCCGCCAAAGCCGCCACCGACAAACGGAGCAACTGCCTGCACTTCATCCGGCTTCATCGAAAACACACCCGCAACTGTTCTCGTCACACCATACAATCCCTGCGTTGAATCAAACACAACCAGCCTGCCATCTTCTTTAAAAGCTGCGATGGTTGCATGCGGCTCAATCGCATTGTGATTATATCTTGGCGTATGATAAAAATTATCGGTTGAATGAGCAGCATGTTTTAATTCTTTTTCCGCATCACCAATTTTAATTTCTGCCGGCTCCATCATTACTTTAGACGGTGTTTTGGCTTTGCTCTTATTTGCGTCGAACGATAAGGTTGATTTGCCTTCTTTATATTCTACCGCTATTAATGTAGCTGCATGTTCTGCCTGTTCCTGCGTATCTGCCACAACAATGGCAATCGGTTGCCCGTTCCAGTAAATATTTTCATCCTTTAAAATATCAATGTCCATCGCTGCCGAACCCCGGCTTCTTCCACTTGGGTCAAACAGAACCGGCTTGTTTAATTTCAGACTGTTTTCATGCGTTATAATCGTGATTACACCTTCCGCATTTTGCGCCGCAGAAAGGTTAAGTTTCTTTATTTTCCCTTTCGCAATACTGCTGTAAGCAAGCGCCGCATAGCAGATATTATCCAGTTCATATTCCGCAGAAAACTTCGCTTCGCCGGTAACCTTCAATTGCCCGTCAACACGGTTAATCGCCTGCCCGATATACTTCTTTTGATGTATCAGCCTGTCCGGTTTTTTATCCGGCATCGCCTGCACAACCGTTTCCATAATTTTCGAAATGATGCTCATATTTTTAATCTCTTTTTTTATTTATTTGGGCGTGCCGGCATTCCGCAGAATTGCCGGAAAGCCGGCAGGCTATCCGCTGCAAGTCCTCGCCACAAAGCCTTTGCACAGATGCTTCGGCTGTGGGCTTTCTGCTACTATCCCTCACGCAATTTGCATTCGTCATTGCGAATGAGGTACAAACGAAGCAATCTAAAATTTGAGATTGTTTCGCTTTGCTCGCAATGACGATTTACACCAACTCTTTCAACACACTCACCATAGTTCTTTTCGCTAAACCAATTTTAAAACTGTTATGTTCAAAACCTTTTGCATCTTTTAATTCTTCTTCAGCAGCCAACATAAAATTTTCTTCTGTTACTTCTTTATTCATTAAATAATTTTCCGCTTTAAATGCACGCCACGGTTTATGCGCAACACCACCTAACGCAATTCTTACATTTTTAATTGAACCATTTTCAACTTCCAAAGCAGCAGCAACACTCACTAATGCAAAAGCATAACTCGCCCTGTCACGCACTTTTCTATACAAAGAATTTTTTGTAAAATCCTGCGGCGGAATAACAACTGATGTTATCAATTCGCCTTGCTGTAAAACGGTTTCGATGTTCGGCGTATCGCCGGGCAGTTTATGAAAATCAGTAAATGCAATTTCACGCTCACCATTTTTTCCTTCAACAATAATTTTTGCACCCAACATAGCCATTGCCACACACATATCACTTGGATGTGTTGCAATGCATGTAAAACTCGTTCCTAAAATCGCATGAATACGATTGTAACCATCAATCGCATCGCAGCCGCTGCCGGGATTGCGTTTATTGCAACACGCTGTTTCATCATAAAAATAATAACAACGTGTACGCTGCATAATGTTGCCGCCGGTTGTTGCCATATTGCGCAACTGCCCAGATGCGCCGTTCAATATTGCCTGCGATAAAACAGGAAATTTTTCTCTTATAATTTTATTAGCAGCCAAATGAGAATTACGAACCAGCGAACCAATTTTTATACTGCCATCTTCCAGCTCTTCAACATCAGTCAATGGCAAATGTGTTACATCAATTACTGTATCCGGTTGCTCGATGTTTTCACGCATTAAGTCAACCAAATTCGTTCCGCCACCAATAAATTTTGAAATGGTTTTTGTTGATGCAGCTTTTATTGCTTCATCAACACCATCAGCTTGTTTATAAGTAAAAAGTTTCATGTGCTACAGTTGTTTCTTTGTTACTAAATGCCTCCTGAATTGCTTCAACAATACCAACATAAGCGCCACAGCGACAAAGGTTGCCGCTCATTCTTTCCTTAATTTCTTTTTCTGAAAATTCAAATTCTTCTGACGCAACATCAGGCGAAACAGCGCTTGGCATTCCATTCTTAAATTCTTCAATCATTGCCGTTGCAGAACATAATTGTCCCGGCGTACAATAACCACATTGAAATCCATCATGCTCAATAAACGCCTGTTGCAAAGCACTTAAATTTCCATCTTCAGCAAGGCCTTCAACCGTTGTAATTTCTTTGCCCTGGTATTGCACAGCCAGCGTCATACACGAATTAATTCTTTCACCATCAACCAAAACTGTACACGCACCACAAGCACCCTGGTTACAACCTTTTTTTGTACCGGTTAAGCCAATGTATTCACGCAATGCATCGAGCAAGGAAACACGAGGCTCAATGTTTAAATCGTATTGCTTTCCATTTATTGAAAGACTTAAAGGCAGCGTAAAACCATTTGCCTGTAAACCTGATGGATTTTGTTTAATATTCATAAGCTGATAAAAACTTTGTGTAACAAATATGTTTCTGAAATATAAATTTTATACTTTCAACTTCAGTAATCTATCTGCATTGCTATGCGCAATCTTTTCTTTTTCTTCAGCAGGTATATTCATTTCGTCCAAGAATTTCTTTCCTGCTTTATTAGGGCTGTAAGGATAATCAACTGAAAACATTATTCTGTCTGCCCCAAATGTTTGCACCGCAAGCTGAAACGGTGGTTGCGTAAACAAACCGCTTGTTGTAATCCATACATTGCTTTTCAATACTTCTTTTATAGTGCGTTTTAAACCTGCATCTTTATAAATATTATTGATACGCTCCATCATCATCGGAAGCATTTCTCCCATGTGCCCAATTATAATTTTTAAGTTTGGATATTTATCGAACGTGCCTGCTAAAATCATTCTTAGAACATGAATGGCAGTTTCAGAATGCCAACCCCAACCTGCGATAGATAAAGCGAAACCTAACGAGTAAGGGAGATTATTATAATATACATCATTCACTGCTTTAATTGGAAGATTAGGATGAATATAAATTGGCACATCCAATGCTTCTGCGCTTGAAAGTATCGATGCAAACTGTTTATCATCTAAGAATTTATCATTCGTTGTTCCATTAATCATTGTACCAACAAAACCTAAATCTTTTATTGCACGTTCCAGTTCATCCGCAGCTGCATCAGGTGCTTTCATTGGTAATACAGCAAAGGCTGCAAAACGTTCTTTATGGTCATCAACAATTTTTGCTATCTCATCGTTATAATCTTTCGCATAATCAACCGCATCTTTTGCTTCAATGATATCTCCGCCGGGCGCAGTTACAGATAATACCTGCATAGTAATGCCGCTTTCATCCATGTCTGCAATTCTTTCTTCACCCACTTCTTCCAACTGATGCTGCACACGTTGCATTGGTGAGGCACTATCATCAGGACTTGGCCAGCCTCTTGCTATTCTTGCTTCTTTGCTAATGCGGTTATCAAACTCCGATAAACTTATGTGTTCTTCTAATGTTACTACTCTCATCTTTATTGGTATTAATCTTTAGTTATTTACTTATTTACACAATCAATTTATCCGGCGTAATTGGTAAATCTCTTACACGTTTTCCGGTAGCATTATAAATTGCATTTGCAATTGCTGCAGTAATTCCCGTAATACCAATTTCGCCTGCACCACGAGCACCAACCGGGCTGATAAATTCATCTTTTACATTAGTGAACTGCACATCAAACGTTGGCATATCTGCGTGAACAGGAACAAGATAATCAGCCAAATCTCTTGTCACAATGCGACCTGTATTTTCATCATACACACTACCTTCCATCAACGCCATGCCGATGCCGAAAATAGCGCCACCCATTATCTGGCTCTTCGCTGTTTTTTCATTTAATATCTGCCCCACATCCATTATACTTACTACTTTATCAACCTTAATCATGCACGTAAGCGGGTCAACCAATACCTTAACGAATTGCGCACCAAACGAATGAAATGCAACATTACTTCTATCCAGATCTTGGTCTTGTTTTACAAAAGGATTGTCTTTGCTTTCATCTTTTGAACCACCTTGTTGTCCACCGCTTTGCTGACCTTGTCCGCCCTGTTCTCCGCCTTGTTTTGTTGTTGGATTAGATTCTGATTTTTGTGTTTCTCTTGTTGAAACATTTGTAGTGATTTCAGTTTCAACCAATGGCATTTTTGCTCTTGTCAATATCTGCGAATATGTTTCTCCTTTTAAATTATCACTTGTTACAAACAACTTTCCCTCATCAACGCTTATCGCATCTTCGGTTTGATTATACAGCGGCGATTTTTTATCAGCAACAGCTAATTTTATTACTTTGCTTTTTACGGTTAATGCGGCTGCACGCACAGCCGGACCTGTTGTTGCCATCGTTTGCGAACCACCGGAATTTGGTCCCTGCGGATAAATGGTATCACCTAATTTAAATTCAACTTTATCAATTGGCAAGCCCAATGCATCAGACATAACCTGCGCCATTACAGTGTATGTTCCGGTGCCAATATCCTGCGTGCAACAGGCTGCAACAGCATTACCTTCCTGGTACAATTTTAAACGCACTGTTGCTTTACTTCTGTTGGCAGGATAGGTTGCGGTTGCCATTCCATAACCAACCAAAAAGTTACCTTCTTTAGTTGAACCGGGTTTTATATTTCGATTTGACCAGCCAATTGACTGCGCTCCTTTTTCATAACATTCTTTCAGATTTTTTGAAGAGAACCGATGACCATCATCCGGATTTTTTTCAGCATAATTTATTAAGCGCAACTGAACAGGGTCTATGTTTAATTTTTCCGCAAGTTCATCCATCGCAACTTCAAATGCATACGTTCCAACTGCTTCGCCCGGCGCTCTTGTCGGGCAGGGTGTTCCTTTATTTAAGCGAACAATATTTTGTGTGATGTCAAGGTTCGGCGTAGCATAAATCATCTTTGTTGCAACGCCTGCAGGTTCAACAAATTCATCTACAAAAGATGTTTCAGAAGTTGTTTCATGTTTCACTGATGTTAGCTTTCCGCCGTTATCAGTTCCCAAATTAATTTTTTGTATAGTGAAGGAACGGCGACCGGCACAAGTAAACATCTGACCTGTTCTTTCGAGCACAATTTTTACCGGGCGATTGATGAACTTTGCAGCCATCGGCGCAAGAATAGAGTTCGCCCACATAAAACCTTTTGAACCAAAACCGCCGCCTATGAACGGTGATATTAACCGTACTTTATCAGGTGCAATACCAAGCATTGTTGATATGGCATTTTTATTACCAAAAACCGATTGCGTTGCGTCGTAGACAGTAAGAGTATCGCCATTCCAAACTGCAGACGTTGCATGCGGTTCCATCGGGTTGTGATGATACACCGGAGTGTTATATGTTTGTTCAATTTTGGTTGAAGCATTGCTCATTCCCTGCTCTGCATCACCACGTTTTACCTGCACTTGTGTGCCACCAAGCCCTTGCTGCGGCTGATAAATTTTTGCTTCAGGCTGATTGATATCAAACACAGGCTTCTCTTCATTATAAGTAACTTTTATCAGCGAAGCAGCATGCTCTGCAACTTCAAAAGTTTCTGCAATTACAACAGCAATATGCTGACCATTATAAAAAATTCTTTCACTTTGAAAAGGCAATAAATCTTTCTCAGCAAACTTGCCGCTGCTTGGGTCGCTGCCGGAAAGTGTATGTAGTTGCATTGCATTTTTATAAGTCATTACACCCAATACACCTTTTAATTTTTCAGCAGCACTTGTATCAATATTATTGATGTGACCTTTGGTAATTGTGCTTTGAATTGTAATGCCATAAGCAAGGTTTGGGATGTTCCATTCAGCTGCATACATTGCTTTACCTGTTACTTTTAAAGGACCATCTTTCCGGTCAATTGGTTTGCCAATTATGCTATCCATTGTTGCCTCCTATCATTTGTAATGCGCTGATGATTGTTTGTTTTGCAAGCTGCGGTTTAAACGCATTATACTTATACGTAACAGCATCTTTCAACGCAACATTTGCGGCAGCAGAAAAATTTTCCGTGGTTGCTTTTTTATTAATGAGTGACTGTTCCGCTTCTTTTGCACGCCAGGGTTTTGTGCCAACACCACCCAAAGCAATACGTGCATTACTAATTGTGCCATTATGAATATCCAAAGCAACCGCTGCTGATGTCAAAGCAAACTCATACGAAGCACGGTCACGTACTTTTAAATAAGTAGAGTTTTTTGCAAATGATGATGAAGGAATTTCAATGGCAGTTATTAATTCACCTTGTTGTAAAACATTTTCTTTTTCGGGCGTGTCGCCAGGCAACAAATGAAAGTCTAAAAAGTTAATCGTGCGTTCGCCATTTATTCCTTCAACATGAACAATTGCATCAAGCGCAGACAAGGCAACACACATATCTGAAGGATGCGTTGCAATACATTTATCACTCGTTCCTAAAATTGCATGCATTCGGTTATAACCTTTAATAGCAGAACAACCGGAACCCGGCTCCCGTTTATTGCAAGGTGTTGCTGTATCATAAAAATAATAACAGCGTGTGCGTTGAAGAATGTTGCCGCCGGCAGTTGCCATATTTCTTAACTGCGCTGAAGCACCCGCCAGCAAGGCTTTTGACAGCATCGGAAATTTTTCAGCTATTGTTTTATGATATGCTAAATCACTGTTGCGCACCAGCGCACCAATTTTTACATTACCATTTGAAAGCGTTTCTATCTTCTTTAAATCAAGCGAAGTAATATCAACAAGCTGATGTGGCTTTTCAATATTCATCTTCATTAAATCAACAATATTTGTTCCGCCGCCAATAAATTTTGCATTGGTATTTGAACCAATTGCAGCAATGGCATCTTTGTTTGTTTTTGCTTTGATGTATGTAAATGGATACATAATTAAGATTGATAAGATTTAGGTTGATTAAGCATTCTGTACTTCTTTAACGGCATCCAAAATATTCTGATAAGCGCCGCAGCGACAAATATTGCCGCTCATTAATTCTCTAATATCATCGTCTGTTTTAGCATGACCTTCTTTCAACAAACCAACAGCAGAACATATTTGTCCTGATGTGCAATAACCACATTGAAAAGCATCATGTTTTAAAAAAGCCTGTTGCATAGGATGAAGATTATCTTCTGTTCCTAAACCTTCAATCGTTGTTACTTTTGAGCCATCGCACATGGCAGCAAGATACAGGCACGAATTAATTCTTCTTTCATCAACCAACACTGTACACGCACCACACTGACCACGGTCGCAACCTTTCTTTGTTCCGGTTAAATGCATGTTTTCACGAAGTGCATCCAGCAATGTTGTTCGTGCGTCTATCTCTAATGTCTTGCTTTTGCCATTTACATTTATTGTTACAACTACATTGCCTGCTTCAGGTTGATTGATTTTATCTACAATCGTTTTTACAGGGTATTTAGCAATTGTTATAGCGGCAGTGAAAGCTGATGTTCGGACAATGAACTCTCTTCTTGTTGTGCCTTTGTTATCGTCTAACAAAGCATTATCTTCTTTATTAAACATGAAAAATTATTAGTCTGTAAATTGAAAATTATTGTAACACAAAAAATGTGCTATTACGTTTACTTTTAATAAATTGAGTGTATTGAAGGTGTAATTTTAAAAACGGTCGGCTTAAAAATCTAAACAGGCGTGATAAAAATTATCAACCATACCTTATCAAAGTAATTGGTAAACTGCTAATGCGTTTTCCCATTGCATACAAATAGCGTTGGCAATAACATCTGCTACTCCTGACTACCATCTCATCAATTCATGGCCGCTTAATGGTAATTAATATTTCACCCTAGCTTCAATATTTACGAAATTTTCTTTATGTCTTGTGGTAAAATGTGATATAAAAAGAAGAAATCAATAACCCATCCTTAAATAATAAAGACTTTTTTTCTTCTAACTTTGATTGCATGAAAACGGTTCTTAAAAAACATCCGCTTGGTATCCGCTGGTTTCACTGGATAAACTTTCCCTTGCTTACAATCATGATATGGAGCGGATTGCTTATTTACTGGGCTTACACACCTTATAAAATCAGCATTGGCAGCAAAGAACTCTTTCATTTTTTTCCAAATAGTTTTTACACGGCGCTGAAAATTCCGCATCGCCTTGCAGAGGGCATGAACTTTCATTTTGCTTTTGCATGGTTGTTCATTATCAATGGACTTTTATATACACTTTATACTATTTTTTCAGGTGAATGGAAATATTTATTGCCAAATAAGCATTCTTTCAAAGAAGCCTGGCAAGTATTGCTTCACGACTTGCATATCCGCAAATACCACCCACCGCAAAAAAAATATAATGGCGCACAACGCATTGCTTACACCGCTATTATTTTAATGGGAATTGGTTCTGTACTTACAGGCTTTGCCGTATATAAACCTACACAATGGAATTGGCTGTCTGTTATATGTGGTGGCTATGAAACAGCACGAATGGAACATTTTATTTTGACTATCGGCTATGTGCTTTTTTTTATTATTCATATTGCGCAGGTTATTAAAACCGGCTGGCATAATTTCCAGGCAATGATTACCGGCTTTGAAGTTATACCCAATGCAACTTATCCTGCGTCATCACAAAAAACCGAAACAAATGAAGAAACTTGATTTTTTTGACCGCACCGAGCAAGAAAGTAATAAGAAACTCCAGCGCCGCACCTTCTTATCTTACTTGGGATTTGCGGCTGCCGGTGCTACTAGTTTTTTAGGATGGAAATGGCTGAACCGACAGCCTATTGATAACGGTGCTTTGCAGCCTTTGCGAAGCACATTGGAAACAAATGAAAAGATATTGACTTCAACCTTTAGCGAGCATCACCTTGTAAAAACATATCCGGTGGAAAAAGCGGTAAAAAATGTTCGTATCAACAGCCTCATCGGTTTGCAAGAGGATATAGATGAAACCGCCTGGCGATTAATAGTGAGAAAGGGTGATGGCAGCACAATACCTGTTAGCCTGGATGTAATAAAAAAACTGCCAAAGAAAGAAATTGTGTATGACTTTAAATGTGTGGAAGGATGGAGCCAGATTCAGCACTGGGCAGGCGTTCCGCTTAGAGATTTTATTGTCGCACTTGGTTTGCAAAGTCAGACAAAAATGAAATATATTGGTATGCAAACACCCGACCAGAGGTATTATATAGGTTTGGATATGCCGAGTGCATTGCATCCGCAAACAATGTTATGTTATGAAATGAATGGACAGCCGTTAATATATCAGCATGGTCGTCCGTTGCGGTTAATTATTCCAGTTAAATATGGCATTAAAAATTTAAAGAATATTGGCGAAATCTTTTTTACCAATAGCAAGCCCCGCGATTACTGGATGGAACGAGGATATGATTATTATGCTGGGTTGTAAAAATTAAATATATAAAGGAGTCACCGACAACAATTAAAATTATTGGCAAGCGTTACTCCAGGGTACTGCAAAAAAATGGTAAATAAAGACCAACCTAAGACAATAAATGCCTATAGTGTTGATAACAGTATTTGTTATATGAGTAATATGTGAAACACCAAGTCTATAAATTTAGATGCTAAAATTGACATCTTTTTGGCTTACTCAATTAATCAAACTGCAAACAAAGATTCGGACATGTTTGATATTGCTTTGTAGGAATTGATTTTAAATAGTGTTCAGTGACTTGACTACTACTATGACCCATTGAATCTGAAATGAAGGATGCAGGTGTGCCGTCAATTTTAATCTTGTTGCAAAAGAATGCCGAACTAAATTCAAACATAGATGTAAGCTAAACCAAGCTTAACCTCGATTTTACGAAGCATCATGTTCATTCCTTTTGAATTTTCTTTTTGTAATACCGTCTTATATCCGTTTAAAAAAGGAAATACATAATCATTTGGTTCGGTTGATTGATTGCCCTATGCATCAATTACTTTTGTTGCTTCCGGATGAAGATAAACGGTGATTCGTTTTTCTGTTGGGGTTGTACGTTTAGTTTTTTCTCTCTTACAAAAGTAAAACAGTCACTTACATGTTCCGATGTTTCAAGTATGCAACATCCTTTAAATTCATCCCATTGCATAAATAACAAAAGAAGAAAAACGCTTGTGCTCTCCATTCTCTAATGCCTGCGGTTCATACTCCCACAAAGCTTTTACCTGATGTGGATATAAGACGTTATTTGACTTCAGACGCACCAATAGCATCGTTCTTAAACGGACAAAAACGTTCCGGTATGTATCCGGCTTGATAAAGCGTTTATCCCAAAAACGGAGCGATTATATATACTTGCCTTTGATACTATTAATTTATCCTTTAAATTAAGGATAAATTCTATTCAAAAGTCCTGATACTTATGATACCCGCAAATAATAAAAGATTGATTTTACAATTTAAAAGTATTATAAAAAATTGCATTTAAAATTGAAAAATGCACTAAAAGTCAGGTGATTTGTGATTACTTTCTTATTTAAATACTGATGTTTATATTTGCAACCCGTTATTGGCCCCGTAGCTTAACTGAATAGAGTATCTGACTACGGATCAGAAGGTTCCAGGTTTGAATCCTGGCGGGGTCACCTTACAAAACTTTCCCGTATTATTGCGGGAATTTTCTTTTATAGGATTGCTGAAAGCCTTACCAGCATTACATAGTAGCGTCAGTATCTCGTTTGGTTTTGTGGTTTGAAAAGTATTATTTGCAAAAACAAGTTTTCCCGGAAATATCAAACCAAGCATTCTTAGCTTGTTCTCAGTATTAGCAGTTTTGTAGTAGTAATCCATGTTACCTAACAACGAAAATCCGAAATCAGAATATTCTTTATATCCGCTGTTACCTTCATGAAAAGCGCATCAACCAAGTTACGTGAAAACCTATCCCATTTTACTACTATATGTTTTGATATAAGTCCCTTATTTTTATTTAAAAATTCTAATAGATTTTTAAACCGTGGCCGGTTGAATGTTTTAGCAGAGAAACCGTTTTCTTCAAAGTGTTTAATAATATTATATTTTTTATCTGAACAATGTTTAATTAGCTTCTCTTTTGGTCAAGCAAGCTAAAACCCTTTTGTGCCTGATCATCGGTTGATACTCTTGAATATAATATGACGTTTATCATTATTTTAATTTTTTTATTCATGATCTTATTGGCTAATATAGAAACATTCAAGTAAAGACTAATGTTGAATAAAATCCTGTTTATCAAAGCTCAAGGAGGTACATATAAACAATATCATTCCAGCTTAGCTACTTCAAGATTGCCTTTCTTATTTTTAAAAATCTTATAATCAAGTTCACCAATCATATACAGTAAATTGCGAATTTTTTTTATTTCTTCTTTCGAATATTTAGCAAGTAACATGGTTTGGGCATTATGAAATTTGGCATGTGGTGGCCAATCAGGATTATAAATATGTGTTTTATTCCAATCAAAAACATAAGAACCAAACGCAGCATAAGCGGCTACAATTGTAATGAGCATTTTACCTGCTGGTATTAATTTCATGATGAAAAAATTTAGTGGTCTATTGCTGATGTTTTTTTGCAATCCTTACTTACGCTTTCCGCATACAGCTACACAATATGGCTGCTTTTTCCCCTGCTCAAAATTTCAGGTCAGTTCAAAGGTTTCATTATTTTTGTTTTTACGTTAACAATGTTACTTCTGTCAAAGTCTCCCATATCTTCATTGAAGTCCGGGCTTTTCATATAGGGTTCTGTCATTTCATCAATATCAGCACCTTCAGGAAAAGATACAATAGCAATTACCTGATTTTCTGATTCAGGAGTATTACCAATCCAAACCCCTTTGAATTGAAAACCAAATTTTGGGAGGCTTATGATGTATTTACTCCATTGCTCGTAAAATAATGCGCTGCTGTCTTTTTATTAACAAGCCTATAAATTCTTAATTGTTCCATTATGTTAATTCAGATTTATTTGTTACAATATTTTTGTATCAATTCATTCAAATGTCCATTCTTCATAGCTGATTTAGCAGCCCAATTAAATATTGGTGCAGCAATTTTTTGAATTCCAACTAATCGGAAATTATTCAGGTAAACAAAGATTGCCAAGTCAGCAAATTTTTTAGGAGTTCCTGCTGTAGTAGCTAAGCTATCGTTTGCAAGACCTTTTAAAATAAAAAGAGAATTTTCAAAGTTTTTGTTACCTGGTTCAATCGTAGTGGTTATAATACATTCTTCGTTAGAAACATTGTTATAATAATGTTTCTCATTCGGTTCTATTCTTGCAATGGCTCCCTGTTTTAAATGGAGAATGTTATTACCTTTTCCTACTTCCAGTGTGCCTTTTAAAATATTAAATGTTTCTGAAAACAACTCATGATAATGCCACGGCGTTTTCTCACCCGGAAGAATATTTAATTCCAATACACTTTTTTTGTTGGTTGTAACTGAACTTATTAATTTAATATATCCTTGCGTTTTCATAGAGTTCTTTTTGAAGGTTTGGTTACCAATAAAGTGATTCCGAATACGGTGCAAATGATGATAGCAATAATGTGTGGTATAGCCTGAAGAATACTATTGTAGCTTTTATCAAGAACAATAATCATATCGGTAACAGGAATCATTGTGCCCGCTAATAAGGTCACGCCCAAAGCACGTCTTTCATTCATTAATACAAAAATGCAAATCAGCAACCCAGAAAATATATCCCTGATACCTTTTATGTATTGAAATGCGTAATCGCCCTGTGCATTGAAATGCAAACCATATCCGCTTGTTGCTACCTCGGGCGACAATAAGAAGCGGGCACCAATAAAAATCATTCCCAAGCCCAACAGAACTGCGATTGCGTAAGAAATTTTTGTTGTCATGATAACTTGTTTGCGTGTTGAAACAAAGCTATCATGGTGATATTCAATTTTAATGCACCTCAGTTAATAAATCAAGACTGAGTTAAAATTCTCTTCCGAATACGGCTGAGTGATTGAGGCTTTACTCCAACAAATGAGGCAATGTGATATTGAGAAATTCTTTGCTGCAAATCTGCATGGTTTTTTATAAATCGTTTATAACGAAGTTCAGGTGTTTCGGTATAAAATGAATTGATATCTTTTAATAATTGTAAAAAAACTGCTTCAATTGCAATCCTTCCAAAACGTTCTCCTTCACGAACGTTGATATAAAGTAGTTGCAAGTCATTATAAGAAATAACTAAAACATCACAATCTTCTACAGCCTGAATAATTTTTGAGGATGGGCTCTGCGGAAGAAAACTTTCATAATTACAGACATAATCATTTTCCTGCGAGAAGGCGTATGTTTTTTCTTCGCCATTATAACTAATGTAGTATCTCATTAATCCCTTTGTAACAAACCCAACCTTGTTACAAATTTGTCCTTCTGCTAAAAAGAGGTCTCCTTTTTTGTAAGTCTTTTCTTTAAATAAAGATGTTACAATGTCTATCTCTGCCGAACTTAGCGTTATTAGATTTTGT
This sequence comes from Chitinophagaceae bacterium, assembly GCA_903642275.1. Lineage (GTDB taxonomy): Bacteria > Bacteroidota > Bacteroidia > Chitinophagales > Chitinophagaceae > Parafilimonas. The sequence goes on from CAHJWK010000009.1 coordinate 30,312, forward strand.
ATGTTATGAAGTAAGCTCTTTATCATTGTTTGTTGTCTCTAAAATTGCCATTAATTTAGCATGTTACTTTCAGGCAGAACAATACCAGCAATCGTTGTCATGTTTTTTAATTCGAATTAAAGTATTTCAAGACACGCATACTTGATATTTTCAAATGGCAATAAATCATTAGCCAGTATTCTTTCTTATCGCTTATTTATATTACGTTACTTTAATTCATTCAATTTAACCCATAAGCGTATGGTTTCAATTAGTTCGAGTTTACGTTCTAAAGGCAACCAGTGCCCTGAAGGCTGATCAATTACAGTAAGATTCGAACAGGCGCTTCGCATAGGTTCTCCGATTTTACTCAAATTAATATTAGAAAACGGTTCATATTCGTCATTGATAAATAAAACCGGCTGATTTAATTTACCTTTGTTTACCGCAAGATTAGCGTACGCAATGTTAGCATCATCGTTCATGTAATAGGAGCTACATGGACTAAATCCTGTTTTGCTGAAAGCTGCAACAAGCGTATCGAAGTCGGGTTGCGGCCATAAGGTGTAATCAGGTTCGGTAGCCGGTGCCCGGTGTGCTGCGCCGTAACGTCCACCATTTGCAGTAACAACTGCTGATGGTGATAACTTTCCAACCGAAAAAGGGATACCCTTTGTATAAATGGATGCAAGTGTCGCTCTAACATCAGCATCCATGTCGTTTACGGCTTGATCAAAATGAGTCAGGTAAAAACGCCAGTAATCCCATTGCCCGTCAGGATATTTTTCAGCAGGATAAAGTGTCCGGTCTATGGAGGGTATCAGATTTGGCAATGCCCAACCCTTCGGTAAATAAGGTACAGAGATGAGCACTACGCCACGGCTGATTTTTGGGTAATGACTTGCAATAGACGCAACTATGACGCTTCCCCAGTCGTGCCCAACCCAAATAGCAGCTTTTCCACCCAGGTGAGCATGGAGTTCTGCCATGTCTTCCACGATTTCCTTAATGGCGTAAGCCTCCTTTGCTTTCGGTATCGATGAATTGCCGAAGCCGCGCAGGTCAGGTGCAATACAATGCCAACCTTCTGAAGCAAAAGTTTCCATTTGTGCACGCCACACCAGCCCAATCTCTGGCCATCCATGAACGAAGATCATTAATGGACCATTACTTGGTCCTGCCTCCCAGTAATACGTTGTGGTACGCTTTGAGGTAAATGAATGTGAGGTTAATGTTGGTTCTTTAGCTTTTAATTTTATTAGTTGATTATTGTAGGGAGGAATATCTGCTCCAAAAGTAAAAATAGTTATCGTTATGCACGCTGTAAAGGCAATCCAAGCCTTAATAGAATTCTTTCGAAAATTCATAGTTATACAGTTTAATTGTTTTTAAAGACCGGTTAATTATTGCATTGAAAATTTCACAATTTTAGTTCACTGAAGCAGATAATTATTTGTCTAATATTTCTTTAAGCTTAAATCAGTTTTCGAACTATTGCTTTAGCCGATTGCAAATCATCTGCATGTTTAAATATAGAGGCTGCTACTATCCCTCCATCCAGCATCATAAATATCAGTTCAGTCAATTCTCTATCTGTTAGAAGCTTTTGATGTCCGGAATTAACTACCGACTTCTTTATAAAATTTTTGAGATGTAGTTTTGCTTTTTGTATCTCTTTTAATACACGTTCATCGCTCATGCCGGCTTCATCATTCGCTTTAATAAAACGACAACCACCGTATCCATTTTGTAACTGACGTTCACGATGATAATCGAATAGAGTTAGTAATTTCTTTTTGGGATCAGCTACTTTGTTAACATCTGCTTCAAGTTGTTCAAACCAGCGCTTATGTAAGCGTTGCAAGTAAGCCACCAACAAGTCGGTCTTTGATTCAAAATGTTTGTATAATGAAGCTTTGGCAATATCAGCTTCTTCAATAATCTGGTTGATGCCCGTGACATTATATCCCTGTTGAAAAAAAAGTCGTGCGGCTGTATCTAAAATCTTATTAACTACATCTTGTCCTCTTTTTTTGACCACAAGCAAAAGTAAGCATTAAATAGACAAGTTTGTCTATTTAATACAATTTTATAAGTTTCTATTATCTGGAGAAGTGTTCATTCACAATGAGAAGTGCAACAGCCATTGTCAGCTTGTAACCGAAGTTTATTTATGTTTTATTGTTGATGTTACTTTTATAGTACTTATTTGCATTCTTAGCAACACAACTGAAGCTAATAAAATTTCATTGTTTATTGTTTCTAAATGTTCAATCTTATATTTCATTCGCCTTTTACATTTTTTATAACTTTAATTATTAAGACTCCGAATTCAAAAACAGAGATAGCATAAACAAATTTTAAATTAAAAAGAAGTAAATGACAGTAGAACATAATAAACAAACAGTAATTAGATTCAATAATGAATTTTTTGAGAAAGCAAATACCGAAATTACAAAAGAGTTGTTGGCTAGTTCGTTTGTGAATCATACAGCACCGCCCAATAGACCCACGGATGCAAGCGTAATGATTTCATTTATTACTGCTTTTCATAAAGGCTTTTCCGACGTCTCTGTAAAAATTTATGAAATATTAGGGGAAGATGATAAAATTTGTTTGCGAAAAACAATATTAGTAACACATACAGGTGAATTCATGGGGGAAAAAGCCTCTGGGAAAAAAATAGAACTAAATGTAATTGAAATAGACATTTTAAAGATGGAAAAATAACAGACCATTGTAGCAGAAATGATTTTATGCAAATTGTTCAAAGTTTATAAAATCTCTTGTTGAAGTTATCAAACCAAATTTTAAAAACACTGTTTGTTAAATGATGGCATTTTATTTTGTAGGGTTTAGTGAAATAACGCACAATGACAATTATTGCTGATGGCCGAGAACTAGCCACCTTCGCAGCTGAACTCGTAAATTATTCATATTTAAAATTAAGCTCAGCTCGCTGCTTTAATTTTTCGAGCCAAATCTTAAGATGCGTCTTTAGCGCAACGTTACCGTAAAGTATGTTGATCAGAAAATCCAGTCGAAGATTCCGTGAAGGTTACTTTCGTTTTTTCACTGGTAATACGCGTGAACTCCCACTTAGTCACATCCGAATATCCAAGCAGACTACCAAAATACATAACCAAGTCGAATTGTCTGATCTTTGAGAAGGTGAGATGATGTTTAAGTAATCCGCCAAATGAAAAATGCGATCCTTGAACGAAGGAACCGTCAATCCTTGCGTTTTTTAAATGATTATTCCACTAAGGCCAATTTTCGACATCCGTTGCTATCTGCCATACCCGTTCAACCGAAGCATTAATTTCAATCATATGAGTAGCTGAAATAGAGGCATTGGGTATCATTCGCTCTTCGTAGGCAATTTGATTTAAATCAATCATTGCATTCTCCTTTATTTAAGGACATTTTATTATTACAGGTCCGCCGCAGACTGATCTTCCGCCAACTGATTACTATCACATCATTTTAGTAATCATTGAGGCTTTTGCCAGCATGCAATAAATAACCCTGATCAGGACAATTAAACCACAACACGTATAATGAATTTTTTTGGAACTCCTCAATGTAGTCTATTCGATTTTAGTCTTACTGTTTTCCAATCTGCAAGAAACCATTCGCCTGATCATTTTCACCTTTATATTTTTGAAGCGGCTCGTATGCCTTTTTTAAGGTGTCACTATGCCAAAACACTTGCAGTTATGCTAACTGAAGAGATGTATCTGCCTGTGTTATATGTGCAAGTTTTATACTGGTGTTCCATAAATCTTTTTGGAAAGTCTCATTGTATGAGTCCTTAGAAGATTGAATAACTTTTGTTCCTTCAACATATTTGCCATTAAGGTTTTTATACTGTTTCCCAAAAGCAAGGTTTGCAAGATTTGCTCCCGACTTTTTTGCAGTGTTTGTATTTCGTCTAAAAAGTGTTAATACCGGCATTACATTATTCCACATAAACTTTAAGAGTGGCGGAAAGGTCCTTGCTAAACCAGTTCCTGGCACCATTCCAGGATCAAAAGCATTTACACGAATGGATGTATTTTCCAAATGTTTCTGTAGTTCATAAACGGTCATTATAACACATAATTTAGAAGTTGAGTATCGTCTTTGTCCCGCAGTCATTTCTTTTTCATTCGTAACTTTTGGATAAGCCAATTCTTCTGCCGTATTATAAATGGGCGGTTCTACACCTTCTTTCTTTTCTGGGTCGTGAGTGCCGCTTGCAGTGAAAGTTATACTTGCTTCATTGTCCATAAAAGGCATGAGCAAAAGCGTTAAAGCAAAACCACCAAGCTGGTTTGTACCAAACGTTTCTTCAATACCATCAACCGTGTATTGTAAGGGTCCAGTATTTTGTCCGCCGGCATTGTTAACAAGCGATATAAGCTGATTATCTTTTTCTTTAGAAAAAAGTGTTACAAATTCGTGAATTGATTTTAAGGAGGCAACATCTAAAGGAAGACATTTTAAATGCTGGTGACCTGTTTTGCTTTTAATTGACTTTATTGCTTCATTCCCCAATTCTATATTTCGGGATGTTATAATGATTTGTTCATTTGGGGATAACGTTGCCATTTGCAAAGCACATTCGTAGCCAATTCCTCTGTTTGCTCCGGTGATAATAATTGTTTTCATTTTATTTCTTTTAATTGTAAGGAACAAAACTACCATGTCTTTTTACTTAAGCATTTGCCATTTGGCAAATAATAAGGTTCACCGGATATTCTTTCTGATTCTGCTTAATGAGGATTGTGTAATGCCTAAATAAGAGGCTAAAAACGATAAAGGAATTCTATTTGCAAGTTGAGGAAATTTGTCAAGAAAACTTAAGTAGCGAACCTTTGCATTTTCATTCAACATCGGGCTTAACTTATTGACTTTATCTACTAATGCTTTTGCAGTAATCTTACTTATTATACTATCCCACTGAATGATGGTTGCGGATAAATCGTCCAAAGCTTCTCTTGAAAAAATAATTAGTTTACAATCTGTTACTGCCTGCACATATTCAGAAGATGGAATTTTTTGTGTATAGCTGTTGATGTCAACGGCAAAGCTGTTTTCATCCATAAAATATTTGGTGATTTGATTTCCGCTGCTGTTGTAAAAGCAAACCCGTAAAATGCCTTCATTAATAAATGCAACCCTTCTGGGAATTTTTCCAGCTTCGGAAAAGTATGCCTCCTTTTTAAGTTCTGTTTCTTGTGCTTTGTTTCTTACCAATTCAATTTGTTGTTGATTAAGTTGTCCAAATTGAAGTAAGTAGTTTATTAGCTTTTCCATAATTGCAAATTGTAAAACAAATTGCTGATATTCTTTGTCATTTGACAAAAAGTTAAATCATGTGGGCGTATTGCTTTATCGAATTACCTGCATTCATTCTAACCCGCATAAATTCTTTTTCATTTTTAAATAAAATCAACTTTACAAGTCCTTTTTCTATAAAATAGGTTTTTGCAAACTTTGTCTTTTGGCAATAAATGTTCGCCTTTGTTAAAGTCTTTTGTTATTAATCTTGTAACAAGTCATTTTCTGCTGGGGTGTCAAGTTGTAATAACTGGTTGCAGATTTTAAGGAAGTTATTTGTATCGCTGTCATTCATTCGTCAATTATCATTTTATCTATTGCGGTGTCGGATGTTTTGAATGGCTATAACGGCGCTTCATTATTTTCAGGCGGTTAACAGTCCTGTACAGATGCGATAAACCGGTAAACAAAGCTAAGTTAATGTTTTATTGATGGTGTTAGATTACCAACGCTTCTTTCTTTCCATAATGCTCAGTTAGCAACAATTGTATTTTTGTTCTGTACGTTGCGCCTGTTTGCATTAATACTTTGATTATACATAAACCCTTTTGTAATGAAACTATCGTTTTAATTCAACAGGCAGTATGTATGCGTCGATAATATTTAAGTTGTAAAATTGCTATTGCTTTGAAAAGAATTTCTAACACCGGTGGTTCTTATTTTCACTATGTTCACTTGATAACAAACATTATGGACAACTCATTCCTTGATTATTGACCAGTTCCATAAGTACTATAATGTATAGGCTCAAACTCATACCTGGAACCTACAGCTTTTAAGTGCCCAATGCCGGGAAATGAAAGATGACTGCCTGCTACCCAGTAGCCTTCTCTGGCTGCTTCGGTTAAGACTTTTTTGCGTGTTACTGCAGCTGCTTCAGGATTAACATCGTAATCTATAGAAACAGAAGGGTCGGCTAATTGAATTGCTCCTATGTGTGTTATATCACCCCAAAATAAAAGCTTTTGCCCTTTGCTTTCTAATGCATACGAAGTATGTCCAGGCGTATGGCCGGGAGTGGGGACAGGCATAATTCCAGGAAATAATTCTTTGTCATAACCAAACAACTTAACCTTACCGGCTTTTTGATACGGACCTACTGTGTTCTCCGCATATTGAAAAAAAGGTAAGAGGGCTTTAGGTGCATTCTTTTTACTTGTTTCATTTAACCAAAAATCTGCTTCAGGTTTGCTTATATAAATTGTTGCATTCGGAAAAACCATTTCATTGCCATTCATTAAGCCACCAGTATGGTCAACATGAATATGCGTTATCAATATGGCATCAATTTGTTCCGATTTATATCCGGCGTTATACAAGCTTTCGGTTAAATGTCCTGCAGATGGTCCGTAAGCGGTAGCTGTACCGGCATCTATTAAAATCAGATGATTGTTTGTTTTAACCAGGAAAGCATTTATAGACGCCTCAACAGGCGAGGTTTGAAATGAACTTTTAAGTAGTTGATTAATTTCTCCGGGCTTGGCAAACTTCATTAATTTGTTTGCATCTATGGGAGCAGTTCCGTCTGACAAAGCAATTACTGTAAAATCACCCAACTGCATTTCGTATTATCCCGCTTGGTATAATACTACTTTTTTTTGTTCCTGCGCAACTGCGGCATCACAGAATAAAACAATAAAAATAAACAGACTAATTGCTGCGACGGCAGCTTTATAAACAACTTTATTTGCACCTTTCATACTAAATTTATTAAGCAGCAAAGCTTATAAACTTACGCATGTTAACGAAGGGCATTTGTCACTTTGATATTGTGATAAACATCACATCATACACGATATAAACGACTCAAAGTCTCTCTTGATATTCCTAAATAAGAAGCGATTAATGACTTGGGAATTTGGTTATGAAATTTTGGATACTGTTCAATAAATTGTTCATAGCGTTCTTTAGCATCTTCCATAATCATGGATTGTATCCGTTTCAAAAGTGAGACGTAACCGAGGTTTGCTCTCATCACTAAAAAGTGTTCATACTTGTGCATCTCGGAAGCAAGTTTTTCCCGGTTGGCTAAAGTAATGCCCAATACCTCACAATCCTCTATACAATCTACATTATGCGTTGCTTTTGTTTTTTTGAAAAACGCTTCTCTATCCGTTATCCACCAATCTTCAGTACCGAATTGAAAAATAAAATCTTTGCCGGTTTTATCAGTAATGTAAGCCTTTACACATCCTTTCAAAACAAAATATTCGCACCTGACATCATTGCCTTCCTGAACAAGAAAAGAATGCTTTTTAAATTTTTTATATTCAAAATGAGATAGGATATATTCAAACTCGTCATCTGTTAGTGGGCTAATGGCTTCTATATTTTTTCTTAACAATTGTGACATGCATGAGATTAGTTTCCACGTAGATTATAATTAAGATTATTTTACCGCTGAAGCCTTTTTAAAGAAACATTAAAACTTATTTAATCATTTTTATTATCCGTCCAAATAGTATTGTAGGTAACAGGTTTAAACTCTATCGCTATAGCTGCCGCTTTCTCCATGTGTTCCTTTACCTGCGGGTCGGCAAAGATTTTCTTGTAATCTTCCAATGAAGTCCATTGAGCATAATTGGTCACTGTTTTGCCGTCATCGCCCATGTGAATGTTTGCTGATATATAACCTGGCATTTTGCTCATAACTTTTTCGCTTGCCTCTTTCAGGCTCTCAAATAATTCTTTTTGTTTTTCAGGTTTAGTTGTAAAAACATTAATGAGTGTACAGATTTTTTTACTGCTGTCAATCGTTGTCATAATTGTATGTTTGAATTTAGAAGATGGTAAGATAAGTGAAGCGATAAAGTTTTATAAAATATATTTTGATTATTGAAAAACCAATCTTTCTATCTCTTTCCCATTAACCGTTTTTATGAAGTAAGCCGTGCGAACACCATTCACCTCATCCATAATACAACTCCAATTAGGTTGAACATTTACCGCAACAGCCAATGCTCTATCATCAGGGCTTGCAAAACTGATAATTGATTTTGCAGAAGGCTTCATGGCTGCCGCTGCTGTATCTGAAAGCTGTTTATAAAATAAATATTCGTAGTCAATTTTACCATTCTTCCATTTTACTATTGTAGCCATATTAAACTGTGCTGACCTGCCTACAACGCCAGTCCATTCTCCTTTTGCCACATTAGGTGTATGCTGAATTACTTTAGCGTCCGGCATTTCCCTGATTGATTTTTCCATCATGGCTTCGTGGTCTTTCATGCCTACAGTTTTCCAACCATCGCCAAACACCTTTACATCGTTTGTGTGATAGTGTGCTAAAACTTCCATGTTCGTATTCCAACCAACAAAATCTACCAGATGGAAATTATTTATATTTAATTGTTCCACCGGATGTGTTTTGCTTTGAGCAAAACCAGACAGCACCATTGCCACCGTTAAAACGGTAATAACTAATTTTTTCATTTGTTTAATCTTTATAATTAATGATTAAGCAAACTACTATACGTTAATTCAGGAATGATTCGCTTATGCTAAGAAATCAATTATTAGTTTTTTTATTTCTGATTCTGCTTAATGAAGAAGGTAAAATACCTAAATAAGAAGCTATGAGATATTGAGGTACTCTTTGTAATAAATCAGGCTGAATGGTTTTGATTTCGTTATACCTGGCTTCTGCATCTGTTGAATAAACATTTGACAAGCGTAATAATGTGTTAACATAAGCATTTTGAATATTCAACCTATAAAAGGTTTCCATTAGATGATGCCGGCTACAGATTTCATCAAGGTCAGGTTTTGCAATTTCCCAAATCTCGCAGTCCTCTATTATAACAACGGTAAACAATGCTTTTGAGCCCGAGAGAAAACTATATAAATCTGATATCCAATTATTTTCTTTCGCAAATTGAATTACCTGCGTTGTTCCGTTATCAAGTTGTTTACAGGAATACAAAAGTCCTTTTTCAATATAATACAATTTATTGTTTGACTTTCCTTCTTCAATCAATTGTTGTTTTTTGCTAATGTATCTGGCTTTAAAGCAATTGGCAAACAATTCAAAATCTGTACTGGAAATTGAGATTTTAGAGTTTATGTTTTGGTAGAGAGATTGTATATTCATATACCATTAAAGATAAAAGAATAAACAAAAGTTCAATTACTTCCTTTAGTGAGTTTTTTGTTAGCGGTTCGTTGTTTTCGCTATATAAAATCGGGCTGTCTTTTTTATCATTTGTATATTGCCATTAAGTTATACTTCTTCTCCTATAACAAGGCTTCCTGCTTTCATAATTTTTTTTAATAATGTGAGTTCAGAATAAGTTTTATATAATCTGCTGCTTAAAATTAGGAACAAGTGCAGTGAGAATTAGAATAGGCTTTAACCAAAGTGATATGCAATTACTTTGGTTAAAGCCTATTTGCTTGTAAATTTATAATCTCGGACTTAAAAGCCTGGCTTAGTTATCCGGAATTCACTCACATTAAATTAAAAGATGCTTTAGGTTGCCTGACACTTTCGATATTTCTGTTCCTCACATATTTTTTACTATAAATAAATGATATCACAAGAATGCCTAAAAAAATCAACGGCATCATTGCAATTGATACCGGGTCGCCACTTGATATGTGTGCAATAAATGCGGAGATAAATGTGATGGCAAAGCCTACATAAGCTATGTCTTTTATTTCTTTCTGCACAACCGGAATCAGTAAAACAAGAGCGCCGATAATTTTTGCTATCGCCAACTCAATTCTAAAGTAAGAAGGGAAACCGAGATGTATAAAGGCGGCTTTCATTTCGTCTTTTGTCAAATAACCATAGCCAATAAATAGCATCATTGCTACAACTATACCTGTAGAAATCCAGTAGATAATTTTATTCTTTTTCATTTTAATTTATTTTATTCTTTAAGATTAAATTTTGATAAGATTCTGAAGTGATAAAGCGCTTTTTGCTTCCTGCAGTTTGCCGCCGGCAGATAACAAGCCTAAATCGATTGGTGCAAAGCCAATGTTCTTTATTATGTCGCTTACCTGCTGTTTAGCTTCATTATCATTTCCTGAAATAAACAGCACACGATGACCGTTTGCTTCAACAGGATTTGCAGCTAATATTTTAGCGGCAAGTGTATTAAACGCCTTTATTATTCTTGCACCTTTTAAATAATCCTGCACCACGTCGCTTGAGTTACGACCACCCAAATCTTCTACACTATAATCAGGTTTGAAATGATTCGTTGCATCAATAACAATTTTGTTATTCCAGTTTGTAAGTTGTGTTAAATCTTTAACCTTACTCCAAGGCAATGCTAAAAACACGATGTCTGCTTCTGCAGCTTCATCAACAGTTACTGCTGTGGCACCATTTCCTAATTGTGCAATGGTTTCTTTTAAAGTATCAGGTTGTTTGCTGTTACTGATTTTTACAGTGTAACCGTTTTTTATTAAATGAGCCGCAACAGCTTTACCTATGTTGCCTGCACCGATAATTCCAATTGTCTTTTTCATTTTGTTTATTATTTAATTGTTGTTATTAATTCTTTTAATGGCTTTCTTACTTTTTTAAGCTTATAATTCCAGTCGTTTGCTACATCACGATAACCCAACGCCAGGAGTGCCGTGCTTCTTAAACCTTTTTCCTTCAATCCAAGCAACTCATCTAAAGCTGAAGGGTTAAAACCTTCCATTGACGACGCATCAATTTCTTCAATTGCTGCGGTGAGGACAGCTATACCTAATGCAATACCAGCCTGCTTTGCCGCATGATAAAACTGCGCTTCGTTACTTAATGCAGAAAAGAATTTTTTTGCTGCACTTTTTTGTCCTTCCACTTCGGCAAGCGGTTGATTTCTTTGTTGTGCCAAATGATTAAACACGTTATCAATTCTTTCATCAGTGTATTTATCCCAGGCTGCAAACACTAACAGGTGGGATGATTCAACAATTTGCTTTTGATTGAATGCAATCGGTAAATTTTTTTGCTTCATTTCAGCATTATTGATTACCAAAATTTCGTAAGGCTGCAAGCCAAGTGATGAGGGTGATAAATGAATGGCTTCAATAATTTTATTTACCGTGCTTTCGGGAACGGCTTTGTTTATCATTCTCTTTGTTGCGTATCGCCACTGAAGGGCTTCATTTGCTATTATTGATTTCATGATGCAAAATTGCATACACAACAAGCCCTGCTCCAATGACATTTGAAGGAAAAAAGCCTTGACATTTATCAAGGTTATTAATAAAAAATCAAATTGTTTTTTTGGAAAGCTGGCTTCTTATCCTGCTTAATGTTTCAGCAGATATGCCAAGATAAGAGGCAATCATGTGCAGCGGCACACGGTTGCCAATAGAAGGATATTTTGAAATAAAGTTGCTGTATTTTTCTTCGGCAGAAAAAGAGATGCTTACATGAATGCGCTCCTGCAACACCGCAATATTTTTTTGAAGTGTTGTATTTACAAAATCATTAAAGGCGGGAATTGTTTTACGAATCATTTCGAAATTTTCTTTTGTCAGCAATAACAGTTTGCTGTTTTCAATGGCATCAATATTATATTTTGAAGGCAGCCCTGAATCCATACTTTCTTTGTCGCCTGTCCAATAATTTTCAGGGGCAAACTGCATAATGTGTTCCTGCCCTTTTTCGTCCACGTAATAATAGCGCAGAAAGCCCTTGCATATAAATGCATTAAACCGGCAGACATCTCCCGCTTGTAAAAGATATTGACGTTTTCGAAGCTTTTTAAATGATGAAACAGATTCAATCAATGCATAATCTTCATCGCTTAAAGCAATTTTATTTTCTAAATATTTGCGGAAAATGTCAAACATTGATTGGAGTAACGTTTGGCAAAATTAGAAGTATTTGGAAAGCAGAAGTATGCCGGTATATTTAAGAATGCTATTTGAGATAATGCTGATACATAGTATTGCTTTTGCTTGAGCCGATTTTATTTAATGGCTCAACGATAAGGCTTTTCATGCGTCCGTTAAACGATGTGAGAAAAAAAATGCACAGACATCTCTTATTCATGCATTTTAGTGCAACGTAAAGGTTATCACAGATTTTTTATTTCAATGCGTAATTGATGAAACCACCGTCAGCGATTATTTCTGTTCCGGTAATAAAACTTGCATCGTCGGAAGCCAAAAACAAAACTGTTTTGGCTATTTCATCAGGAGTGACCATTCTTTGTAATGCTGTCACCGATCCAACATAGTTTTTAGCATCTACCCCAGCTGCTTTATCAAAGCCTGGAGTTAAAATCGGTCCAGGACTTACAATATTTACTCTGATTTTTTAGGAGCCAATTCGTTTGCAGCAATGCGGCCAATGGAACTCACAGCAGCTTTGGTTGCCGAATAAACACTTCCATTCAATCCCGATGTTGTGGCTACTATAGAAGAAGTAAACAATACGGAAGCTCCGTCTTTCAGAAGCGGAATCATTTTTTGCAACGTAAAGAATACACCTTTTACATTGGTGTTAAAGTGTGCGTCAAAGTCTTCTTCGCTTACCTCTGTAATGGGTGCATACTTCCCAATAGCTGCATTTAAGAAAAGAACGTCCAGTTTTTTTTCTGTGCCACTAATTGTTTTCGCAAGTGCGGAAATACTCGCTACATCTGCGGTATCAGAAACGATAGTCATCAACTTTGTGCTGTTGATTTGTGTTGCCGCTTTTGCAAGATTGCCGGCATTTTTACCTGTGATGAAAACATTAGCTCCTTTTTCAATAAAAGCTTTTGCGGTTGCAAATCCTATTCCTGTGCTTCCGCCCGTAATCAATACATTTTTGTTTGTAAAATCCATCTTTAATTATTTTTGTTATGACTCAAAGGTAAAATTGAATTGTTACTTTTAGTAACTTTGTGCTTTTAAATAACAGTAATACGTGTAACAAAGTAACATATGGCATGTATCGTAAAAAATTTTGAAATTGACCACCAGAAAGGAATTAAAGCCGTCCGGGATTCAATGGATGTACTGAATGGGAAATGGAAAATTTCTATTATTTCATCAATTTGCCATTACAATACGAGAAGATTTTCTGATATTTTAAACGATGTGGTGGGCATTTCAAACAGAATGCTGAGCAAGGAATTAAAGGAATTAGAAATAAATAAAGTTGTAAGACGCACCATATTAGATACGCGACCTGTAACTGTTCAATATGAACTTACGAAGCACGGTCTGACGCTAAAAACGATAATCAATAATCTTGTAGAATGGGGAGTAGCGCACCGAAAAATCATTATAGGGAAGTAACCGTTGCCTGCAAATCTATACGATCGTGTGTTCGTAATTTGTTTTTAAACGTCAATAAAGGAGTATTCTATAAAATATCAATGCTGCCTTAACAAATTCCGCTTTTATGATTCTTGTTAGTCAGTAGAAATATTATCGTATAAAAGGCTTCCACTAATCCTAAAATAACAGATAGTGACTTTTATAATGAAAAAGGTTGCCATAAAATTGACAACCTTTCTTGTTGATTATAAAATATTACTCGTCTTCTTTTTCTGCAGCAGCCGCGTAGTTAACATCATTTTCAGCAATATCTGTTAACAACTCATCAGCTTGTTTTTCTTCATCTAATGTTTGCTTTAATAAATCGGCAACATCTTCTAAACCTAATGTTGTTGCAAGCTGTGCAAGACCGCCGTAAGTAGATATTTCATAATGCTCTACTTTTTGGCCGCCAAGTATCAAACCAACATCTCTTGTTGCAGTTCCTTTTTCTGTTTCATCAATAATACCGCTGGCTTCTTCAATAATGCCTGCCATGGCATCGCATTTTTTTGCCTGTGCTTTTTTACCAAGTAGTTCAAATACCTGCTCAAGACGTTCTACATGTATTTGTGTTTGCTGCAAATGGTTTTCAAAGGCTTGTTTCAACTTTTCAGATGTTGCTGCCTTCTTCATTTTTGGCAATGCTTTTACAATATGCTTTTCCGCCCAGTAAATATCTTTTAATTCATCTTCAAAAAAAGATTTCAGCATTGAATCGTCAGATGCTATACCAGGTGCATAATTACCTGATTGCACATTTTCTTTAACGGATGATTTAGCCATAATAAATGTTTTAATAATGTATAAGAATTCTATGCCAGACTGATTTTTACTATTACATTTTTTTATGGCTGTTCTTATTTATGTTTTATTTAATGAAACACCGCCATTTTTATTATAATAATGTTGTTTATATGATTTATCATCGTGCTATATTATTATATGTGGTATTGTTTGCAAATACGTCACAATACCTTTTGCCATTTTCATTTCATTTTGTATATCATTATTTTCAATTTATTTTTTAAGATTGATGTCAGGTAAATTATTAAGCCACATCAACAATTACAAAGCTTTTTGAATTGCAGCCGATGTGCAATCAAAAAATTGAATACTTTTAAAACAATTATTACGCATTGTCTTCAAACAAAAAAATAAGTGATGTTGTGCTAACAGAAATGTTTCGCCTGCTTAACAATGAGAAACATGTTGGGCAAATTGCTGATGCCAGTGATTTATTATTTATAAAAGATGGTAACTGGTTAAAAGATGCCGCTGTTATTGATATGGTATTTGCCCGCAAAGGTGCGTGGGACGTATGTCTTGTATTTGCGCATTATAAAAATCCTTTACAATTTATTATAAGAAATATTACGCGTTGCTTTAGCGAAAATAAAGCAAACGCCACTGCATTCTACATGAAAAAAGATGCAGCAAAAGACCGCCGCGGCATTTTGGAAGTGTCTATTAAAGACCTGAATATTTGTAATAATTAATTTCTTTAATTGCTAAAAAGAATTGATTTGGCATGTCCCTAAGCTGCGCAAAGGGTCGGGCTATCCGCTATTACTCCGCCACAAATCCACGCACAAACCCTTCAGCGGGGTAACCGCTTCTATCCCTTATGCAAAGGATTTTAATCATTACTTCTCGCAGGATAAACCTTTGAAAAAAATTTATAAAACTCAAAAATAGTTTTACCTTGTCCATAAATTAAAACAATTGTTATGGCTAACGTACTCTGGTTACAAGGCGGTGCATGCAGTGGTAATACAATGTCTTTCCTTAATGCAGAAGAGCCTACAGTTGTAGAATTAGTTGTTGATTTTGGTATTAATATTCTATGGCATCCTTCAATGGGTTTAGAGATAGGTCATCAGGTTGAACAATTATTAAACAATATTATTTCCGGTAAAATACAGTTAGATATTTTAGTGTTTGAAGGAACGCTGATTGAAGGTCCGAATGGCACCGGCACAATGAATATTTTCGCCGAACGGCCTATGAAAGATTGGGTGAAAGAACTATCAAAGGTTGCCGGTTATGTTGTTGCTATCGGTGATTGTGCAACCTGGGGCGGTATTCCTGCTACGCCACCAAATCCTACAGACAGTACAGGCTTGCAGTTTCTTAAAAAGAAGGTAGGTGGTTATCTTGGTAAAGGTTATATTTCAAAAGGCGGCTTGCCTGTTATAAATATTCCGGGTTGCCCTGCGCACCCTGATTGGATTACACAAATATTAGTGGCCATTGCAACAGGAAGAATCGCAGATGTTCAGATTGATGCATTTCATCGTCCAACAACATTTTTTAGTGAGTTCACACAAACAGGTTGTACCAATGCAAGAGCTTTTGGTGAAAAAGTAGATGGTGATTTTGGTAAACGTGGAGGTTGTTTGTTTTATGAAGTAGGTTGTCGCGGGCCAATGACACATTCAAGCTGCAACAGAATTTTATGGAACAGGCAGGCATCAAAAACAAGAGTAAATCATCCTTGTCTTGGATGCACTGAACCAGGCTTTCCGCACGATGATTTAAAGAAGGGCAGCATATTTAAAACGCAACATTATTTAGGGTTCTTACCCAAAGAAGTTCCTGATGGCGATAACAAGCTTACTTATTATTTTAAAGCAGGTATCGGAAAAGTATTTGGCTCACCTTCTAAAACATTTGAACAAACCAAATAAATTCTGATGTAACGTTAGTATGAACTTCGTCATTCATAATTTATAATTCATAACTCATAATTAAAATAACGATGGCAACTAAAGAATTAAATATATCACCGGTAGGCCGTGTAGAAGGTGACCTTGATGTAAATGTGTATATGGAAAACGGAAGGGTTACACGTGCAAATACACAGGCATCAATGTTCAGAGGATTTGAAACAATATTAAGAGGAAAAGACCCGCAGGCCGGAATGATTGTTACACCACGTTGTTGTGGTATCTGCGGCGGCTCACATTTATATTGTGCTTCTTTTGCAGTTGATGTTGCCTGGCAAACTACACTTCCGCCAAACGCTTTGTTATTAAGAGCCATTGGCCAGGCAAGTGAAAGTTTACAAAGTGATCCTCGTTGGTTCTACGCCATTTTTGCTACAGATATGGCTAATAAAAAATTTGCCAATAAACCATTGTATGCAGAAGTTGCTAAACGTTGGTCTGCTTATGTTGGCACTTCTTTCCAGGTTGGGTTAACTGCCAGCGGAAGACCTGTTGAAATTTATGCGCTTTTTGGTGGTCAGTGGCCGCACAGCAGTTACATGTTGCCCGGTGGTGTTATGTGTGCACCAACTTTAAAAGATATTACCCGGGCTTATGGTATTTTAAACCAATTTAAAAATGACTGGCTTGAAACTGTTTGGCTGGGTTGTTCCATCGAGCGTTATATGCAAATAAAAAGCTGGGATGATATGCTTGCCTGGGTTGATGAAAATGAGAGTCATAAGAACAGTGATTTAGGTTTATACATTCGTGCCGGTTTAGAATTTGGTTTGGATAAAATGGGCCAGGGGCTTGGTAAGTATATTGCTTATGGAACCTTCCTTCATAAAGACATGTATAATCATCCAACCATTGAAGGCAGAAATAAAGCATTAATTCAATCAAGTGGTTTTTATGATGGGAATGGTTATCATGTTTTTGATCAGAAAAATATTATTGAACATGTAAAACATAGTTGGTATAAGGATGCTCCGCCACTTCACCCATTTAATGAAAAAGCACCTGTTCCAACTCAATCACATAGATTGGCTGATTCAGATTTTTCAGGTAAATACAGTTGGTCAAAATCGCCACGGTATATGAATATAGCCGCAGAAGCCGGCCCGTTGGCAAGAGTTGTTATGAATGCAAATCCTGCTAATCTTTCTCACCAGATTAAAGATCCTTTGTTTGGTGATATTATGCAAAAGCTTGGGCCAAGTGTTTTTGTTCGCAGTCTTGCACGCATGCATGAAGCTGTGGGTTATTATACGCATATTCATGAATGGCTTGGGCAAATTAAATTAGATGAAGAATTTTTTATAAAACCAAAGGAACGCGACGGGCAGGGCTTTGGTGCAACAGAAGCAGTACGCGGAGCACTGGCACATTGGATTGATATAAAAGACGGCGTTATCAGTAATTATCAGATTGTAGCTCCAACAACATGGAACGTTGGTCCGAAAGATGAGAATGGGAATATGGGTGCAATAGAAAGTGCTTTGATGGGTTTGGAAATTGAAGATGAAAATGACCCTGTTGAAGTTGGCATGGTTGCCCGTTCATTTGACAGCTGCCTGGTTTGCACGGTGCATGCACATGATAATAAAACAGGTAAAGAACTCGCAAGATTTAAATTATAAATTTCTATAATGATTTTAAAAACCCGCTAAGTTTTTGGCGGGTTTTTAATTTAATAAAATCAACTTCACTGAACACTTATCTTGTTTTGAATTTTACTTTTGAATTATAATGAAGATTGCCATCCTTGGTTTTGGAAATCCCGTTCGCAGCGATGATGCAATTGGTATTTATGTAGTGGATGAATTAAAAAAACGTTTAGAACACCATGAAGATATAAGTGTGTTTGATATGGGTACTTCAGCATTTGAAATTTTATTTAAGCTGAAAGGTCATAAACAAATAATAATTGTTGATGGAGTAATTAATTCGGGTGAAGCAGACGGAACTTTATTTCATTTACCGGCAGCAGAAATACAAGCTGGTATTCAGAATGACCCATTGGTTTTTCTGCATGGAATGAAATGGGACCAGGCATTGAGTTATGCAAAAAAAATTATGGCTGATGAATTTCCGGAAGATAAAATCAATGTGTATTTAATTGCGATTTCAGAAATAAAAATTAATATGGAATTGAGTAATGCTGTTAAACAGGCAGGTGACAAACTGATTAAGAAAATTTTAAATGATTTGCAGTAATGTTTATTCCAAAAAAAACTAATTTAAAAAATAAATCTTTTAAAGCTGGCAGCGAAGTTTATCTTGAAGCAAAGCATATCATCATAAAAAAAAATATTGCTGAGAAAATTTTTGGTAATGATGCAGTTGTATTAAGCACATACTATATAAATGATAAAACTTTTTTAGTAGCGCCTGCAAGCGAAGAACTTTTTAGAATGATTCATAAAGGCACACAACAGATTCTAAAAAATAAAAATGCTTTCGGCGATAAATCAATTTCAGTTCAGGAATTATTATTGGATAATGATATTGATAACAACGATAGAAACCTTGCGTTTACATTAGAAACATCCTTACACATTTTAAAAGTTCAGTTATAGATGAGCGAGATTTTATTGCATGTTTTTTACAATGACAGTTTAGATGCGCCAACAATTCATGAATACATTGAAAGTATTGACAGGCTAAATGAAATTGTTGCGGTTCAGGAAACAAATAAAATGTTATCCAACGTTTCAAATGCAATATATATAGATGAAAACCGCATTCACATTCCACCGGATTGGTTAGAGCATCGTCCGGCAATAATTTTCCCATCGGAAATACCTTTCAACAAAACTTTTTTTCTCGGTATTGTTTTCGGTATGTTAGGCAATGAAGAAAAGTACCCGCAATATTTTACAGCATTTCCCGCCATGCTTTTCATGTTCGATTTAATTCAAGCCATCACTAACGGTACTGAAGCTGATAGTGCGATGGAAAATATTTTATGCAAAACAAAATTTGTGCATCCGTTTGAAAACTATGCTTTCAATCATAACGTTGCGGTTGCATTAAACTATGGGAACTTCAGCAATGAAATAAATGAAGATGCCATTGAAGCGCATTATAAAGATGCATTACAGCTTGCGTTTGAGCCATCATTCAAAGCGCTTACTTTAAAATATTATGCAACATTTTTAACTGACAATAACAGAAGTGGTGAAGCAATGCAGTTGATAGACCAGCAGTATTTTAAGTATCTCGATGATTATCCAAAATACACTTTAGAGAGAGCGTGGTGCAATGCAGCAATGAAACAACTTACGTTCCCTTATGATGAAAATTTAATGACTGAGCTAAAAGAACGTTTATGGAAAACGCTGGAGTTCTTTGAGAACAATCACCATAAAACAATCGCCGCATTTTTATACATGGATGCAGCAACAATTGCAAACTTTAGTAACAGTTTCAGCGAAGCAATCAGTTATGTTTCAAAAGCTGTTACATATTTTAAGGAAGAACATCAAACAGAAATGTTAGCACAAGCCCAAATGCTGCGTGGGCGTTTATTGTATGATTGGGCGCAGAGCGGAAATCCGCAATTTTATAGCAGCGCATTGCAGGCTTATCAGGAAGCTTTGAAAGTTTTTACCAAAGAAGTAACACCAAATATTTTTGCTGACATACATCACCAGCTTGGTGTTATTTATGCCGAGTTGCCTGATGAAAATAAAAAGCGAAGTATTTGGGCAGCACTCTCTGTAACCTCGTTTAACGAGGCGCTTAATTATTATAACAAGATTAATTTTCCGTTTGAGTTTGGAATGGTATGCAACAATTTTGCAAATGCTTATACGAAGTATCCACAAAGCCTGCGTACCGACAATTATGAAAAAGCGCTCAATTATTATGATGAAGCGTTGTCGGTTCGCGATGCAAAAAATTATCCCACAGAACGTGCGGTTACCCTTTTAAATTATCTTGAAGCAAGCTGGAAAATGAGTAATACTAATGAAGATTTTAATACTGAACGTTATAATAATATGGTTGCTAAAGCAAATGAAATTAAAACGCTTACTAACGATGAGCAACTCATCATTGAAACAGCAAAACATTTACAAATGCTTGAAGAACTTGAAAAGCAAGTTTCAATAACTCCCGAAAATTAAAACAATACCATTTGTGCAGAGTTTTCTTTCAACTCACCATCATCAAAGAAATGCACTTTGCCATAAATACCATCATAACCGGCGGTAAAATGTTTTTGATTGTTACGTAACCGTTCAATGGCAACAGATAATTTGTAATGATAACGTTGAATATCATTTATCGGCACTGTATGCAAAATGTCAAACTCGTTTCCAAACTTTGAAATGGCTTTTGTGTAAGCTTTAGCAACACAAACAGTTTCTATTGGTGTATCAGATTTTATATTGAGTATTTCCGCAAAAATTTCTGGCAACGGCAATACATACTTAAACGGTTGAACATTGTTTGCAGCTTCAACAGTATCACGATTCGCCAACTGTTCTACTCGCAATGAAACACCAATTGTAAGCAGCTTATTACAAACAGGGCAAATGGTATCAGTTATCTCATCGGCACCAAAAGATACACCGCAATTGCGGTGACCTGTATTATGACACTTGCCTTTTTGCGGAAACAATTCATACGTTCCTGAAAAACCTTGCTTTGTTTTAAATGCATTAAACATTGCATCATAACTTAGTTCGGTATCAAGCAAATTCACTTCTCTTCCAAGGTTGCGTGCAGAATGCGCATCAGAGTTTGAGAGGAGTGTAAGCGTATCCAATGCATCATAACGCTTACACATTAGAGGGTCAGCCGATAAACTCGTTTCAACGGCAAACAATTCATGCGTTACATCTTTAAAACAATCATTCAAACTATCATGGCCTTCCATCGCGCCAATAGAAGAACACCACGGCGTCCAAACATGCGCCGGCACACAGTATGCGTTGGGTATGTCAAGAATAATTTTAAATAATTCATGCGATTGCAGATGCAATGTTGGCCTGCCGTCAGTGGCAAGATTTCCGTACTTGCTCAACGCTTTATTTATACGGTGAACTGTTGCAAAATCTCTCGCATAAATCAATTGATGCGTTCTGTATTTTCTTTTGTTCACCACATATTCGCAGCTCACTTCGGTTGATAAACAGAAGTAAATTTCTCTTCCTTTCGCTTTCACGCCTGGCAATTCGTTTAATGCGGGTAAATGTTTCAGCGTAAAGAAACCGTTACCGTTCGGCAACAATTTTTCTTCGAGCTCTTTCACCCATGCAGTGTGCGTAAAGTCGCCGGTGCCTACCACGTCAATGCCTTTTATCAATGCCCATTGGTATAAAGTTTCTAAGCAAATATCTGGGCTTGTGGCACCGGCATAATGCGAGTGAGTGTGTAAATCCGCTATGTAAAACATGATGCAAAATTACTAAAATAATTAGTTATATATACTTATTTGGGGCTTCTCATCTTTTCCTATACATCATCAGTAGTTCGGGCTATAAGCTGCAAGTCCGCAGCGCAACTGTTTTAACTTAAAACGTAACACTTAAAACAGAGTCTAAGTGTATTTTGTTTTTTTACAATCCTGGAAGCGATGAATGCAAACAAACCCAATATAAGTCCAGATATTATTTCTACTGCTGGGCCTACAATTAACATCATGCGTCTTGGATGATTGGGCATGGGCATTTTAAGCATCATTGCTGCTTCTTTTGGATGATTGACGATATAAGTTTTGAACAATAAAATGTGTACAGCGGTTATCCAGACACAGTTAACAAGACTTACACAAAAGCCATGTAAAAAGTATTTTGACAAAACATTTTTTGCAATAATGTAAGCGCAGATAATAAAAATAATAAGCCAGCAAATTGATTCTATGGTAGAAGGTATAAAGTAAACAGTTGCAAATGCCATAAACAAACCAAATAAGGAAAGGCTAAAGATTAGTTTCCAGTTCATAACAGTTAGATTTAGTAGCTAAAGTTAGTAATTTTTTAAAGTTGAGACATTACATAGGTATGCTTTATTTATGCTAAGGAGTATTATTATCGCAGTCTTCATTGTTTTGTTTTTTATTGATTGCAATAACAACAATTCATCCACGCCGGTTGATATAAATGCGGTAACAAAAACGCCGCTTATTAATTACGCTGTTATTAATTCATTTCCGCACGATACAACTTTATTTACAGAAGGTTTGTTATTTCACAACGGGCAATTGTTTGAAAGCACAGGTTCGCCAGAAGAACTTCCCCGCACAAAATCATTAATAATAAAAAATGATTTGGCAACTGGTAAGTTTGATAAAGAAGTGGAGATTAATAAAACAAAATATTTTGGTGAAGGAATATTTTTTTTCAACAATAAGCTATATGAACTTACCTATAAAAATCATGTATGTTTTGTATACGATGCAAATACTTTTAAGCTGCTTGACAGTGTTCATTACACAAATAATGAAGGCTGGAGTTTAACCTGCAATAAACAAATGATTAGGAGTGATGGCACTGATACACTAACATACATTAACCCGCAAAACTTTAAAAAAGTCAAAACATTAGAAGTAACAGATAACGGAACACCATTAAATAATCTAAACGAACTTGAGTATATAAACGGGTTTATTTATGCTGATGTTTGGAAAACAAACTTCATAGTAAAAATAGATACCACAAATGGCAATGTGGTTGGCAAACTTGACTTAACATCATTAGTTAACGACGCACAAAATAAGAATCCAAAAGTGGATGTGTTAAATGGAATAGCGTATGATTCTGCAACAGATAAAATTTATGTAACCGGAAAATTATATAGCAATATTTACGAGATAAGCTTTTCACATTAGCTTAATACAACATTCTTACTTTAATGGTTCCTTTTACTTCTTTTAATAATTCAAGTGCTTGCTGGCTTAGTTCTTTATCAACATCAAGTACTACATAACCAATCTCATCATTTGTTTTTAAATATTGTCCAAGTATGTTGATGTTATGATTTGAAAGTTGTGTGTTGATAGCGCTTAAAACACCGGGTACATTATTATGTATATGCAAAATGCGGTGAGCTTTCTCAACCGGTGGTAAACCGATTGCAGGCACTGTATGAGAACCGTTGGTGATGCCTTTTTCAAGATATTGAAACAGCTTGTTACTTACATCTTCGCCAATATTTTCCTGCGCTTCTTCGGTTGAACCACCGATATGCGGCGTAAGAATTACATTACTTAATCCCTGCAATGGTGTTGAAAATTTATCACCGTTCTTTTCAGGCTCAACAGGAAAAACATCAATAGCAGCGCCGCTTAATAAACCATCCTGTAATGCTTTAGCCAAAGCAGGCAATTCAATCACCTCGCCACGTGCATAATTTATTAAAATAGCACCCTGCTTAAATTGTTTAATATTATTTTTACTGATGAGGTTTTTTGTCTGTTCTGTTTCAGGCACATGCAGCGTAACAATATCAGACAGAGACAATAACTCTTTTAAGTTTCTTGCAGCATGCGCATTACCTAAAGGCAACTTCGTTTCAACATCATAAAAAATAACTTTCATTCCGAGGCTTTCTGCAAGCACACTTATTTGCGAACCAATATTTCCATAACCGATTATGCCAAGCGTTTTACCACGCAGTTCGTAACTGCCTTTTGCTTCCTTCATCCATAAACCTTCATGCGCTGCTTTATTTTTATCAGGTATGCGGCGAATTAAAATAATTGATAAGCCGATAATCAGCTCTGCAACACTTCTTGTATTGCTGTAAGGTGCATTAAAAACAGCAATGCCGGCATGTGTGGCAGCTTTCAAATCAACCTGGTTTACACCAATGCAAAAGCAACCAATTGCCTGCAGTTTATTTGCAGCATTTAATACATTTTTGGTGATGTGTGTTTTTGAACGGATGCCCAGCAAATGCACATCTTTAATCTGCCTTATTAACTCTTCTTCTGATAAAGCACCGGTTATTTTTTTTACGTTGATGTAATCGTTGTTCTTAAAAAAAGCAACCGCTTTATCACTGATGTTTTCAAGAAAAAGAATATTTATTTTTTCTTTTGGATAAGATGTTGGCTGGCTCATAACGTGCGAAGAAATATTTAGTTAGCTGATAGAAATTATCCTTAACAAAAATCCCCCCGAAGCCGGAGGGATTGAATTATTTGGTTTCTGTTGTTTCCGTATCTGGTTCTTTAACCGGTTCCTTTTTTGCGTAACGCTTACGAAACTTATCAATTCGCCCGGCAGTATCTACAAGCATGTTTTTACCTGTGTAAAAAGGATGCGAGGTATTTGAGATTTCCAGTTTGATTAATGGATATTCTTTGCCATCTTCCCACTGCGTCATTTCTTTTGATGAAGCTGTTGAACGGTTTAGGAATGTAGTTCCGTTACTCATGTCTTTAAACACAACCAGCTTATAATTTTTCGGATGAAGTTCTTTTTGCATGTTTCAATTTTTAAATACGGTTTTTGCCGTATTGTTTTAAAGGAGCGCAAAGATAAGGGCAGTCAGCTTTTAAGCCAAATGTTTTCAATGCTTTATATCACCTGAAAAAAAGATAGCCTATTAAAATTGCCGCAATTACGCCAATAAAATCTGCAACCATACCAACCCAAACGGCATAACGCACCTTCTTAATACCAACGCTGCCAAAGTATAAAGCAACAATATAAAAAGTGGTATCAACAGAACCCTGGAACGTGCAGGCAAGCTTGCCAACAAAACTATCAGGCCCGTAGGTTTTCATCGTGTCAATCATCATTCCCCTGGCGCCGCTGCCGCTGAACGGCCGCATGATTGCTGTGGGCAACGCAGGCACAAAATCAGTGTTAAACCCAAGCAATTGTATAACATAACTAATGCCGTTTGTAACATAACCCAATGCGCCGCTATCCCTGAAAACACGTATTGCAACCAGCATTCCAACGAGGTATGGTATTATTTTTATGATAACGTCCCAGCCGTTTTTTGCGCCTTCGATAAACGCATCAAATACAGAAACCCTTTTATAAACGCCGGCAACTAAAATCCCTACTATCAGCAACAATAAAATAAGGCTGCCGGAGATGTTGCTGAACGTATTTCGCTGCGCATCACTTAATGTGTGCACATAAAAAAGTAAGATTGAAATAAGTGCTGCAATAGATAATATCCATCCAATCAAAACAAAATCCCATTTTAATTTTTGTTTGAACGAAACAATGATGATTGAGAGCATTGTTGTAACAACCGTTGCCGCAACACAGGGAATAAATATGCTGGTTGCCTGGTGCGAACCCGCCGCCAAACGATATGTAATAATAGATAATGGAATTATTGTTAAGCCGCTTGTATGCAACACCAGAAACATTATTTGCGCATTACTTGCGGTTTCTTTATTTGGATTGAGGGATTGCAAACTCTGCATGGCTTTTAAGCCAAACGGCGTGGCTGCGTTATCAAGGCCAAGCATGTTTGCGCTGAAGTTCATTACCATTTCACCCATTGCGGGGTGGCCTTCGGGCACTTCAGGAAATAATCTTTTCATAAACGGGTTCAGCCAGCGTGCAAGCTTTCTTATGGCGCCTGCTTTTTCGGCAATGTTCATCAACCCCAAAAAAAATATCAGGGTGCCGGCAAGCGGGAAAGCAACATCGGTAACAGAAGTTTTTGCAGCATCAAAAATGCCATCGGTCAACGTTTTAAAAATCGTTGGATCACCCAAAAAAATAGATTTGATTACGGCGATGATTAACGCGATGATGAAAAACGCAACAAACACGATGTTTAAAGCCATGCGGGAAAATTAAGAATGAATAATGAATAATTATGAATGAATAATGAACAGTGAATAATGAACAATAACGAATGATTACTTTTGCCGCCTTTAAGAAAACGGCATTGTAACAAGTGCTTTAACGGAAGTTTAAATGGCTTTGACAGAGCTACAGATGCCTTTGACACAGTGTCAATGAGGTCTAAGGATGCGCCGAAGAGGTCTGAGGATGTGTCAAAGAGGTCTCATGAAGTGTCAAAGAGGTTTGAAGGAGTGTCAAAGCGGTCTGGAGATGTGCCGAAGAGGTCTGATGGAGCGTCAAAGAGGTCTGAGGATGCGTCAAAGCGGTCTGGAGATGTGCCGAAACGGTCTGATGATGTGCCAAAGCGGTTTGAAGAAGTGTCAAAGCGGTTTGATTTAATAAAATATCAATCAAAATAAAAAATAATGGCTTTACAGGCAGGAATTGTTGGATTACCGAATGTTGGAAAATCAACCTTGTTTAACGCATTGAGCAACGCAAAAGCGCAGGCAGCGAACTTTCCGTTCTGCACCATTGAACCAAATGTCGGCGTGATAACAGTGCCGGACGACAGGTTAAGTGAGCTTGAAAAATTAGTGCATCCGCAAAAAGTTGTGCCCGCAACAGTGGAGATTGTTGACATTGCGGGTCTCGTAAAAGGTGCCAGCAAAGGCGAAGGTTTGGGCAACCAGTTTTTGGGAAACATCAGGAGTACGGATGCCATTATTCATGTGTTGCGTTGCTTTGATGATGACAATGTAATTCATGTTGATGGCAGCGTAAATCCTGTTCGCGATAAAGAAATTATTGATACGGAATTGCAGTTGAAAGATCTGGATACGCTTGATAAGAAGATATCAAAATCAGAAAAAAATGCAAGGACGGATAAAGACGCTGCTGCCGGTTTGGAAACTTTAAGAGCGTTAAAGGCGCATCTTGAACAAGGCAAAAATGCAAGGGCTTTTGAAGTGAATGAAAAAGATAAAGCGAAGCATATTGATGATTTGTTTTTGCTTACAATTAAGCCCGTGATTTATGTGTGTAATGTGGATGAGCAGTCTGTAATTAACGGCAACAAACACACGGCTGCTGTAAAGGAAAATGTGCAGCATGAGAACGCGGAAATACTTTTTATAAGCGCTGAAATTGAAAGCGAAATTGCGGCGATGGATAATTATGACGACCGCAAAATGTTTTTAGAAGATCTGGGCTTGAAGGAAAGCGGCGTGGTACGGTTGATACGCTCAACCTATCATTTATTAAATCTTGCGACATACTTTACCGCCGGTGAACAGGAAGTAAGGGCCTGGACGATTCATAAAGGCATGTTTGCGCCGCAGGCTGCCGGTGTTATTCATACTGATTTTGAAAAAGGATTTATTCGTGCAGAAGTTATAAAGTACGATGATTATTTAAAGTATAAAACAGAAGCTGCCTGCCGTGAAGTTGGAAAATTATCAATACAGGGAAAAGACTATTTGGTGGAAGATGGAGACATCATGCATTTCAGGTTTAATGTGTAATCAGAAACTGAAAGTTTTATTAAGCAGCTTACTAATGAACTTTGCTTTTTGTTTTTTAGGTTCTGCGTATTTTCCATCTTTTAAATAATAACAAAGAACTGTTTTATCAGATGGTTCAATAATAAAATATTCCTTTACACCAAATTCAGCGTATACTGCTTTCTTTTTAATAAGATCAGCATTTTTATTGGAAGGAGAAAGTATTTCAACAATTAAGTCAGGCGCACCGTATATACCATCTTTTTTTATCAGGTGTTTATTATCATTACTTATAAAAAAAACATCAGGCTGTACAGCATTTTTATCTCCTAAATAAACATCAACCGGGGCATAAATTGCTTCGCCTAAATTATTTTGCATAGCATGTGCATCAAGCTGGCGGAAGATTTCCCTAGCAATTGAAAAATGATCAAAAGTTGGTGAAGGACTCATATAAAATTGATTTTGTATAACCTGTATTGGCGTTCCTTCAGGCAATAAACGATACACATCTACAAGTGTTTGAGGTTTGCGCATTAATACTGACATACTTCAAAATTAATAATTTAAAATATTATGCCTTCTCCAAATTAAACAGGCTGTCAACAAATTCATGTTTGTCAAACACAAGAAGGTCATCCATCTTTTCGCCAACACCAATATATTTTACAGGTATTTTAAATTGATTTGCAATTGCCAGTACAACTCCGCCTTTTGCTGTACCATCAAGCTTTGTTATGGCGATTGATGTAACATCTGTAGCTGCTGTAAAATGTTTTGCCTGTTCCAATGCATTCTGGCCTGTTGAACCATCAAGCACTAACAACACTTCATGTGGTGCATCAGGAATGAACTTTTGGATAACACGTTTTATTTTAGAAAGCTCATCCATCAAATGCAATTTATTATGCAAGCGACCGGCAGTGTCAATAATAACAACGTCAGATTTTTTTGCAACAGCACTTTGTACAGCATCAAACGCAACTGCTGCAGGGTCGCTGCCCATCGGTTGTTTTACAATTGGTACACCAACTCTTTCGCTCCAAATAGTAAGCTGTTCAACGGCAGCCGCACGAAATGTATCAGCGGCACCGAGCAAAACATTTTTACCAGCCTTTTTATAATTATGCGCAAGCTTTCCAATGGTTGTTGTTTTGCCAACTCCATTTACACCAACTACTAAAAGCACATAAGGTTTTTTGTCGTCAGGAAGATTAAATTCTTTGTATAAATCTTCCGGTGAATCAGTTAAGATATTTTGAATTTCGCTTTGCAGCAAACGATTTAAATTTGAAGTATTAATGTATTTATCTTTTGCAACACGTTGTTCAATGCGATTAATGATTTCTATAGTTGTATCAATGCCAACATCAGCGCTCACCAACGCATCTTCAAGGTTATCCAATACTTCTTCATCAACGGTACTTTTGCCTGCAATGGCTTTGGTAACTTTTTCAAAGAAACCAACCTTGGTTTTTTGCAACCCTTCATCTAAACTTTCTTTTTCTTTTTTACCGAATAGCTTATTAAATAAACCCATGAATATTTATTGAAATTGATTGTACCTGTTGCTATTTACTTTTGTTTAAATGTTCAATATCATTTTATCTTTAAATCTACCTGCCGCTTCTTTTGCTTTTATTAAATGATTTATATGAATGTATTTTACTTCAATTTTATTTTGAATGAATGTTTTGCAAAGCGGGTAAGCTTCTTCAAACGTTATTCCTTTTAATTGATTTAAAATTTCTATACGATTTGGTTCTTTGCCAATACCCCAAACATCAACTTCATTTCCTAAGAAATCTTTTTCAGTAAATATTGATGCCCCAAAAATTGAATAGGCCTTTTTTAATTTTTGATAATTAAGTGAAGTTTTATCTATCCAAACATCCATATCTCCTGTTGTTCTGGTATGACCATGTAAGATTACTGCATAACCTCCAACAAGAATATATTCAACATGAGCTTTATTAAGCGCATCAATAAAATCTAAAAAATCCTGATTAAATAAATCAGCCATCAGAAAATTTTCTATGGTCTGTAATAGTACGGTCAACTTTTGTATCTGGCGTTACACCGTATAATTGATTGATAAGAAAACAAGCTGCATTTAATCTTTCATCTTCAGTTCTATCAAGCCAGTAAGTTGTATGATCATCAGCTTCTTCAAAGCACATTTTTGTAACATAAGTCCTGTCTAATTTATATTGTTCATTGGTCATTGTCCTATCAATTATTTACGAGAAAGAATTTTATGACCCATCTTGTCACGCTTGGTAGTTAAGTATTTTTCATTATGCTCGTTCGGTTTTATTTCGATTGGAACGATGTCAACTATTTCTAAACCATATCCACTTAAGCCTGCACGCTTCTTCGGATTGTTGCTCATTAATTTTAATTTTGTTACACCAAGATAACGCAATATTTGTGCACCAACCCCGTAATCGCGTTCATCCATACCAAAACCTAAATGCAGATTAGCTTCAACTGTATCCATGCCTTGTTCCTGTAATTTATATGCACGCAGTTTATTCATTAAACCAATGCCGCGACCCTCCTGGTTCATATATAAAATCAAACCTTTGCCTTCAGTTTCTACCATCTGCATGGCTTTGTGTAACTGCTCACCGCAATCACAACGAAAGCTGCCTAAAATATCACCTGTAAAACAACTTGAGTGTACTCGGGTAAGTACCGGCTCATCTTTTTGCCATTCACCTTTAATTAAAGCCAGATGTTCGCCGCCTGTTGTTTTTTCTTTGAAAGCAATCAATTTAAAATTGCCGTATTTAGTTGGCATTTCAACACGTGTTATTTCTTCAATTAATGAATCGGTTTTTAAACGGTATTCAATCAAATCTTTTATCGAAACGATTTTCAAATCAAACTTATCAGCAATTTTTCTAAGCTCCGGCAAACGCGCCATTGTTCCATCTTCATTCATAATTTCAATTAACACACCAACGGATTCAAAACCTGCAAGTCGAGCTAAATCAACAGTTGCTTCAGTATGGCCTGCTCTTCTTAATACACCACCTTTTTTTGCACGCAACGGAAATATGTGTCCGGGCCTTCCTAAATCTTCAGGCTTTGTTTCAGGATTAATTAAAGCCTGAATTGTTGCTGCACGATCATGTGCACTAATGCCGGTTGTACATCCGTGGCCAATCAGATCAACACTAACTGTAAATGGTGTTTCATGCAAAGCTGTATTGTTTGTTACCATCAGATCCAGCTTTAATTCATCAGCACGTTCTTCATTCATCGGTACACAAATCAAACCGCGGCCTTCACGGCTCATAAAGTTTATTACCTCTGGTGTTATGTTTTTTGCAGCTGTAATAAAATCGCCTTCATTTTCGCGGTCTTCATCATCAACAACAATAACCAATTTGCCAAATTTTATATCTTTTATTGCACTCTCTATCGTATTCAACATATACAAAATTTACTGCAAAGGTACAACAGAGTTTGGCTTGCTATAAAAAGCAAAGCCTGCACAATGACAGGCTTAACATTATTACGATATAAATTAGTAAAGTTTATTATTTTACTTTAAAACTTGCACCATCTTTTGACATGCCGGAAACAGAGAGTTTTGAAGCAACACCTGAAGCCATTAACGCATCAATAGTTTGCTTGAGCTTGGTTGTTTGTGTTACCACAACATTTGCTACATTATCGCTGAAATCATCGCTGTTTACATCACTTACCCCCTGCGTTTTTTGCAGCGCAGCAGTTACTGCATTCAGTGTGTTATAATCAATATTATTAAATGTGAGTGTATATTGAGAGGCGCCATCAGGAACACTGTTTGCAGGCATGCTTACTTTGTCTTTCATGCTTGCTATATATTCAGCAGCCTGAATTATGCAATCTTCTACAGCATCCTGCACAGCAGGATTAGAAAAAACAGTACTCATTGCACTTATACTTCCAAAACTACCTGGGGCACCAAGACCTACAGATAGACCACCACCAGTTTTCTTTTCTACATTGAATGATTTAATTACGATATCTTCTCTTGTTTCCGGATCAACCATTCGTATAATAATTCCTACTTTAGAGTGATAAGAATTTTTGTGCAATAGTGTAACTCCAACAGCGCCTGAGCTTTGTTCAAATTCGGTTACTTCTCCCTGCACAATAACATTAGCACCAAGCATCTTACCTTTTGCAACTTTACTTTTACTGCTGGTATTGCCGGAATTTTGCTGGTAATTTAATTCATCCTGTACATCACTCATATTGGCAAGACGTTCCAACACTCTATAACATTGTACATTTTGTAAAGCGTTTGTAAGCATTGTTGCAAGGTTGTCGCCAAACTGGTCTTTAGGTGCATTTGGTGCTGTTAGCTTAAAATTAGCTACAGTTAATCTTGGCTTTTTATCCTGCGCAAGATCCGGACAAACAGGTTTTATGTCTTCAATAGTCACCTTGTCTTTGTTCTTATCTGCTTTGATATCTTTATCCTGCGCACAAAGCGACAAACTGTTTGTAACAATTACTGCAATAAGTATTGCAATTGAATTTTGGTAACGAAGTTTCATGTTTTGAATAATTAAATTTTGATGATTAGAAGGTTTATAATGTAAAAAATTTAGCAGTTAAAATTTGATTTCACCGAATTAAAAAATAAATATATGTTTTTTATTTTTATTTTAAATCACTCAAAAATTTTATAAGCACAAGCTTGTAATTCAAATAAGACTTTTTTACCCAACAATTAATTCCTGCATACCTGATAATAGAAATAACATCAATCACCACAAGCACAAATAATTGTTCGCTTATTTTATAACCGTGAAATTTGATAATAGATACTATTAATAATTCTGCAATTCACATATGCCCGGCGCTTATAACAATATTCATTTATTATTTGCATGAATTTGTTTTTTTATTTATTGTAGAAAAACAAGCGTTAAGTAAAAAAAGATTATTTTGACAGTGCTATAAACCTGCAATTTTAAGAATATTCAAAACATAAGATAACACCAACTAAAACTTAAATTACAAATCATTTATCCTTCCCAAATTTCATCTTTGCCTTTTAGCCATAATTCAACAGATTCTGTTGTAACAGACTTTGGCCTTTCAAGCGGAAAGTTCAAAACCCTGTCCCAGCATAAACTTGCCAATACACCCAACGCTCTGCTTACCGCAAACAGTACAGTATAAAATTCATATTCAACAAGGCCATAGTGAACAAGTAAGGCACCACTGTGTGCATCAACGTTCGGCCAAGGATTTTTAATTTTGCCAAGACTTTTTAATATCGGCGGAACTACTTCATAAATATTCCAAACGGTTTGTACAAGCGAATCGTCAGGCATGTGTTTCTTTCCAAATTCCA
>CAHJWK010000010.1 GCA_903642275.1 Chitinophagaceae bacterium
CGGGCCTGCGTGAATTACAGGATAAAGATTTGTTGAAAAAAATATTGACTGAACTGCAAAACATCAATCAAACTTATTCAAAACAAAAACCGTTGTTGTTGAAGATTGCGCCTGATTTAAATCAATCTCAGTTAGATGATATCATCAATATCGCAGCAGAAGTTAAGCTTGATGGCATTGTAGCAACCAACACAACCATTACACGTAATAATCTTACAACATCCAAAATTGAAATAGAAAAAATTGGTGCAGGTGGTTTAAGCGGAAGGCCTCTACAAAAACAATCATCAGAAATTTTAAAGTATATCATTCAACAATCAAACAATAAAATTCCGGTTATTGCAAGCGGCGGAATTTTTAATGCTAATGATGCTATTGAAAAACTTGATGCTGGTGCTTCATTAATTCAAATATGGACAGGCTTTATTTATGAAGGCCCAT
Source organism: Chitinophagaceae bacterium (assembly GCA_903642275.1). Taxonomy (GTDB): domain Bacteria; phylum Bacteroidota; class Bacteroidia; order Chitinophagales; family Chitinophagaceae; genus Parafilimonas. The sequence continues at coordinate 442 of CAHJWK010000010.1, forward strand.
CCATCATAAATAAAATAAATAAAGCACTTGCAATTAAGCAGGATTAATTTTCCTTAGTTGTTGTAACAATGCTTTCAAATCTTTTGGTAATGGTGCTTCAAAAAAATATTCTTTGTTATTTAAACTAAATTTTAGCGATGCTGAGTGCAATGCAAGCCTTTGTAGTATCGGATTTTCGGCCTCATCTTTTTTACTAAGATTGTACTTTCTTTTCAGAGAAGAAAGATAAACAGGTTTGCCATCTCCATATAGTTCATCACACACAATGCTGTTGCCAATGTATTGTGCATGAATGCGTATTTGATGCGTTCTGCCTGTATAAATTTTGAATTGAACCCAGCTGAATCTTTTAAAATTTTCAAACACATTATATTCCGTAAGTGAAGGTTTGCCTTTTGCAGAAATAACCATTTTATTATTACCGGAAGGATGCTGCATAATAGCTGCTTCGATCTTTTCATGTGCCGGAAAAGGTGTGCCCTGAACTAAACCATTATAAATTTTTTCAGTTCCATGCGTTTCAAAAAGCTGTGAAAGTTGTTTATGCGTGTTCTCATCTTTTGCAAAAACAATTACACCACTTGTTCCTTTATCCAAGCGATGAACCGTAAAAATTTCTTTGTAATTACTTTGAAGAATCTGCTTTGAAGAAATTTCCTTTCCTTCCCTGTCAGGAATACTTAGCAAGCCGGAAGGTTTATTGATTGCAATTAGAAAATCATCTTCATAAATTATATCAGGCTTCATGATAAATCCTGTTTATCCTTTAATCTTTTTAATTCTGGTTCAGACACTTTCTTTACAAAACTTTGATTCATATACTTAAGCAGGCGCACTTCTTTATCATTCAAAAAACGCCATTTGCCACGCTCAACATTTTTCTTAGTAAGGTTAGCAAATAAAACGCGGTCAAGGTTTTTTACATCATAACCTAAATGTTCAAATATGCGTCGTACAATTCTATTGCGCCCGCTGTGTATTTCAATACCAATTACAGATCTGTCTTTCACATCAGGATAGCCAATTGTATCTGCGGTAATAAAACCATCTTCAAGCGTAAGTCCGTTTATAATTGCATCCATATCTTTTTTAGTTAAAGGCTTATCAAGCTTCGCTTCATAAATTTTTTTTACTTCAAATGATGGATGCGTAAGTTTTTGTGTAAGCTCACCATCATTGGTAAGTAATAAAACGCCTGTGGTATTTCTGTCAAGCCTTCCAACCGGGTAAACGCGTTCATCAGTTGCAGCCTGAATTAATTCAAAAACTGTTTTGCGACCATGTGTATCTTTTGCTGTAGTTATATAATCTTTTGACTTGTTCAATAAAATGTAAACAAGATTTTGTTGTGTGTGCAGTTGCTTATTATTAAAAATAATTTTGTCAGTTGATGAAACTTTAAAACCTGGCTCATAAACAAAATCATTATTCACTTTTATTTTGCCCTGCTTAATTAGTTCAGCAGCTTCTCTTCTTGAACAAATACCTGCATGCGCAACAAATTTATTCAAAGGCATTTCACCTTCCGGTTTTGCATTTCCTGTTTCTGGTTTTTTGTTAGGTGCTAAATATTTTGTTTGCTGAGTGTTGAGTTTTAAACGTTGAGTTGAATAATCTTTAATATTTGATTTGCTGTTTACTGTTTCTTTATTTGTATTTTGTGCTTCGTGCTTCGTATTTCGTTCTTCATATTTTTTATTTCGTTCCGCTTTCCATTTTCGCTTCTCTTGTCTAATTGCCTCTTTCTTTTTAGAGCCTTTTTCTTTGTTAATGAATTTATCAAACGTGTGCTGTTTCATGTGTCTAAGTTGAGCAATGCGAAACTCGTAATAAATCATCTGATGTAAAATCAAATGATTAGCTTGTATAGATATTAATCGATAAAAATTAGTCTATCGTTTTTCAAAATCAGAAGCATTGGGTAAAATATCTCCTGCTCCTCTAAGCTTACTGTTGTTCCTGCTGTAACTAAAATAAATTAATAGCCCAACAACCATCCATATTAGAGCAACTACCTGTGTGGTTGTATCTAAAGAAATAATCATTGCGGCACAAACTAATATTCCAAGTATCGGTACTAATGGAACCAATGGTGTTTTAAAAGGCCTTACACGGTTCGGATCAGTTTTACGCATGATCATTACACCAATACAAACAAGTACAAATGCTAACAACGTTCCTATACTTGTAAGTGAGCCTGTAATATCACCTGGAATTAATGTTGCGAATGCACCAACAAAAATGAATAATAAAATATTGGATTTGTATGGTGTTCTGAATTTTGGATGTACTTCTGAAAATACTTTAGGTAACAAGCCATCGGTAGCCATAGAAAAAAATACACGGCTTTGTCCCATCAGCATAACTAATATTACTGATGAAAAACCTGCAAGAATTGCAATCGTAACAAGCTTGGCAAGCCACTCATAACCTGCCATATAATGTTCAATTGCATAGGTTACTGAGGCTTCTTTACCTGCACTTACAAAATCTGTGAATGGTGCAACACCCGTTAATACCCATGAAAAAAGCACATAAAGTATTGTGCATATCAGCAACGAAAACAATATACCAATTGGCATATCTTTTTTTGGATTTTTTGCCTCCTGCGCTGCGGTGCTTACCGCATCAAAACCAATAAATGCAAAGAACACAACCGCCGCACCACGCAATACGCCACCCCATCCATGATTAAAAAAATCTTTGTAGCTATAAGGCTTGCCATCAGGTTGCATAGCATTAGGCTGGTTTGCAGGTATGAGATATGGATGATGATTTGCAGGATTTATGAAATGCCATCCTATTGCAATAAAAACAAGTACAATCGCAACTTTAATAAAAACAATAACTGCATTAACGGTTGCTGATTCCTGCGTGCCTTTTATCAGCAATAAAGAAATTAAAAAAAGAATAAGTAGTGAAGGTGCATTAAGATACCCATGATGCAAAGTGCCATTTACCAATGCTGATTGAAACGGTGAGTGACACCATTCATAAGGTATTCGCCCGCCGACAAGTTTGTTTAAAAATTCACTCCATGCAATAGATACCGTAGCGGCGCCTAAAGCATATTCAAGTATCAATGCCCAGCCGATTATCCATGCAACTATTTCGCCCATGGTTGTGTAGGCATAAGTATAAGCACTGCCTGCAATGGGAATCATCGAAGCAAATTCTGCATAACATAAACCCGCAAATGCACAACCTATGGCGGCAATTAAAAAAGATATAGTTACTGCCGGTCCGGCGCTTCCGCCTGCCGCTGCAGCTGTTCTTACAAATAATCCCGCACCAATTATAGCGCCTATGCCTAAGGCAACAAGGCTGCCAACACCAAGCGTACGCTTTAAACTCTTCTCAGAATCTGCTGCCTGTGCTAATAATACATCAAGTGATTTTGTGCGGAATAGACTCATAAGGTTTTTATTATGCGGAAAAATAACGATTTATTTTTTTCAGCAGTCAAATCTTTTATTAATGATTCATGTGCTTATTGATTGATTTGTTTAACCTTATATTGCAAATCAATTTTCATTGATGAGGAAACGCAATAATCTTACGCTCTATATTTTTATTGCAATGATACTTGGTGCTGTTGTTGGGTACATCGTTTATTCAAATTATCCGGTTAACACACGCAACAGTTTTTCATCAAGCATAAAACTGCTTTCTACTATTTTTTTAAGACTGGTGCAGATGATTATTGCGCCGCTGGTGTTTTCTACGCTGGTTGTTGGTATTGCAAAATTGGGCAATATAAAAAAGGTTGGCAGGGTAGGTGGCAAAGCAATGCTTTGGTTTATTTCTGCTTCGCTAATGAGTTTGCTGCTGGGCATGTTGCTGGTGAATATTTTTCAACCCGGTGCTGCAATTAATTTAAGTAATGCTGATGCAGGCGGAGTAAAAGATCTTATTGGCAAAACACAGCAATTCAGTTTACAGAATTTTGTGGAACATGTATTTCCTATAAGTGTAATAGATGCGATGGCTCAGAATCAAATTTTACAAATCGTTATCTTCTCAATATTGTTTGGTATCGCGACTGCTGCAATTGGTGAAAAAGGCGCAATAATTATTAAAGCCTTTGATGCAGTTGCACATGTTGTTTTAAAGATGGTTGGTTATGTAATGATGGTTGCACCGCTTGGAGTATTCGGTGCAATTGCAGGTGTAATGGCAACAGAAGGGCCGAAGATTTTTTTATTCTATGCGCATTATTTTTTGTACTTCGTTATTGGTATTCTATTGTTATGGATTTTGTTGTTGATAGTTGGATTCATCGTTTTAAATAAACGCCTGCCTAATCTTTTAAAGCACATCATTCAGCCTTTAATAATTGCATTCAGCACCACGAGCAGCGAAGCAGTATTTCCCAAGCTGACAGAAGAATTAAAGAGATTTGGCTGCGATGAAAAGATTGTATCATTTGTGTTGCCATTAGGTTATTCGTTTAATCTCGACGGCAGCATGATGTACATGACTTTTGCCAGCGTAGCGATAGCCCAGGCTTATCATATTCATCTTGATTATGGCACACAACTTACAATGTTGCTTGTATTAATGCTTACGAGTAAAGGTGTAGCCGGTGTACCGAGAGCTGCACTTGTTGTGGTTACTGCAACCTGTGCAATGTTTAAGTTGCCCGTAGAAGGCGTTGCATTGATTTTACCAATTGACCACTTTTGTGATATGTTTCGTGCATCAACCAATGTATTAGGCAATGCAATGGCAACCGGTGCTGTAAGCAAATGGGAAAAAGCTTTGAATTAATTAAATTTGAAAAATGATACACCTGCTTGATAATTTTCAATGGCATGACATTTTCAACCCTCAATTTTATATTGAGTTTGGAGGTTTATGGTTATTGCTGTTTATCATATTTGCCGAAACTGGTTTGTTTGCAGGCTTTTTTTTACCAGGTGACAGCTTGTTATTTATTGCTGGTATTTACAGCCGTGATTTAGCATCAAGCGTAATACCTTTTACAAATGAGTTTATAGATTTGATTTTTTTATGGATAATAATTTCACTGGCCGGCGTGCTTGGAAACTTTGCTGGCTACTGGTTTGGAAAAAAAAGCGGACCGTTTTTATATGAACGCAAAGACACATTTTTCTTCAAAAAAAAATATCTTATACGTGCTACCGATTTCTATAAGCAATATGGCGGATGGGCAATTGTGGCTGCACGCTTTGTGCCCCTCATCAGAACCTTTGCGCCAATAGTTGCCGGCGTAGTAAATATGGATAAAAAGAAGTTTATATACTTTAATATCATCGGCTGTGTTGCCTGGGTTTTTACTATGTTATTTGCCGGTCATTTTTTATATAAATGGGTATTGAATAATTTTAATGTTGACCTTAAAAAACATCTTGAAATAATTGTAATATTGATTGTGGTTGTTACTACAGTTCCGATCATTTATAAATTCTTTTTTGCCAAAGACAAAACCAAACCACGAAATATTGTATGACGGATAACAGGCAACAATCTGTTTTTAGCCTTGCTGTATTAGTGGCAGCATTAGGTTATTTTGTTGATATATACGACCTGCTTTTATTCACCATAGTAAAAAAGCCAAGCATGCTTGCCATTGGCTCAATTGATGCTACCATGCTTGCGGACAGTACAAAAGTTATTAACTGGCAAATGGCAGGCTTGCTTATTGGTGGGATTATCTGGGGTGTGCTTGGTGATAAAAAAGGCAGGCTTTCTGTTTTGTTTGGCTCAATTATATTGTATTCTATTGCCAATTTTATAACGGCATATATTACTACAGTCAATCATTATGCGGCAGCCAGGTTTGTTGCAGGTTTAGGGTTAGCAGGAGAACTTGGTGCAGGCATAACATTAGTAAGCGAATTACTTCCTAAAGAAAAAAGAGGTATTGGTACTTCAATGGTAGCAGGCATTGGTTTGGCAGGTGCAGTGGCTGCTTACTTTACATTCCAGTTAACGCACGACTGGCGTTTATGTTATAAGATTGGCGGCGTGTTAGGTATATTGTTATTGTTCCTTCGCATTAAAGTTGCTGAATCAGGCATGTTTAAAACAGTGCAGCAAACAAATGTTTCAAAAGGAAATTTCTTTATGCTGTTTAATAATGGCAAACGATTTAAAAAATATCTTGTTTCAATTTTAATTGGATTACCAACATGGTTTTGTGTGGGTATTCTTATAAACCAAAGTGACCGTTTTGGCAAAGCAATGTATGGCACTACAACACTTGATTCAGGCCGTTCTATTATGTTTTCTTATGTTGGCGTTTCTATCGGTGGCTTGCTTATCGGTTTTGTAAGCCAGTATTTTCAAAGCCGTAAAAAAGCGCTGTTGCTGTTTTATGTTTTTACTATCACAAGCATGGTTTTATATTTCAGCAGTATCAATAATAATAACACGTTCATGTATTTTATTTGCGGTGCGCTTGGTTTCTCAACCGGCTTTTGGGCTTTGTTTGTAACGATGGGCGCAGAACAATTTGGTACCAATTTAAGAGCAACCGCTGCTACCACAATACCAAATATGGTGCGTGGCGCTTTGCCTTTAATTAATATGATGTTTCTTGATCTTTTTCAGAAAACCTGGAGCTGGAATTTAATAAAGAGCGGTATTGTTTCGGGCATTGTTGTAATGCTTGTTACGTTAACTGCATTTTATTTTATAGATGAAACCTATCACAAAAACCTTGATTATATTGAAGGTGCCATTGTATAAATATAACCGACAATATGCGCATACTATTAAGCTTATTTTTTTTATCATTTGCTCATCTTGTATATACGCAACCAAAAACAGATGCGTTATTGCAAAACATTTTATCAACTAACAAAGACACCATCTTTCAAAAAGTTTTAGATAATCCAAATTATTACAGGCTTCAAATAATTTATACGCAGGTCAATCGGGATAAATACAACAAGCCTTCTTTTAAGAATTATTATTTCAATGTTGATTCACTGTTGTACTTCAACCCAGCATCAACAGTTAAACTGCCACTGGCAGCATTGTCACTTGAAAAATTGAATGAGCAATATATTAAAGGTGTAAATAAGTTTACATCAATGCAATTCGACAGCGCTTATCACCATCAAAAAAAAGAATTGTACGACAGCAGCGCAGAAAACTATTTACCATCTATTGCCAATTTTATAAAGAAGGCTTTTTTAATAAGTGATAATGATGCTTATAACAGGATGTATGAGTTTATTGGGCCGCAAACCATAAATGAAAACCTGCATAACAAAGGATATAAAAACATCCGCATTACAAGGCAGTTTATGAGTTTTAATGAAGATGAAAACCGGCATACTAACCCAGTTCGTTTTATTGATAGCAGCGGAAAGCTTGTTTATAACCAACCCATGCAATTCAATCCTGATTCATTTTATTTTGCGCACATTATAAAAATTGGTAAAGCGCATTATAATAATAACGACAGCTTAATAAATGAACCGATAGATTTTACGAAAGCCAATTATGTTCCACTGGAAAATTATCAAAAGATACTTCAATCAATATTATTTCCATCATCAGTTAAATCACGTCAACGCTTTAACCTGACAAAAGATGATTACGATTTTCTCCATCAATATCTCTCACAATATCCTTCTGAAACAAATTATCCTAAATACGATACGGCTCAATATTATGATAGTTATGTAAAGTTTTATTTTCAAAACAATACGCATAAAATGCCTGCTTATGTAAGAGTATTTAATAAAGTAGGTTGGGCTTACGGCTTTGATACAGATATTTCTTATGTGGCAGATTTTAAAAACAAAATTGAATTCATGCTTGCCGCAACCGTTTATGTAAACAGTGATGCGATTTTAAACGATGACAAATATGATTATGAAACTGTTGGTAATCCTTTTATGTACCAGCTTGGACAAATTATTTATAATTATGAATTAAACCGCTACAGGCAGTATAGACCTGATTTAAGCAATTTTGAAATTAACTATGAACATCGTGACCCAAACAATACAAGACCGGCAATTAAAGATGCGGATAATTGATTAATAACTCGAAATTGTTGAATCATCATGCTTACTTAAATTTTATCAAACATCTCTTCAACATCTATTAGAATTTAAATCTCGTTAAGCCTTCAGGCAAATTCATTTTATATGATAATCAAAAAATATAAAATAAATAATTCATGTGATATAAAATTATCCTTAAAGAACTAATAAACATTATAAGCTTATTAAGTTTATAGTTTTGATTAAAATGGCTATAATTTGTTGCCCTATATTTTTGATTTTAAAATAAAATTCATTTATAGTTATTCTGACAAGTTATAAATTACATAAGTTTTTTTAGAAAAATATGAAACTAAACATCCAACTTGCGTCTTGTTAACGTAGCTTGATTTAAACCCGAAAAAATCTGCAACATTTTTTAATACATACAATTTATTTATTCACAATCAAAAAAAATCATGCACATGCGTATGAAATTTTTACTTTATCGAGGCAGAAGGTTGATGCTCCTGTTAGTGTTGTTTACAGCACTTGCCCACAATTCAAAAGCATCATCACATAGGGAAGCGCCCTTAATTTCTAATGATCCGCTTGCGGATAATACTGATGTTTATGCGTTTCGGGACCCAAACGACACAAGCAAAATCAACCTCATTGCTGATTACATTCCTTTTGAACTCCCCGAAGGCGGACCTAATTACTACAGTTTTGGTGAAAATATCCGCTATGAAATTCACATTAAGAACAAAACTACTACTACGGGTGACGACATTACGTACAGGTTTACGTTTACCCGTGTAAACCAGGATAGCACTACGTTTTTCAACATCAGGCTGGGCAAGCAGAATATAAAAACAACTTATACCTGCGAAAGAAGCATTGATGGCGGAAAAACATTTGTTGCTATTGTAACTAATGGTGTAGTGCCGCCAAACAATATTGGTCCAAGATCAATTGACAGCGCTGTTGGGTTAAACACAACTTACGATGCGCTTGTGAATAGTTCTATAGCCACTACTGCTACTGGTGAAAAGGTTTTCTGCGGCCCAAGAGATGATCCTTTCTTTGTTGATCTTGCCGGTGCTTTTGATGTAGGCAATTTTAGGCCAATGGGCAATAAAACCAATCCGACAAAGGATGGATTAGCAAGATACAATGTACATACGATTGCTATACAGGTTCCGATTAGCATGTTACAAAAAGATGGTCTCACTACATCTGCTGCTACAAGTATCCTAGATCCAAATTTCGTAATTGGTGTTTGGGCAAGTGCCAGCCGTGAACAAATAAAAACAATAGACAGCACTACAGGGAAATATGGTTATACCGGTAAATGGGTTCAGGTTTCCCGTCTTGGAATGCCGCTGGATAACGAAGTAATAACCCCGGTTGGTTACAAAGATAAATGGAATGCTGCTAACCCGGCAAATGATGCTGCTAACTTTGGCGCTTATCTTGAAAATCCTGAACTGGCGTTATACATGGATGCAAGCCAATTTGGTGGCGCAGTACCATCTTTATCTGCATTGCGCATTCAAACAAAATCTTTAGGATCATACGATTTTCGTAATGGTAAACAAGGTTTGTTTCCTTTAAAAGGTTCAGCCGCAGTTGCAGGTACAGCTTTGGATGATAAAAACTTTGGTACTATTTTATTACCAAATGACCATAGCCCGCGTGCTGTTGATTTGCTTCCTATATTTTATACGGGTGTTCCAAATCTTGCACCGTACCAGTTAGCAACAGGTAAGCCAAAAGGTAATCCTCTTGCAGCAGGTAAGCCATTTGTAAATAATTTTTTACCAACATTGGGTGATATGCTTCGATTGAATATGGCGGTACCTGTAACACCAAGAAACAGTCCTCAGTTTAGCAGCGAGGGTCTTCTAGCAGCTGCAGTAACAGGTCTTACGGATTCAACCTTGATATCCCATGGTACAAAATTAGAATTCATACCAAATATGGATGGTTTTCCAAACGGAAGAAGATTGGAAGATGATGTTACAACTATTGAATTACAGGCTGTAAGCGGTGTTGCACTTGCTGCTATTGGTTTATGGTATGATGATTATAGCTTAGACACATCATCAACCCCGGTAACAAAACAATTAAACAATGTGCTTTTATTCACATCCGGCCCAACACATAATGATACAACGCTTAGAACCACTTTCCCTTATGAGCAAACGCCATGGAGAGGATTTGATTACACTATACAAGCAAGGTTTTAACTTATAAAAATTATTATCATGAAGAAATTTATAAATCTTTTTACTGGTATAATACTTTGCTTGATTACAAGCCATTATACCTCTTATGCTTCCTCACACCGTGAGGCGCCGTTAATTACCAGTGATCCGCTTGCGGACAATACTGATGTGTATGCATTCCGCAGTCCATGTGACACAAACAATGTGGTTTTAATTGCGGATTATATTCCTTTTGAATTACCGCAAGGCGGCCCTAACTATTACAATTTCGGTGAAGGGATACGTTATGAAATTCACGTTGATAACGATCCTATGACCAAGGGAGATGATATAGTTTACCGTTTTACTTTTACGCAAACAAGCGAAGACCCAACTACGTTTTTTAATATCAGGTTAGGTAAGCAAAACTTAAAAGATGTTTATCAATGTGAAAAAAGTACAGATGGGGGCAAAACTTTTACAACAATCGTTACAAATGGTAAAGTTCCGCCAAACAACATCGGACCAAGATCAATTGATAGCGCTGTAGGCTTAGGTACAAGTTATGATGCCCTGATTGCAGCCGATGTTAGCACAGCATCTTCAGGAGAAAAGATTTTTTGCGGCCCTGCTGATGATCCGTTCTATGTTGATCTAGGTGGTATTTTTGACGTAGGTAATTTCCGTATTAAAGGCCGTGACGGTTTATATCATTATAACTGTCATTCAATAGTTATTGAAGCTCCTGTTTCAAGTTTACAGAAAGACGGAAAAACAACCAAGCAGGCAACAAGCATTCTGGATCCAAGTTTTGTAATCGGTGTATATGCTTCTGCAAGCAGGCAACATATTACAACATTTGATTCTGCTTCAGCATCAGAAACCGGTTCAGGACCATGGATACAGGTTTCACGCTTAGGTATGCCACTTGATAATGAAGCTATTATACCAGTTGGCTATAAAGACAAGTGGAATGCAGCCCATCCTAATAACGATGTACAGTTTGCCAGTTACTTTGAAAATCCTGAGTTGGCTTTATACATGGATGACAGCCAGTTTGGTGGCGCTGTTCCGGGCCTTAAACAATTGCGTATTCAAACAAAATCATTAGGTGCATTTAGTTTTCAAAATGATAGTGCAGGCCTTTATTCGTTAAAAGGAACACCTGCCGTTGCAGGTACTGCATTAGACGATGCAAATTTTGGCGACCTTTTATTACCAAATAATCACAGCCCACGCGCAGTTGATTTATTACCCATTTTCTTAACAGGGGTTCCAAATCTTCCCCCATATCAATTAGCAACAGGCAAACCTGATGGTAAACCACTTGCTGTAGGTAAACCTTTTATCAATAATTTTTTACCAACACTGGAAGATAGGTTAAGGTTGAATATGGCTGTTCCTGTTACAGCAAGAACCAGCAAAGATTTCAGTAATGAAGGTATTGTACAAGCTGCCGTGTTAGGATTAACTGATTCTCGTTTTAATGGAAGCGATACTATGCAGTTCATTCCAAATATGGATGGGTTTCCTAACGGAAGAAGGCTGGAAGATGATGTTACAAGAATTGAATTGCAGGCAGTAAGTGGTGTAGCGCTTGCCGCTATTGGTTTATGGTATGATGATTATACTGTAGGTTCAAGCCCAACACCTGCAACAAATGATTTTTTAAACGTGTATACATTTACAGCAGGTGTTTCACAAAATGATACAGCATATAAAGCTTGTTTTCCATACGTGCAGACACCATGGAGAGGATTTACAGGTGCAGCTTATCAGGGCGTGTTAGGTGTAACATTCAGCAGCTTCACAGCAAACGCTGCTGAGAAAACTTCAGTATTGCAATGGAAGGTTGCTAATCAAATTAACACAGATCATTATGTAGTTGAAGCAAGTACTGATGCTAATAACTTTAAAGCTATTGGCCAAGTTAAGGCTTACGATAAAATTTCTGAATACCAGTTTGTTGATCAAAACCCATCATTAACAAACACAAACTTCTATCGTATAAAAGAGTTTGATCATGATGGTAAATCAATTACTTCAGCAATCAGGTACGTTAAGTTTGGTTCAACGGTTATAACAATTAGTCCTAATCCTGCATCTTCGTTCATTAATGTAAATTCTACAATGCAGAATTTGCAGATAAATGTCTTTGATGCAACAGGCAGAAGAGTTATATCTCAAAGAATAAATGGCTCTTTAGGCCAGATAAATATTAATGCTTTACCAAGAGGTGTGTATACTATTATCGCTTATAACAACGGTGATAAAGTAGATACCAAGAAAGTTGTTAAACAGTAATTTAATTTAATTTATATAAACATTACACGGTACTTTTATCGTGTAATGTTTTTTTTATCCCTTTAATTAACGCTTGTAATGAAAAAGAAAAATATATACCTGCTCAGCATTGTCATTTTTTGCCTTGCCATTGTCGGGATCATTATTAAATATAATTATAAAAAGCAGCAGGATGAGCACAGGCAATATGTTTTGTTAGAGAGAAAAGGTGCATTGGCAAATTCTGCTGAATGGAAGCAGGTTAAGCATACTTCAGATTCATTACTCGCATTAATAAAAGATAATCCTACAGATTCGAAATCACAATTAAGGCTTGCAGCATTATATATACAGGAAGCAAGAGTAACAGGCAACTATGCATATTATGATATAGCTGCTATGAAATATATAGATGATGTTCTGAATCTTGATTCATTAAATTTTAATGGGCTTGTTTTTAAGTCGCTTATATATATGTCACAGCATCATTTTGCAGATGGGCTAGTAGTGGCACATAAAGCACAACAGGTAAATCCTTACAATGCTTATGTGTATGGTTTATTGGTAGATGGCAATGTGGAGATGGGTAATTATGATACAGCAGTTTCTTATGCTGACCGGATGGTTGCAGTGCGGCCGGATCTTACATCTTATTCCCGTGTATCTTATTTAAGAGAAATTTTTGGTGATTATCCAGGTTCAATAAAAGCTATGCAAATGGCTGTTGAAGCCGGTGGCCCGGGAGATGAGCATACTGAATGGACAAGATATCAATTAGCTAATCTATATCAGAAAACCGGCAACTATAATAAAGCAGATACATTGTATCAAATGTCATTATCCATGCGGCCCGATTATGCTTATGCTTTAGCCGGCCTTGCCCAAATTGCAATGGCTTCAAAAGATTACAGTAAGGCAATCAGTCTTTATCAAAAAGCAGATTCGGTTGTTGATGATAATACAATAAAAGAAGAGTTGGTTGATGCTTACCTGCAATCTGGTCAACAGTCAAAAGCAGATGCACTTTCAAAAGAAGTAATTGATGAATTAACTGCAAATTCTCAAGCTGCAATGGCAAATCAAAATTTAGGTCATTATGCTGACAGGGAACTGGCGTATGATTATCTTAAGATTAAAGACTATGATAAAGCTTTGGAACATGCAATGACAGAATATAATCGCCGCCCGAATAACATTGACGTAAACGAAACGGTTGCATGGTGTTATTACAATAAAGGTGATTATGCTAAAGCGGTTCCATACATAAATGTTGCTTTACGCACACATTCAAAAAACCCGATTTTATTAAGCAGGGCAGCGTTAATCTATTTTAAATCAGGCAATACACAACTTGCTAAAAATACTATTGCAGAAACATCATTACAAAACCCATATATAGATCCCGAATTAAAAATAGAAGCAGAAAAAAATTTGACCAGTCTTAATTAAACGGGTCATTTGTGAAACTAAAAACTGCATTACAGCGTACATCGTTATTAGTTCTTTGTTTTTTATTTTTTGGGTTGCACTTATATGCGCATACAATAAATTATGCATTAGAAAAAGCACCGGCAGGCAATGTATTCTGGTACTATCTTAAACTTGGGTACATGCATATTCTGCCTGAAGGATTTGATCATATTTTATTTGTAACAGGTCTTTGTTTATTAAGCGATAAAGTAAGCACCATTCTGTGGCAGGCAACGGCATTTACAGTAGCGCATTCAATCACTTTGGCGCTGTCTATGAAAAATTTAATTGTTGCACCAAGCGCAGTAGTAGAGCCGATAATCGCTTTGTCAATTTTATTTGTTGCGCTGGAGAATATGATGATAGAAAAACTTAGCCCATGGCGCATTTTGATTGTGTTTATGTTTGGGCTGATACATGGAATGGGTTTCGCAAGTGCATTGAATGAAATAGGCTTGCCGCCAAATAAATTTTTCTTATCTATATTTAGTTTTAATGTGGGCGTGGAATTAGGGCAGATGACTGTAATTTTTGCAGTGTTTGGTTTAATTATTTTGCCTTTTCATAAAATGAAAAACTTTAAAAAAAGAGTCGTTTTTCCTTTATCAATTGCAATTGCATCAATAGCTTTATACTGGACGGTGCAAAGAGTTTTTTTTGTATGATAAAACAATGCAGCTTAACATAAAATGAAATTCGCTTTAGCATATTATCTTCTTTTATTGTACTCAACGGTTATTTTAAAACCATTGATACCTATCATGAAAGATGGTATAGAACATTGCTTTGCGGAAGCATATCACGTTGCAACCGTTCACGCTAAATATGGAAACAATCATTTAGAAAAAGAATTGGCTGCAACAAGTTCAGACACTAATAATAAAGATCAGAATTCAGTAAAATCAGAAGAAGCAACCTCTTTACATATTGTAACTGCTGAGTATAATTATGAATATTTTTTACCTAAACTAATTACAAACTTTTCGGTCCTCTCGTTACTTAAAACTCCCTCTGTTTTTATAGCTAAGTATATACCTCCGCCAAAAATATAAGCACTTTAATATTTATTAAAGAAGTGATTTAAAGTGAGTTCAGGTTGAGCATCGCTATAAATTAATGCTTGTTTTGCGCTAACGCATGAGCGTAATTCTTATCTGGCTCACTTTATAATCAAATCTTTAGTTTAAATCAGTTCATTAATCTTGTAATGCACTTACTGCATCGCATACTTTCCAAAAAGTCTTTTATATAGTTCTAACAAAGCAATTCATCTACTCATCTTAAGAAGTTATGAGTAAAGCTGCATGTTGAATTATAAAATACCTTAAACATATCAAATTATTTATTTAGAAAATCTATACTCATGACTATCCAAAAAACTACTACTTTTTTAATAATAATGCTGTTAACAATAGCAGCTACAGCGCAGCAAACAATCAAAGGCAGAGTAATTGATAAGAACACACGTGAACCAATGGAGTCTGCACTTATAAGTATCAATAGCAATAAAGAGCAAACACTTACTGATAGAAACGGAAATTTTATTTTAAAAAATACAAACAAAAAGGATTCTTTAATAATCTCTTTTATCGGTTATGCAACACAGGTAATACCTGTTGCATCTGTTAATAATTCCATAGCACTTGAAAGAGGGTCAATGGATCTTAAAGATGTTATCATATCAACCAAAGTAAATTCAATCTCAACATCACGTGCATTAAGCAGGTTGGACTTAAATATGCGGCCTGCACGCTCTGCCCAGGATTTACTGCGTCTTGTACCTGGATTATTTATTGCGCAACAGGTGGGTGGCGGCAAGGCAGAACAAATTTTTCTGCGTGGCTTTGATGCGGATCATGGTACCGATGTAGCTATTTTTCTTGATGACATGCCGGTGAATCTTGTATCGCAGGCACACGGACAGGGTTGGGCAGACCTGCATTATTTAATACCTGAAACAGTGGGTAGCTATGATTTTGGTAAAGGACCTTATTATGCAAACAGGGGAGATTTTTGTACCGCAGGTTATGTTAACTACAATACTATCAACGTGCTTGAAAATAACTTGGTAAAAGTAGAATACGGCCGCTTTAATTCTGAAAGAGCTGTTGCCATGTTGAACCTGTTAAGCAAGAAAGCAAAAGACCGGGGACAGAGCGCTTACATTGCAGGTGAGGCTTTATATACAA
This sequence comes from Chitinophagaceae bacterium, assembly GCA_903642275.1. Taxonomy (GTDB): domain Bacteria; phylum Bacteroidota; class Bacteroidia; order Chitinophagales; family Chitinophagaceae; genus Parafilimonas. Next base: position 16,558 of record CAHJWK010000010.1, read on the forward strand.
ACGGCCCTTTTGATTATGGCCAGCATTTTCAGCGCTATAATCTCTTTGGAAAATTTAATACCCCAATAGGAAAGAACACTAAGATGACAGCAACGCTTTCTGCGTTTACATCCAAGTGGCGTGCATCCGGCGAGATACCAAACCGTGCTGTAGCAGAAGGTTATATTTCTGATCGCTTTGGTGTAATAGACAGTGGTCAAAGAGGTGCTACCAATAAAACCATTGCTAATATTAAATTCACAACATCGCTTGGTAATAATTTTACCTGGGAGAACCAGGCGTATTACTTGCATACTTACTTCCAGCTTTTTACAAACTTTACTTTCTTTTTTGTTGACCCCATTAACGGTGATGAATTTAACCAGCATGAAATAAGAGATATGTATGGTTATAACAGCAAGCTCTCACATCAGACTATATTTAAAAATGCGGTATTGAATTCAGTTGCCGGAGTGGGTGTCCGGTATGATCATACGCATCCAAGCTGGCTTGCGCATTCGAAGGGCGGTGATACTATTCTTAATTTTCTGCAGTTGGGCAGAGTAAAAGAAGCCAATGTAAATGCATACATTGATGAAACACTTGAAACAGGCAGGTGGCTTTTTAATGTTGGTTTAAGGTTCGATTATTTCAACTTTTATTATCTGAATATGGCGCCTGCTTCCGACAGTGCTGCTAAGTTTTACGATGGGCTTAAAACCAGCCAGGGTACAACAAGTGTTAACCCCAAAATAAATATTCAATATACGCTGAACAATCATGTGCAGCTGTATGTAAAAACCGGCAGGGGCTTTCATTCCAATGATGCGCGTGTGGTAATTGGTAACGAAGGCTACCAGATTTTACCTGCCGCTTATGGTGCAGATTTAGGTATTAACTGGAAGCCTGTACCACGTTTATACATTAATGCAGCGTTATGGTATATTTACTTGAAGCAGGAGTTTACCTATGGTTCTGATTATGGCGATGAAAGTGTAAGCCCAGGCGGTGCAACAGCAAGAAAAGGAATAGACTTTTCTACGCGTTACCAGGTTACCAAATGGCTGTTTGGTGATGTGAATTTAAACTTTGCACACCCGCGTGCTTTAGATGCACCTAAGGGTGAGAATTATCTTGAAACGGCACCTACATTCACAAGCACGGCAGGGTTATATTTCAGGTTTAAGGATGGATTGAACGGCGGTATAAGTTATCGTTATTTGCATAACAGGCCAGCTAACAGCGATTATAGTTTAACAGCAAAAGGTTATTTTCTTACAGACCTTACTTTAAATTACACAAAGAAGCATTACGAGATTGGCTTATCAATTGAAAACCTGTTTAATACCGTTTGGTATGAATCACAGGTTGATTACGAATCAAGGTTGAGGAATGAGCCTGCTTCAGTTGATGAAGTAAGTTACACAGCCGGCGTTCCTTTTTTCCCGAAAATTAAATTTTCTTATTTCTTTTAATAATGAGTTATCAATAGAAACTATTGAGTAGAGGAGAGTAGTTGTTTATCTATTTATTGCACAAGTAGCTGAATAAGTTTGCTGTTTGCAAGCATGACGCAGGTGGCAAACAACTTATCTTGTTGAATTTGTAACAATATCTTTTAAATTTTTACAGAAGCATTCTTGCTTTTATTTTAAAGATGATTATTGGATGTATAAAATTTTAATGTTACATACTTTAATTAAAGTTCGTAACAGAGAAATGAGCAAAACCTGTTCATAACCGGATTATTGTAACATAATAAAATATCAATAGGCCCACTACCCGCGATTTTATTTGACAGGAGGTGTTGTGCTTAAACCATTTGTTGGCGGTGTTACGATAGTTCCGTTTAATGGTGGTGTTGTTCCGTTTAAACCATTAACAGGTGAGGGGCTATTTAATGGCACAGTATTATTTACCGGTGGATTAGTATTTGTTGAATTCAATGGCGTAGCGGTACTATTATTTAAAGGACTGTTTGTACCGTTTACTTGCGGTGTAATAATGTTCTGATTTCCTCCATTTGATGAAGACTTATGAATACTGTCAATAGACATTGGATCTCTAAAGCCCGAACTTCTAACCGGGGTAGTATCTTTTATAGACACTGGATTACTTGCTCTAAACGATGGATTTACATTGTTTACTGTTGCAAACAATGCTGTGCAATAAATAGCTGCACAAAACGTCGTTGATAGTATCTTTTTCATAGTTACATTTTTATTTAGTGGTCAATAAATATGCCTGAGGTTTTTTCAGAACTTTAATTGTAAACGCATTTTTAAATATTAGTTTATAGTAAACGATTAAAACGATTGCAGCTTTATTGTAATAATTAAATAAAATTTTATACTGCTTTACAATATCCTTTCATCTTAAAATCACTGTATGAAAAACCTTCTTTGATGCATTCACTAATTACTGCCACTACTTAAAACAAACTTTTGTTTAAAAGATGATTTTTTGCTTAAAGAAATCTTATTCTCATTAGTCATTGGGTCTGTTACCGGATGCTGGTATTTACCACCACCATTAAAACCATTTCCATTTGTTCTCATACCATCCGGCCTGCCTTCACCTTTTATTTCTCCCCCATGTGTACCTCCGGTTTTATAAACAGGATTCCTGCCTTCGCCTGGAGATTCAGACTTTGGCAACGCATTTACTTCAACACCTAATGTTATACTTTCCATCGCTTCTTTTGCAATATAGTTCTTACCAAAAAATTCTTTTTTTGCAATAGCAATTTCGCAAATAAAGTTTGAGGCACTGTCCCAGTTAACAGCCGCCTGTATAAGAGAATCTTTTGTTGATACTTCACCACTAACAGTGGCAAATCCACTTACATGCATGGTTGAATGATGTGCGATATAGTTTTGCCTGAATGTTTCTTTATTAAACACGCCATGTACAGCTGCACTGCTATCATCCTGTGGTATTACTGCAGACACAACTTGTTTATTTTGTGGTAAGGGAAAGAGTATAGTGGCTTCACGCTTATCTTTTCCTTTTGTAATAAGTGTAACCTTCATGCCTGCACGTGTGAGCTTACTTTGAGAAGGATCTGTAGTTGTTTGAAAGCATAAATAAATAGTGTTACTATCGTTTGCAATACCAAAGTTTAGCTGGGTCTGGTCATCATAAAAATTCAATGAACCCCACTCATTACTTCTTCCATCAACAATTACAGGATGCAACATCCACTTAGCTGTAGATACATCATCCTGAGCACATACATACATGCCCGGATAAACTAGTAAGAGCAAGAGGAAACTAATTTTCATTTTTAATTACAGTTTATTTTAAACAGAATGTAAAAGACCTGAAAATTGTTTTAATAATATGCTTCGCGAATTTTTTTCACAAATATTTTATTCTGAATTTTATTATGCAGAATAAGTTTAATTCTATAAAGTTTATATAGTAATATTATTATGAACTATAAGTTTTTTAAGTTTAAAACATCCGTTATTTCTTCGCTATTTATTCGATACTTGTTCGATAGTTGTTCGATACTTGTTCTATTCATTGCATCGAACAACTTATGTAGAAGTAACAATTATTTTTTGTAGTTATACAATAACACGTACGTCTGTGCGTATTATAAGTTATTCAATAATCCAATTGTAATTCTATGGCACAAACCAACCAGGGTATTTTAGGCTCTTTTACAGGTACTGTTGGCCCTGTTACCGGCTACACCCGCAACGGGCAAAACATAATGCGTACCAGCTCTTCCACTGTAAGGTATAAGCATACTGCTCTAAGAATAGCACAACTTGAAAAGATTAAAGTATGCAGCCGTTTCACAACAGCGTTTACCGGCACGGGCTTTTTAAATAAAAGCTTTCCTGCGTATGGCAATACAGGTAATGGCTACAACAGGGCAACCAGCGCTTTAATGAGCCAGGCACTGATTGGTGAATACCCTGATATAAAACTATCATACCCGTTGGTGATGGTTTCAAAAGGCAAACTTCCGGCAGCTGCGCATGCCGCAGCAGTACCGATGGAGGGTGGTAATATTTATTTCAGTTTTACAGATAACAGTGATACCGGTATTGCATCATCATCTGATACTATAATACTTGTTGCTTATTCTGCAACGTTGAAGCAAGCAATATTTACACTGCATGCGGGCTTACGTAAAGATTGTGAGGCTGTGTTAAATACGGCTGCATTTAAAGGGAATGTTGTTGAAACCTGGATGGGCTTTTTAAGCAACGATGAAAAGGATGCAAGTGACAGTGTTTATACAGGAAAAATTACGCTGTAATAAGCCATTTATAATTTCTTTACTTAAAGATGCAACTGCTACTTAACGTAGCTGAATTAATGACGTTTAATACTAACTTTTCTTAACAATTACAAGCATGTAATTTGCTCAGGATGAACAAAATTAAAATTATGAAGAAAGTTATTTTGTTTTTTGTAGTTGTTATATCACTAAACAATACAAAACTGCTTGCGCAAAACGGCAGCAAAATGCAGGAATCTTTTAAAGAGTATTTAAAAGATTCTGTAAAATTATCTGAACCGCAAACAGATTCTGTAATGGCCATACGCACGCAATACATGCCGCAAATGCGTAATATTTTTATGGATCAATCTGCAAGCATGCAGGATAAGCAAACAAAAATGCAAAGCCTCCGAACTGAAGTAGAAGGCCGTTATAAAGCAGCGGGTTTATCTGATGAGCAGGTACAGTCAATACACAGCCATGAAGATGCAATGATGGCAAGAATGCAAAAGCGTATGAGTGATAACAGCAATGGCGGAGGTAATAATTAAATATTTTTTTGTTGTTAATGATTAATAAAATGCTGTAAAGTGTTGTACGTTTTCATTTTGTTCAGTAATTTTATGCTTCAACAAAGAAAAGGAGGTATTCATGCAATCTACAGATTCATCATGGAAGCCTTCGGTTAGTATTGCCTAAGCGGGCTAACTTCATAGAAATATCTGTGCCGCCTGTATGCGGCAAAGCCACTATAGTAAAACATTAGTGGCTTTTTGTTTACTGCTATTCAACTGTTTGTTTGCGCTTGTACTTATCAGCATTAATAATAAATACGCTTGATAATATTATGGCTAAAGCAAGCAGTTGTACATGGCTTATTAGTTCACCACCAAAAAAAATACCCAGTAAAACGGCAACAACGGGGTTTACATAAGCATTGGTGCTTACCTGTGTGGCAGGCCTTACTTTAAGCAGCCATATATAAGCACTGTAACCTGCCAGCGAACCCATGGTAACAAGGTATAACACAGACAGCCATGCATTAACAGGCACCTGTTGCCAGTTGAAATGTTTTAACTCGCCGCTGAATGGTATAACAACAAAATATGATAGTGCAGCAGCCAGCATTTGCCATGCAGCACCAACCATAACATCACCTTCATCAGAATGATACTTTGAATACAACGAACCGGCAGACCAGCAGATGTTTCCTATCACAATTACTATAAGACTTACAACCTGAATTGTATTGTTTGTAACATTAATTGATGCAGTAAGTTTTTGTACAAACAAAAGCACTACGCCTGCAAAACCAGTTATTATACCAATGATAATTTTTTTATTACTGAAGTTTGCTTTGCGATTTCTGCTATCCAATAATACAAACCACAGCGGAGCAGCAGATACAAGCACTGCAACAAATGAGCTTGGTAAAAATTGCTCTGTCCAGATAATTGAACCATTGGCAATAAATAATAATAAATTACCTGTTATGAATGATTGAAGAAGTTGCTTCTTTAAAAACAATTGCTTCTTTTTAAAAGCACACCAGGCAAGCAGTATTATTCCCGAAGCTGAAAAGCGCAAAAAGCCTAACAGGAAAGGCGGGAAGCCCTTTTCCGAAGCCTGAATAAAAAAATAGGTAGAACCCCATACAATATACACTATTGTGAAAGCTGTAATTACCAAAGACAGTGGTGCAGGTTGCGTTTGGTTTTGCTGCATAACCCTGCAAAGATGTATATGCAACAATTATAAAAAGTATTTGCCACATAGAATTGCAAAATAATATTTCGTCAACCCAGGCGTTAAGTAACAGCAGCAAATTTATTGTATATTTGTTGCAGAAAATAATCCAACGTCCTCTGTAAGGTCAAAATAACTAAGCTTCTTAGTGTAATATTGCGCCTTCTTCAGTTTACGTTAGCTTGTTTTCAAAATCAATATCCGCATCATGAGCCAATCGCTTACTGATAAAATCAATATATATATCACGGTTGATCTTAAGACCGTTCAAAGCTATTTTAATACACACGATCCATCACCCATTTATAAAAAGCAAATCAATCAAAAATTTGAATTATACATTTTAAATGCTGTTAATTCAGCCAAGAGGTATTCTGCTATATTCTATAAATTGAATTGCCTGGGTGCGGTAAACAGGCAATACGCTGAACCCTTAATGCATGCTGTTAAACGGCATTTCGCTAATAAAAAAGTTATACGCAGCGAGGAGTTTAATAAATTTAAACGGCGCAATTTTATATTACTTGCAATTAGCAGCAGTATTGTTATTGCTTCACAAACGTTGCTGCCATTATTTATGCCTGAACATGTTGCCGGAATATATAACGGCTTAAAAAACTGTCTTGACGTTTTTAGCTGGGTTATTTTATGGCGGCCCATTTATGAACTTGTTTTTGAATGGAACCCTTTTTTGAAAGACATACTGCTATATAAAAAACTGTCAACAGCTGAAGTATTAATTATTGAAGACAAAAAGAATTCTGAAACTGAACCACATCTTAAATTAAATAGCCATAGCGAAACTGCAATGAGCGAATCTTTAACACTTGAATCCTTATTATCAAACTAAAAATTTATTCTATGAACATCCTGAATGGCACCTTTATTATAATTACATGGCAAGCCTGGCTTTTCAGCATTGCTGTTATAATTGTATGCGCAGTTGTTGCATTTGTTGTTAACAAGGTGAGGGCAAAGAAATTTGCACATGAAAATAACATTTTACAACAACGGTTTGTGGAATGTAAAGAATTGCTTGACTATTCAAAACAAAATGAGCAAAAAGCAAAAGAAGACGTGGAAGTTTCAAACCGCTCAAAAGGCTTTTTATTAGCAAAATTGAGCCACGAAATACGCACGCCAATGAATGGTGTTATTGGTATGGCTTCCCTGCTTTCTGAAACAGAACTTAATAATGAACAAAGAGAATATATAGAAACAATTATTAAAAGCAGCGAAAAATTAATGACCAGCATTAATGATATGTTGGTTACAGATGTCATAAGTTTTACAGAAAGCGGCGCCGCAAGAATACAGCTTGAAGATAAGGATTATAACCTGCGCAACACTGTTGAAGATGTACTGGAATCATTTGCGGGCAAGGCTGCACAAAATGATGTTGAACTGATTTATTTAATGGATAACGGAGTACCTGAAATGCTGGTAGGCAATGAAGTGCGCTTAAGACAAATATTGATGAACCTTGTTGAGAATGCTTTGCGTTTTATAATGAGCGGAGAAATATTTATTTCTGTGCAGATGTTACGGCTGCTGGAAGGCAACCAGATTGACCTTGCATTTGAAGTAAGGGATACCGGAGCAGGCATGCCTGCTAATGAAATTGAATTGCTGTCAAAAGATATTAATGATATTAATACAACAAATGAAGGCAATGCACTTTCGCTGATAATTGCTAAAAAGTTAATAGCATTAATGGGTGGCAGGTTAGAAGTTGAAAGTAAAGAAGGTTCATCATCAGGCACTGTGATTAAATTTAAAAAACGTGCAAGAACAAGCCTGCAGCCACATCGTGCACTTTCAAAATTTAATAACGCAATAAAGAATAAAAATATACTGTTGGTTGATGATAACCATACAAGCCAGAATATTTTAAAACAGCAGTTAGAGCAATGGAATTTATCGCCTGTAATAGCTTCATCTGCTAAAGAAGCAATTGATATTGTAAACAGGGATAATCATTTTGACCTCTTAATAACAGATATGGAAATGCCGCGTATGAATGGTATCTCGCTGGCGGAATCAATCAAAAAAATCAATCCAAAAATTGCTATCATATTATTGAACACAACTTTTGAGGAACAATATAAAAATCATCCAGGATTATTTAAATCGGTACTTACCAAACCGGTAAAACATCATTTGTTGTATAAGAATCTTGCGAGGGAATTAACTGCAGTTGATGTAACAGAAGAAAGTCAAAGCAGCAAGCTAAAAGTACTTTCAGATGTTGGCAAACAATTTCCGTTAAATATTCTTGTTGCTGAAGATAATAAAACCAACCAGGATGTTGCATTGAAAGTATTGAAGAAATTAGGCTATGATGCTGCACTGGCACAAAACGGTGAGGAGGCACTTGAAATGGTAAGCGAAGGACAATATGATATAATTTTTATGGATGTGCAAATGCCGGTTAAGGATGGCCTGGAAGCAACACGCATGATACGCCTTTGCTTAAGTACACAACCGGTAATAATTGCTATGACGGCAAATGCAATTGAAGGCGACAGACAGAAATGTTTAAATGCCGGAATGGATGATTATATGAGCAAGCCCTTTAAAATTGAAGAGCTTACAAGAATGATTGAAAAATGGGCGAGACAAATTAAAGTGAAATAGATTTGGCTTCAGTCTCTTTAAATAAATCCAAATACAGTTTATGAAAATCCATTATTGTTTTTTCTTATTGCTGATTTTCCCTGCATTAAGCTTCTCTCAAAAACAACAACTTGAGTTTGAGCATTTTAGTACAAACAATGGCCTTTCGCAAAGCAATGTGCTTTGTATGATGCAGGATAGTAAAGGCTTTATGTGGTTTGGTACACGCGAAGGCCTGAACAAATATGATGGCTATAAATTTACCGTATATAAGAATGACCCGAATAATAAAAACAGTATTAGCGGTAACTTTATATCAGCAGTTTTTGAAAGCAGTACCGGCGAGATATGGATTGCAACCTGGGGAAATGGATTATGCAAATACAATGCAGAAAAAGATCAGTTCACTTCTTATAAACATGATGCTAAAAATGCTGCCGGCATTTCAAGTGATTATGTAAATACAGTAGCAGAAGATAATGATGGTAATATTTGGTGTGGTACGGAAGATGCCGGTATAAATGTGTTGATCAAGAAAACAAATACATTTACTCATTACAGGTACGATAAAAAAAATCCTGCAAGTTTAAGCGACGATTTTATAAGGGTTATAAAACAGGATAGTGAACACAATTTATGGATAGGAACAACCAACGGAGGTCTGAATCTTTTTAATAAAGCCGCAAAAAGTTTTACACGCTTTCTGCATAACAATAATGATAATACCTCGCTTAGCTATAATAACGTGTATGATATTTTTGAAGATAGCAAACATCGCTTATGGATTGGTACAAATGGCGGCGGTTTAAATCTTTTCGATAAAACTACGGGAGGGTTCATTCAGTTTAAATCCGATTCACAAAACCCTAATGGACTGGCTGCGAATGAAATATATACGCTCGGAGAAGATGAAACAGGTAACATATGGATAGGAACAGAAAATGGCGGTTTAAGTATTTACAATTCTTCAGAAAAAACTTTTACCAGTTACAAACATGATGATCTTGATAATGGCAGTATAAGCAGTAATTCCTTATATGCAATTTGTCGGGATACAAAAGGTGATATGTGGCTGGGTGGTTTTACCGGCGGCATAGATTTTTTAAATGCTGACAACAAGTTTGCGCATTATAAACACAATTCTTTACCCAATAGTTTAAGCAGTAATCTTGTGCTTTGCATTTACCAGGATTCAAAACAGAATTTATGGATTGGAACGGATGGCGGTGGGTTAAATTTATTTGATGCTAAAACAGGAAGCTTTACACATTACATACATGAACTAAATAACAATAACAGCATTTGTGGCAATTATGTTTTAAATGTGAATGAAGATAGTGAAGGCAATTTATGGATGGGAACATGGGGAGATGGTGTTACCGAATTTAATAAGACAAAAAACACATTCAGGCACTTTAAAAATAATCCTTCAGACCCTTCAAGTTTAAGCAGTAACAATGCATGGGTTATTACAGAAGATAAAGAAAAAAATATTTGGATTGGCACGTATGGTGGCGGATTGAATTTATTTAACCCCGCAACCAATTCTTTTACGCATTATCAATATGATGCTTCTAACCCGGCCAGTGTAAGCAGTGATAAAATTCATTCTTTGTTTGATGATGATGAAGGAAATTTATGGGTTGGCACAGATGGTGGTGGTTTAAATTTATTCAATAAACAAAAACACACGTTTACCAATTATCTGCATAGCGATAATACCAATAGCATTGCGGGCAATAATGTGGGTTGTATATATGAAGACGAAAACAAAAATTTATGGATAGGTACAATGCATGGCTTGTCTTGCCTTAATAAAAAAAACGGAAAATTTATAAATTATTCAACGGCAGACGGCTTGCCTTCTGATAATATATTTGGCATTCTTGAAGACAATAACAGGAACCTGTGGGTAAGCAGCAGCCATGGCATTTCTAAATTTAATACCACAACAAAAGCATTCAAAAATTTTGATGCGGTAGATGGCTTGCAAGGCAATGAATTCAAAGAAATGGCTTATTGTAAAGATCGCTCCGGGCTCATGTATTTTGGTGGTAATAATGGCTTTAATGTATTTAATCCTGCAAGCATAAAACAATCACCTTTTGAACCACCGTTGTTACTTACCGGCTTTGAAATTTTTAATACAGAAGTACCGGTTGCAAAAAACAATAAAGATAAATCACCACTTAAAGAAAGTATTACTGAAACCAGATCAATAAAACTTCCCTACAGCAGTTCTGAAATTGAATTTGAATTTGCCTCGCTTAATTATACAAGCGATCAGAAAAAAAAATACGCCTATAAGCTTGAAGGCTTTGATAAAAAATGGATAGAAGCCGGCAACAGGCGTACTGCTACTTATACCAATCTTGATCCCGGTGAATACACATTTAAAGTAAAAGGTTTAAATAATGAAGGTCAATGGTCTTCCAACACTATAAGTGTTCAGTTAATTGTAACGCCTCCATTCTGGTTAACATGGTGGTTTAAACTTATTGTTATATTAATTATTGCCGGCAGCATAATTGGGTTTTATAAATATCGTATCAATACAATTAAAGCGCAAAAGAAAGTACTGGAAAAAGAAGTAGAAAAGCGAACATTAGAGTTGGAAATTTCTAATGAAGAAGAACATAAAGCAAGGCTTGATGCGGAAAAAGCGCGTGCAGAAGCAGAGCAGGCAAATAAAGCAAAGAGTGTTTTTCTTGCTACGATGAGCCATGAAATACGTACACCCATGAATGGCGTTATTGGCATGGCTGATTTGCTTGAGCTGACTGAATTAGATACGGAACAACGCAGCTTTACTGAAACCATACGCAATTGCGGTGAAAGCCTTTTAAAAACAATTAATGATATACTTGATTTCTCAAAAATAGAATCAGGTAATCTTGAACTGGAGATGGCTGACTTTGATTTGCGCAGCTGCATTGAAGAAGTGTTAGACGTATTTTCTGCAAAGGCTGCGCAAACCGGTTTAGACTTGGTTTACCAGGTTGATGCAAAAGCACCATCCCAGATAGTTGGAGACAGTCTGCGTTTGAGACAAATATTGATGAATCTTGTTGGTAATGCCACCAAGTTTACACACCACGGAGAAATTTTTATAAATGTTCAACTGGTTAAAACGTTTAACGATGGTTCAGTTGAATTATCCTTTGCCGTAAAAGACACCGGTATTGGCATTCCGGCTGATAAAATGGAAAGATTGTTCAAAGCGTTTTCGCAGGTTGATTCATCTACCACACGCAAATATGGTGGTACCGGCTTAGGACTTGTAATTTGTGAAAAGCTGGTAAAGATGATGGGCGGCAGAATTAAAGTAGAAAGTGAATCTGGAAAAGGAACAACATTTTTGTTTACTATAAAAACACAGGTAAGCGAACAATCAACACGCACTTATGTGCACAATAATCTTAATGGCTTTATTAAAAAGAAAATATTAGTGGTTGATGATAATGCGACTAATTTAACTATCATCAAAAGCCAGTTGGAACAATGGCAGCAAACACCTTATTTGGCAAGTTCCGGCAAAGAGGCATTGTTTTTATTATCTGAAGATTCAGTTTTTGATTTGATTATTTCTGATATGCACATGCCTGAAATGGATGGTATTGAGATGTCAAAAAAAATTCGTGAATTATATCCTGATATTCCGATTATCTTATTGAGTTCTTTAGGTGATGAATCACATAAAAAATATCCTGGCTTGTTTACTTCTATCTTAACAAAACCAGTACGGCACCAGGTTTTACATGCAAATATTTTAAACCAGCTTAAACAATCAAACAAAACAATTGCAACAGAAACAAAACATAATACGCAACAACAAACAACAGAGGCTGCAGAATTCTTTCCATTGAAAATTTTGCTTGCTGAAGACGATAGTACCAACCAGGACGTTGAGATCAGGATACTGAATAAGCTTGGTTATTATCCTGACCTTGCACAAAACGGAAGAGAAGTGTTGCAGATAACTGAAACAAAAACTTACGACCTTATTTTAATGGATGTGCAAATGCCGGAAATTGATGGAAGGGAAGTAACACGAATGTTGCGTAAACGTCAGGGGCCACAACCTGTAATTGCTGCTATTACGGCTAATGCCATGCAAGGTGATAAAGAAGAGTGTTTAGATAGCGGCATGGATGAATATTTAGCAAAGCCGGTTAGCTTTAAAAAATTGTCTGCGCTTATTGAAAAGTGTATTGAAATAATAAAAGAGTCACAGGTTTCATCTTAATATACATGAGTTTGCATTATGATTATGGTTGTAATATTTGAAGGATAATTAAGACTGTGCTGTTATAATTTGCTGCTGTGAAAATTATATTTGCTGCCGTGGAAATCAACACTTGCTGCTGTGAAAATTTACTTTCCTAAGCAGCAAATTTGTATTGCTAAACTACCTTGTTATAAAACTTTCTGAAAATTAGATTTTAGTTGTTCTCTTTTATCAGATGTGAAAAAAGTTGGCATTTGATATCTTTCATCACAGAACGTTTATCTTAGCTTTTAATAAAAGCTTACTATATGATAACAAGAAGATCATTCATTCAAAAAACTTCACTGGCAGCCGTTGCTGCACTAATAAAGCCTGATTTTAATTTCAATCATCGTTATATCGGATTACAATTATATACGGTAAGAGATGCTATGCAGGCTGATGCGGCCGCTGCATTGGCAAAGGTTGCAGCTATTGGTTATAACTCTGTTGAAGGCGCAACTTATACCGGTACAGAAAAGTTTTATGGTATGGATGCAAAAGCATTTAAAGCATTATTAAAGCAAAACAATCTAATAATGCCGAGTGCACATTACCGGCTTGGTGAAGACCAGGAAAATGGCAAAGATGTAATTGGAACAATTTTGCATGATTGGAACAAAGCCGTTGATGACGCTGCTGCTGTTGGATGTAAGTATATGGTTTGTGCATGGCTTTCAGAAAAGGAACGTGGCAACATTGAACATTATAAAAAGATTGCAGCAGATCTGAATAAAGCAGGCGAAACTTGTAAGAAAGCAGGCTTACAATTATGTTATCATAATCATGATTTTGAGTTTATAAAAACCGATGATCAAATCCCGTATAAAATATTGATAACACAAACTGATAAAGATTTAGTAAAGTTTGAAACTGATTTGTATTGGTTAACAAAAGCAGGAGAAGACCCCATTGAGCTTTATAATAACCATCCGGGCCGCTTTCCTTTATGGCATATAAAAGATATGGATAAAAATGGTGATCATTCTTTTACAGAAGTAGGTAATGGTTCAATAGATTTCAAAAAGATTTTTAAATATGCTGATAAAGCAGGCATGAAATATTTCTTTGTTGAACAGGATAAAACACCCGGCGATCCTTTTGTAAGCATCACAGAAAGTTATAAATACATCAAACAAAATCTTGTTTAAATTCTTCTATAAATTTATATTGATTAATCTTACTCATGCATATAGTTTTGTTTTTGTTTGATAAGATTTAATCAAATTAACGGCCATGCCTGTTTAATTAATGAATGATTGCTATATAATAGATGCTGTAAGAACACCTGTTGGAAAATATGGCGGAAGATTAAGCTCAATTCGTCCGGATGATTTACTGGCGCATGTTATTACTGCGTTATTAAACCGCAATCCTGTAGATGTTAACGCAATTGAAGATGTGATTACCGGTGATGCAAACCAGGCAGGTGAAGATAACCGCAATGTTGCCCGCATGGCAGCCTTAATTGCCGGCTTACCGGTTACTGTTGCGGGTTGTACAGTTAACCGTTTATGTGCAAGCGGGCTTCAATCAATTATGGATGCAGCACGTGCCATTATGTGTGGTGAAGGAATGTTGTATATAGCCGGCGGTGTTGAAAGCATGACAAGAGCACCGTTTATAATGGCTAAAAGTGATAGCGCGTTTAACCGGAAACCGGAAGTTTTTGACTCAACAATCGGCTGGCGTTTTACAAATAAAGTATTAGCTGAAATGCATTATCCTTTTTCAATGGGTGAAACCGCAGAGAATGTGGCAAAGCGCTTTAATATAACACGCGGACAACAGGATGAGTTTGCATTTAAATCGCAAGAAAAATATTTTACTGCATTGAATGAGAATAAGTGGGAAGATGAAATTGTAGCTATTGAAATGGTTCATGACAGGTTGATAACATGGTTCTCGCAGGATGAGCATCCACGGCAAACTTCGTTTGAAAAATTAGCAGCATTAAAACCAGCTTTTGTAAAAGATGGAACAGTAACAGCAGGCAATTCTTCAGGTATTAATGATGGTGCTGCTGCTTTGTTGCTGGCAAGCGAAGAAGCTGTAAAGACTTTTAATTTACAACCGCTGGCAAAAATAAAAAGCATGGCTGTTGCCGGTGTTGACCCATCAATTATGGGCATAGGCCCGGTGCCTGCTACGCAAAAAGCATTGCTGCGTGCAGGCTTAAACGTGAATGATTTGGACTTAATCGAACTAAATGAAGCTTTTGCTTCACAATCATTAGCATGCATTAACGAACTTGAACTTGATATAAATAAAGTAAATGTAAATGGCGGATCTATTGCTATCGGTCATCCGCTTGGCTGCAGTGGTTCAAGAATTTCTGCAACATTGCTGCATGAAATGAAGAGAAATAATTTAAAGTATGGTATAGCTGCCATGTGCGTTGGCGTTGGCCAGGGTGCAGCAATCATTTATGAAGGGTTATAAAACAAGACAATTTGGATTAAAACTTTACCTTTTTCCGCTCTGGCATTTTAATTGAACTTTCTACCTTCGCCTTTAACCTTTTGGTTTTATATTATTTAATGACAAACTGACTTTGAAAAGGATTTAACAAGATGCAGAAATTTATGCTTTCAGATGAAGACGCGGAATTTTTACCCATTATACCGCTTAATGAAAATGATGAACAGGATAAAAATTTAGTTGTTCCCGATACGTTGCCGTTATTGCCTTTAAGGAATACAGTTCTTTTTCCAGGAGTTGTTTTGCCAATAACTGTTGGAAGAGATAAAAGTATTAAAGCTGTAAATGAAGCTTATAAAAAAGATAAGCTCATCGGTGTTGTTTCACAAAAAGATTCTACAGTTGAAGATCCTGCGCTTGAAGACATGTGCGCCATTGGAACCGTGGCCAAAATTGCAAAGCTTATAAAAATGCCGGATGGCGGAACAACTATTATTATTCAGGGTAAAAAACGGTTTCGAGTTAGTGGCATGATTCAATCCGACCCATATTATATTGCTAATATTATTGTATTAAATGAAGATGAATTACCTGCAGGTGATCAGTTTGATGCACACGCAGCTTCTATAAAAGATCTTGCCGCGCAGATAATACAGATATCACCGAACATGCCTGCTGAAGCAGCAATTATTTTAAAAAATATTGAAAGCCCCTCGTTTCTTGTAAATTTTGTAAGCAGTAATTTAAACAGTGATGTTACAGGTAAACAAGGGTTATTGGAAATTGATGATTTAAAGTTACGTTCTGAAAAATTAATTGAACTATTACAGAAGGAGTTGCAGTTTGCTGAATTAAAAAATAAAGTAACTACCAAAACCCGCACTGAAATAGATAAGCAGCAGCGTGAATATTTTTTGCAACAGCAATTAAAAAGTATTAAAGATGAATTAGGTAGTGATAATGATCGTGAGATAACCGAGATGAAGAAAAAAGGAGAGGCAAAAAAATGGTCGCAGGCTGCTAAAGATATGTTCCGCACCAGCATTGCAAAGCTTGAAAGAATGCATCCTTCAACACCTGATTATTCTGTTATTTATAATCATCTTGATTTATTGCTTGACTTGCCCTGGAATGAATACACGAATGATAATTATGATTTAAAACGTGCTTCTAAAATTTTAGATGCTGACCATTATGGCATGAAAAAAATTAAAGAACGCATATTGGAATACATAGCGGTGTTGAAATTAAAAGGTGATATGAAAAGCCCGATACTTTGTTTTACAGGTGCACCCGGCATTGGTAAAACTTCGCTTGGCAGAAGTATCGCACATGCCATTGGCAGAAAATATGTGCGTGTGAGTTTGGGTGGGCTGCATGATGAAAGCGAAATTCGCGGCCATCGTAAAACATATATTGGAGCAATGCCGGGACGCATTGTTCAAAACATCAGAAAAATTAAAACATCTAACCCATTAATGGTGTTGGATGAAATAGACAAAGTAGGAACTGATTTTCGGGGCGATCCTTCTTCAGCCTTGCTTGAAGTACTAGATCCTGAACAGAACCATACTTTTTATGATAATTATCTTGAGCTGGAATATGATTTAAGCAAAGTACTTTTCATCGCCACTGCAAATAATATTCAGAATATACAGCCTGCTTTGCGCGACCGTTTGGAGATTATTGATTTAAGCGGTTATGCTGTTGAAGAGAAAATCCAGATTGCGCAACGGCATCTTGTTCCCAAACAAAAAGAAGCGCATGGTTTAGGTAAAACAAAACTTAAAATAAGTGATACGGTTTTACAGAAAGTAGTTGAAAATTTTACACGTGAAAGTGGTGTGCGTGAACTGGACAGGCAGCTTGCAGCAATTATGCGCAATAAAGCAAAAGAGTTTTCTGTGCGTGGTAAAATTCCGCCCACTATTTCTTTACAGGATGTTGAAAAGATTTTAGGTACTAATAAGTACAGCAATGAAATTTATAAAACCGCAAACATTCCCGGTGTTGCTGTTGGGCTTGCATGGACTTATGTTGGTGGCGATATTCTTTTTATTGAAACTATTTTAAGTGAAGGCAAGGGTGAATTAAAACTTACCGGAAATCTTGGTAATGTGATGAAAGAAAGCGCTTCAACAGCTCTAAGCTATCTACAGGCTAATGCAAAAAAATATGGTATTGATGCGGCTGTATTCAACAAAAAAAATATTCATATACATGTACCTGAAGGTGCTGTGCCGAAAGATGGGCCAAGTGCCGGCGTTACCATGCTAAGCTCCTTAGCTTCTGCATTTACAGGTAAAAAAATAAAGCCTTATTTAGCAATGACCGGTGAAATTACTTTGCGTGGGCAAGTGCTGCCTGTTGGCGGTATTAAAGAAAAGGTATTGGCTGCCAAGCGTGCCGGTTTAAAAGAAATTTTAATGTGCTCGCTTAATGAGAAAGATGTAAAAGATATTGATGGCAGCTTTATAAAAGGAATGCATTTTTATTATGCAAAAAATATGCAACAGGTCTTGGATATAGCACTGCAAAATCTCGCCTAGCAACTATATTCTGTATTTCTTTTTTTATTTCCGTTGGGTGAAGAAATTGTTTCCGTGGGTGCGGAAATCATTTCTGTGGGTGCAGATTTCATTTCCGTGGATATGGGAATCATTTCTGTAGATGCAGATTTAATTTCCGTGAGTACGGAAATCATTTCTGTGGATGCAGATTTCATTTCCGTGGGTGCGGGAATCATTTCTGTAGATGCAGATTGCATTTCCGTGGATACGGGAATCATTTCTGTAGGTACAAATTTTATTTCCGTGGTTGCAGAAATTGTTTTCGTGGTTATAAATAACAATTCAAAATTACAATCACTTAAGATTGTGCCATAAATTCAAATAATCTTATTCTGAATTAACTGAAGAATATCAACTATCCTAAAGCTACTCTTTTAAATTCAACAACTTTTAATCCACTGTCAACGCTTTTTAAATAATCTGCAACGGTTTTGCTGCCGTCTTTTACATACGCTTGCGCCAGTAAAGTTTGTTCTTTAAAGAATGCATTCAATTTTCCCTGTGCAATCTTACCTAACATGTCATCTGTTTTGCCGGCCATTTTAGGGTCTTGCTTCATTTGGTCGATGGCAATATTTCTTTCACGTTCTATTGTTTCTGCCGGTACTGAATCCGCATCAACCGCAACAGGGTTCATTGCTGCAATCTGCATGGCAACATCTTTACCTGCTTCAGCTGCATCTTTATTCAATCCAACCAAAACACCCATCCTATTTGCACCATGAATATAAGAAGCAACATACGGTGCATCAATTCTTTCAAACTTCGTAATACCAATTTTTTCTCCGATTGAAGCCAGCTTATCGTTCACTAAATCAGAAACTTTAGAGCCGTTAATTTCTGCTGTGTTTAATTCATCTATGCTCTTTACATTATTCTTTATAGCAGCGTCAGCAATACTTTGCGCAAAAGCAACGAAGTCTGCGTTCTTTGAAACGAAATCTGTTTCGCAACTAACACAAACAATAATTCCTGCTTTATGGTCTTCAGTTGTTTTAGCAAGAATAACGCCTTCCTTTGCTTCACGATCGCTGCGTTTTGCGGCAACCTTTTGACCCTGTTTGCGCAACCAGTCAATGGCTGCTTCAAAATCACCATTTGTTTCTGTCAATGCTTTACGGCAATCCATCATGCCGGCACCTGTTGCCTGGCGCAGCTTATTAATTTCAGCTGCTGATATTGTTACTGTTTCCATACTTCTCTTTTTATATTTATAAAAGGCTGCAATTGTTATTGCAGCCTCCGGTTAATAACTTATGTTGTTGATGATTATCGAGGTCCGCCACCTCCACCTGCAGGTCTGCGGCTCGGTACACGTCTTTTCGTAACGCCACCACGCACTTTACTGCCATCACTTTGTCCAGCGCTATTGTTATTACCGCCTCCGCTTCCACGTCTGCGACCACCTTCAGATTCAGCTTCTGCCTGTAAACGTGCAGCTTTCTTTTCAGCTTCGTTATCTGCTTCTTCAGTTGGCAGAGTTGTTTCGTCATCTTTCGCAGCCTGTCTTTCAGCTAAACCATCTGCAATAATGGCTGTGACGTAGTTGGTTATTATAGCAATTGATTTTGTAGCGTCATCATTAGCCGGAATAGCATAGTCAACTTTGTTAGGGTCACTGTTAGTATCAACCATCCCAAACGTTGTTATACCAAGACGTTTTGCTTCAGCTAAAGCAATATGTTCATGGCCAATGTCAACCAAAAATAAAGCAGCCGGTAAACGGCCAAGTTGTGCAATACCACCAAGCACCTTATCCATTTTTTCCCTGTCGCGGCTTAAGGTTAAACGTTCTTTTTTTGTAAGGCTTTCAGCACTTCCGTCAGCAAGCATTTTTTCAATGCTCTGCATTTTTTTAACGCTTTTGCGAACAGTATTGAAATTTGTAAGCATACCGCCAAGCCAACGTTCAGTTGCAAACGGCATGTTTACACGCTTTGCACATTCTGTAACAATTTCTTTAGCCTGCTTTTTTGTGGCAACAAACATTATCTTTTTTCCGCTCTTTGCAATTTGTTTTAATGCACCTGAAGCCTCTTGCAGGGCATCAACAGTTTTATTAAGATCAATAATATGAATGCCTTTTTTTTCTGCGAAAATGTAAGGCAACATTTTAGGATTCCACTTCTTACGCAAGTGACCGAAATGCACACCTGCCTCAAGTAATTGCTGTTGTAATGAAGTGCTTTGTTCCATGTAGTATTATTAAATGATTTGAATGATTAACGTTTAGAAAACTGGTAGCTGCGGCGGGCTTTTTTGTGACCAAATTTTTTACGCTCAACGCCACGCGGATCACGCTTTAATAAACCTGCTGCTTTTAGTACCGGGCGATAATCAGGATTTATTTCAAGCAGCACACGTGCAATACCAAGCTTGGCTGCTTCGGCCTGTCCTTTAACACCTCCACCTGTTGCATTAATTACTATATCAAACTTATCAAGTGATTCAATCGTTTTTAGTGGCGATTCAACCTGATTTTGTAAGTATTCTAAAGCGAAATAGGTTTTATAATCTTTATCATTAACAGTTATCTTACCATTGCCTTTATTTATAAAGACGCGTGTTACTGCTTCTTTACGGCGGCCAACTGCATTTTTTTGTTTTTCCATTTATTTAAAGAATTATAATTTAAAATGTAAGTTGTTTGGCTTGTTGTGCAGTATGCGGATGTTTTGCGCCGGCATATACAAATAATTTTTTAAACATCTTTCTGCCAAGACGGTTTTTGGGCAGCATACCTTTTATGGCACGTTCAACAACTGCTTCAGGCCTGCGCTTAAGCAAATCCTTTGCAGCTTCTTCTTTTAAACCACCGGGGTAACCGCTGAAGTTCTGGTAAAGCTTTTCTTCCATTTTGTTACCGGTAAATTTTACTTTATCAGCATTGGTTACTATTACATAATCTCCGCAATCTACATGCGGTGTATAGTAAACTTTATTTTTGCCACGCAAAACAGCAGCAATTCTTGAACACATGCGCCCAACGGTTTGATTGGTGCCGTCAACAACATACCAGTTATGTTGCACGGTAGCCTCGTTTGCATGTTTGGTTGTGAAATGTAATTTGCTCATTATTTAATTTTTTGATTAATGTCCGCCATCCCAGACATAATTTTTGGAGCGCAAAGATGTGGCTTTATGTTAGAATAAACAATTGTTTTAGCAGTTATTTTTTATCAGAGCTTTATAAGCAATTGATTTTTAATAAAATTTTTGATTAAAATTATAAATCTCCAAGTTGCGGCCTGAATAAAATTTCCTCCACACAAGCCTGCGGAGACAGCATGGAAGCAGCATACACCATGGTTGCAATATCTTCCGGCTGCATAATACGTTCAGGTTTAATATCTGTGCCACTCCAGCTATTTGTATAAACTGCACCAGGAATTAACGCTGTTACTTTAATATTGAACGGTTTCATTTCTTCACGTAGATTTTTGGTTAGGCCGAGCAATGCCCATTTACTTAAACTATAGCTGCCGCCGTTAGTATAAGCTTTAACCGATGCAACTGAACACATATTAAATATATGTCCGCTGCTTGCTTCCATCATTTTTGGTAATAATAATCTTGTAAGATGATAAGCGCTGTACAGATTTATATCCATCATTTTTTCAAGCGTGCCATCTGCTTCTTCATGAATACTGCCAGGCAAAAAACTACCTGTATTGTTTATAAGAATATCCGGTGTGCCAAACATCAAACAATATTTTCCGAACCCGGTTACATTTTCTTTTACGCTAATATCTGTTGCCATCACTTCTACCTGGCAATTTGAATTCTTTTGCAGAAGATGTTTTTTGGTATCTAACAATGCATCTTTATTTCTTGCGCATAAGATAAGATGATGGCCGGCTTCAGCATACTTTTCTGCAATAGCCTTTCCCAGGCCTTTTGACGCACCGGTTATAACTACGTTCATGCCTAACCTTAAAGATGTTTCAAATTGATTAAAATTTTGTTAGCAAATTTGCCTTTTCAATCAAAAATAAAATTATTAATTGCCACACATCAAATTAAAATACAAACATTTATTTTTTGATCTTGACCATACGCTTTGGGATTTTGAAGCAAATGCGAGGGAAACATTACAGCAACTATATATTATTAACAGGCTTAAAGAAAAAAGCTTAGATGATTTTGATTTATTTGCCAGGCAATATTCTTTGCATAATCATGCGTTATGGAAAAAATATACAAGCGGGGCAATTAAACAGGAAGAATTACGATGGAAACGTTTTTGGCTTACACTACTCGATTTTAAAATTGCAGATGAAGAGTTATCAAAAAAAATGGCTGCTGAATTTTTAGATGAGCTGCCGAACCGCAGAAATGTGTTTCCATATACAAGAGAGATTCTTGAATACCTTATCTCAAAAAAATATGCGTTGCATTTAATAACAAACGGGTTTGATAATGTGCAGTTGAGCAAGTTATCAAACAGTAATCTTACAAAATATTTTAAAGAAGTTATTACATCTGAAAAAGCCAACAGCTTAAAACCAAACAAAGAAATATTTGAATTTGCATTAAACATAAGCGGAGCATCTTTGCAGGAAAGTATAATGATTGGTGATAATATTGATGCTGATATTAAAGGTGCGATGAATGCAGGTTTAGATACGGTATTTGTAAATTACCTGCATATTGAAACAGATGTTAAGCCAACTTATGTTATTAATCATCTGAAAGAAATGGAAGAATTTTTTTAATCTAACTATATAACTATATTGCTGTTGCTTATTGCAAAGTGACCGAAAACGAACCACTTGTAATAGTATGTACTGTTTTATTTTCATCAACAGCTGTACCACTAAAAGTACCTTTTAACAGTTTTGTAGTTGCATTATAAGAAGTAATAGTAACAGTTACTGATGCTGAAGTAGTTGTAAAGTCGGCTTCAAATAATGTAACTCCGTTTGTATTATCATCCACGTAAAGTATAACAGGATTAGTAACACTTGTTGTAACGTAAATGCCAGGCGCAGGTGTGGCGTTTGGAATACTAATAATTAATCCAAAAGCTGTATCGTTATCATTGCTATTATCAGGCGTACCGATTACTAATAAATGACCGCCGGCTGTGTCTTTTACCAGACCTGCAATTGAATTACTGTGATACAAAAACCCGCCTGATGTAAACTGCCAGGCACCGCCTGCATCAGGGTCTCCGTTGGGGATAGTATCTATACCGGTACCACCGCTATGAATACCGGTACCGGTACTATCCTGCACATTAACGTTAAATGTGCAGAAAGAACTGTCAAAGCTTATTGTAAACAATGTACTGTTTGGAAGGATAGGTGTACCAATAGGTTTAAGCCTTATAATGTTTAAACCTGTAGTTGTAAAAAATCCGGAGTCAGCAAACTCAAATCCATTCTGCAAATCTGTTGCAATACTATATGAACCTGTTTTGGCAACATTAACCTGTATCTCAACAAAAGCTGTATCGCCACCCGGTGTTATGCCATCATAGAAAGTACCTGCAACTGAATCAGGCAAACAATTTCCTGTAGAATCTTTTAAAGTACCTGTGGCAATTTGTGTGGCTCCTGTTTCATTACTATATTCTTTTTGACATGATGAAAACAATAATGCTGTACAGCAAATAATCAATAGTAATCTTATACAGTTTTGCATTGAAATAGGTTGCTTGTTTTGATGTAATAACGCTCTTTAAAAATTTAAATTGTCTGTTTAATTGATATTGATTTCGCCAACCATATTTGCCGGTATTACCCATTTGTCAAACTGTTCAGGCGTAACGTAACCGAGCTTTACAGCCATTTCTTTTAAAGTGGTATTTTCCTTATGCGCTTTTTGCGCAATTTCAGCAGATTTATAGTAACCGATTTTTGTGTTAAGAGCTGTCACAAGCATCAGGCTGTTATCAACATGTTTTTTAATATTTGCTTCAATCGGTTTTATACCAACTGCACATTTATCATTAAATGAAACACACCCTTCGCCAATTAATCTTGCACTATGTAAAAAATTATAAATCATCATAGGCTTAAACACGTTTAATTCAAAATGCCCTGTTGCGCCACCAATATTTATTGCCACATCATTACCCATAACCTGTGCAGCAATCATAGTTAAAGCCTCACATTGAGTTGGGTTTACTTTGCCCGGCATTATAGATGAGCCAGGTTCATTATCCGGAATAAAAATCTCACCAATACCACTGCGCGGACCTGATGACAGCATTCGAATGTCGTTTGCAATCTTCATTAAACTTACTGCAACTGTTTTTAATGCACCATGCGCTTCAACAATAGCATCATGCGCAGCAAGGCTTTCAAATTTATTTTCTGCGGTGATGAAAGGCAGGCCTGTAAGCTCAGCAATTTTTTTTGCTACTAACTCTGCATAACCTTTTGGTGAATTGATGCCGGTTCCGACGGCTGTCCCACCTAAAGCCAATTCACTTAAATGTGGCAAAGAATTTTTAATTGCTTTTAAGCCGTGATTCAATTGGGAAGCATAACCACTAAATTCCTGACCAACAGTAAGCGGCGTTGCATCCATAAAATGTGTACGTCCTATTTTTACAACCTGCATGAATGCTTTACTTTTTTCTTTCAAAGTATCCCGCAATTTTTCCAGGCCTGGAATAGTTACTTCAACCAGCATTTTATAGGCTGCTATATGCATAGCTGTTGGAAAAGTATCATTACTGCTTTGTGATTTATTTACATCATCATTCGGATGTAAAAATTTTTCTTTATCAGTAAGTAATCCGCCCTGCAACACGTGTGCACGATAAGCAATTACTTCATTTACATTCATATTACTTTGTGTACCGCTGCCTGTTTGCCAAACTACCAGCGGAAACTGCTCGTCTAATTGTTTATCTAAAATCTCATCACAAACTTTTGCAATTGCATTGCGTTTATCGCCAGGCAAAATATTTAATTCGTTATTTGCAAGTGCTGCTGCTTTTTTTAAATAAGCAAATGCATAAATAATTAGTTTGGGCATTTTATTAATGTCCTGCGCAATCTTAAAATTTTCAATACTGCGTTGTGTTTGTGCACCCCAATAAACATCAGCTGGCACCTGCACCTCACCCATTGTATCTTTTTCAATACGGTAATCCATGTAGCTTTATTAGCTGCAAATGTAATGTTGAAATTAAAACAGCAAATACTACTGCCGTTAAAGTACATCTTGTTGGATATGAAGATGAGCTTGAATGAAAAAATGCTAATGATGGATTACTCATTCCTGATGTAATGCTTTTACCCCATTGCCTTTCTATATTTAAAATTGAAAGCGTTTTATAATCGAAAACGGATACATCAAACCGAAAAACATGTTACGCGTAGAATTGACTTTGATGAAGTGAAAGAATATTTTTCCTCATGGCTATTACTTAAGTATAATTTGTATTTGTTGCCGGTGTGCACCTTGATTATAAAAATTAATTGGTCATCTTTACATTAATTTACCATGCATGCCAACACCCATTCCTGGCAAAAGACAGTTGCGCCTTGTTCAGCTTGTTGCTGTAATTTTTTTAACCGTTTCCGGAGGACCTTATGGATTGGAACCGTTATTGACTTATGCCGGTAACAACGGTGCTTTGTTATTGCTAATCATCACGCCGATTCTTTGGGATATTCCAACAATTTTTACAGTGCTTGAATTAAATAGCATGATGCCGGTAACAGGCGGCTACTATCAATGGGTAAAAAAGGCATTGGGTTTACGATTTGCGTTTTATGAAGGATGGTGGACGTGGTTATACACTTTTGTTGATCTTGCTATTTACCCGGTATTATTTGTTGAATATACTTCTTATTTTTTTCCGGGGATTGAAGCGTATAAAACTCCGATTTGCTTAATCATTATATGGGCCGGTGCCGCATTAAATATTTTAGGCATTGTACCTGTTGGTGAAACTTCGCTGGTGCTTGGCGGTTTTGTAATCCTGCCATTTATTATTCTTTTTCTTACCGCATTTGCTTCACATAATATCTTGTTTTCAATACCACATCCTTCGTTAAGTGGTATCCATTTTTCATCACTTGGCCTTGCCTTATTTACTGTCATATGGAACTTTTGCGGTTGGGATAATACAATGACGTATGCTGAAGAAGTTGAACGGCCCATTCGTTCTTACATTAAATCAACTATAACAGCGTTCATATTGATTTTTACAGTGTATTTTATTACTGTTCTGACAACCCAGGCAAGCGGAATAAATTTTTCAGTGTTGAATAAACAAGGTTTTCCGGCAGTTGGGCTTTTAATTGGGGGAAACTGGCTTGGCTCTTTAATTGCGGCGGGCGGTATGGCAAGCACATTAGGCTTATTTTCTGCAATTTTGTTATCCGTGTCGCGCATTCCAAAAGTGATGAGTGATGATAAATTACTACCCGCAAAATTAAACCGTGTGCACTCAAAATTTAAAACACCTTACGTTTCCATTATTGTATGTGCAGTTATTGTAAGTGTAATGATATTGTGGACATTTGCCGACCTTTTAATTATTGACATTACTCTGTACGGTGCCGGTTTATTTTTAGAATTTCTTGCTTTGATTATTTTAAGAAGAAAAATGGCAGATGTAAAGCGACCTTTTAAAATCAGGTTGAGCGTTACCGGCTTATGTCTAATGACTATTATGCCGTTTTCAATTTATCTTTTAGGTTTAACAGGCAGCTTTGTGTCAGGTAATTTTTCTGCTGTGCTGTTTGCCTTGGCAGCATTGGTAAGTGCAGAGATAATCTGGCAAATAATAATCAAACTCAATCCTTCCATTAAGTTACAGAGACTAGGAGATAATTTACACTAACATTTTTTATTATACTTTTTCAGTAATTAATTACGTTTAAAAGTGTACACTTATAACATCGGTTTGCTTCCTGCCCTATATTCGTTAATTCTCTTGAAAACCAAATATCATTATATATATTTTAAAAGAAAGATGATCGAAGGATGGACGTAAGATGTCCGAAGTATATCCCTTAGTGATCTTTTGCTGGTATTAAGCAGTGCCTTATGCTTTGCGTTTATCGACTTTGTTATTGCTGCAAGAAGAAAGAATAAACGCAGCAAAAGGTTATGTATTCTTCTGCAAAGAGTTAATGTTATTTTATTGGAAGAAGACTACCGATTTATATTTATTTACAAAGAGCGTTGTCTAATTAGCATACAACATCAGCTTACTTACATTTATTTTGTAACCCATATGCCGGTAACATCCTATACTAATTACAGCACATCAAACAGTAAAGAAGAATGGCTTTCAGATGAAGAAGCGCTTAATGCTTTACCGCGTTCGGTTTTAAGGCGTAACAGCTTTGTTTTGCTTGATGGCGAATGGCGTTTTGCGCTTGATGCGCAGGACAACGGGTTGCTTAAAAAATGGTATTTACATCATGAATATAGTGACCATGCAGACTGGCCAGGTTCAATAGAACATCATATTGCAACAGCAAAAGATATTAAAGAAGATAGTGCCTGGCAGGGCAAAGTTGTAGTATGGTATGAACGTAATTTTCCCAAACCTGCAGTAACAACTGATGGTGCGCCTTCTATGCTGCAGTTAACCTTTGGCGCCTGTGGTTATGAAACACAGGTTTGGCTGAATGGAATTGCTTTAAAAACAATAGAAGGTGAAGAAGTGCATCTGGGTGAATACACTTCTTTTTCTTATGAGTTGAAAGAAGAAAACCTGCAGGCCGACAACCGTATCACTGTTCGTGTTGCAGACACAATGGACGCTGACCTTACACGCGGCAAACAGGAATCCAGCGTATATAAGAGAGGAGGTATCTGGTACCACACTTATTCAGGGGCAGTGCGCAGTATATGGCTTGAACAGGTTGAAAGAAACCGCCTGAGAAGCCGTGTAGGTGTGGTTTCCATTGTAGAAGATAATTTGGTTCGGTTTAATATTACTACACGTATTCATGACCCCGGTTTATATACAGTAAGGCTTGAAGTGTTTGATAATAAACAGGAAGATAAAACACCGCTTGCTGCTTCTGATTTTCCTTTGCATTTAGAAGCAGGGCAAAAGCAACAGAGGCTGGTAATTGAAGTTCCAAATGCTGTATTATGGTCTCCAGATAATCCGCATTTATACCGCCTGGTTGCCCGTTTAACAGACAGTAACGGGTATGCTGCCGAGATAGAAACTTATTTCGGCTTACGCAAGATTGAAGCACGTGGCTGTTATATTTATATAAACAACAAACCCATGTACCTTGATGGCATTTTGTACCAGCCCGCTACTTCTACCTATGAACAGATAAAACAGCACATGCTTGCCATGAAAGAGCTTGGCTGCAACCTGGTGCGCATACATATTGCAGGTGTTGACCCGCGTGTTTATAATCTTGCTGATAAGCTTGGTTTACTTCTTTGGGTTGAAGTGCCAAGCCCGCATCGTTCAAGTAAAATAAGCCGTGAAAATCATCGTGCAGAATTACTACGTATGCTTGATATAATCGGCACACATCCTTCGGTAGTCATCTGGAGTTTATATAATGAAGACTGGGGTGCACAGGATATTGCCACCAGTGAAGAAACAAGGAAATATATTATTGACACTTATCATTACATGGTGTTAGCGCAGCCGCAGTTTCTTGTGGTTGATAATGATGGCTGGCAACATGTTTCGTATTTGGGCCGCCTGAAATCTGACCTGCTTACTGTACATATTTATACACCTGAAATTTCTAAATGGAAAGAAGCACTTGATAAACTTACAGCCGGTGAGTTAATTGGTGTTGCGGCTTACCCGCTGGTTGTGGGCGACCCTTTTTTCTACCGCAAGCAGGTGCCATTGATTGTAAGTGAATGGGGAGGCTTTGGTTTCGTAAATTATGGAGGGCCGGGAAATGAAGGCGACCGAGCTGCATTGATAAAACAATTTAAACAGGAGTTACGTAACCGCCCTATTGCCGGTGATGTTTATACGCAGGCTACCAATATTGAAGATGAAAGAAACGGTTTGCTTGATGCTGCAACAGGTAAATTATTTGTGCCGGCCGGATTACTGCACAGCGAAGCAAAATAACCGGCTAACAAGCATCGTGCTTTTAATCACAATAATAGTAACTAACCAATTTGTGCAATCACTTCCAGCCACCACCTAACGAGCGATATAAGTCAACCACAGCAGCAAGCCGATGACGTTGAATATCTGCTAACTGCAACTCTGCATTTAGTGAGTTGCTTTGAGCTGTTATCACTTCAAGATAATCTGCCAGCCCGCTTCTGAATAATAATGTTGCATTGTAAATAGCTTTGTGCAAAGTATCAACCTGTGCTGTTGAAATTTGTTGTTGCGTTTTTAGCTTATCTAATGATACCAATGCATTCTCTACTTCCTCAACTGCAGTTAAAACAGACTGACGAAATGTAATCACCGCTTCATCTTGTCTTACCTGTGCAACTTCATACTGCGTTTTTAAATTACGATGTTCAAGCACCGGTTGCAAAACACTTGCAGCACCCGTATAAAAAAATGATGCAGGCACGCTAAACCATTTGCTTGCCTTAAAAGCATCCACGCCGCCCGTTGCTGTTATATTTAAAGATGGATACATAGAAGCTTTGGCAACACTAACATTTGCATTCGCTGCAATGATTGCCTGTTCATTTGCACGCACATCAGGTCTCCTGCTTAATAATTCTGCAGGAAAACCTGCTGATAAATTATTCCAGATATACGCTGAATCTATATTTGCGTTTCTTGCAATGGATGCAGGCAGTTCACCTGATAAAATTTTAATTGCATTTTCCTGGATGGTAATTTGTTGTTGAAGCTGCGGTATTAAAATCATCGCTGTTTGTTGCTGTACTTCTATTTGTTCAACGGCAAGCTCTGTTACCTGTCCAGCCGTTTTTTCAAGCCGCATCATGTTAACCAATGTATCAGTTAAAGCAACATTTTGTTGTGCAATGTGCAGTTGCTTATCCAGCATTAATAAATTATAGTAACCTGTTGCAATATCTGCAATCAATGTTGTCTGTACCGTTCTTGCACCTTCATAGGTTTGAAGATAAAACGCAAGTGCCGCTTCGTTTTGATAATGAATCTTTCCCCATGAATAAACATCCCATGAAACCGCTGCGCTTAACGTATAATCTTCCAAGTGATTTTTGCCGATAAAACTTTCAAGGCTTTTACCGTTTAAACTATTGTTTGATGGGTTGCTTGTTGTAGCAGTTGCAGATACATCAACAGCCGGAATATAGTTTGCTCTTGCCTGTTTTACATAAGCCTGCGCTTCTTCAATCCGCTTAATTGCAAGTTGTAAATCATAACTGTGTTGCAAAGCAGAATCAATCAAATTAATTAATGTCGTGTCTTTAAAAAAGTTATTCCATTTGATAGATGCAACACTTGAATCCGTTGCAGCAGTGCTATCAAATTTATTTGGCAACTGAACTGTTGGTCGTTGGTATTGCTTGCCAACACTGCACGCATTTATATAAATTATAGAAACAAGAATTATTATTATCTGAAATTTTTTTTGCATTGCTTGATGTTTAAGTATTACTCACTTAATGCATGTTCTTTTTGTTTTGGTGCGCCTGTAATTTTTTCCTGCAGGTATTGAAATATCACATACAAAACAGGAATGATAAACACGCCAAACACAACGCCGGTAAGCATTCCGCCAACAGCACCTGTGCCAATGGAGCGATTACCTAATGCAGATGCACCCTGCGACCAAACCAGCGGTAACAATCCAACAATAAAAGCTAATGATGTCATTAATATTGGGCGCAAACGAAGCTGCGATGCAGCTAATGCAGATTCAACAATTGACATGCCTTGTCGTCTTCGCTGCACTGCATATTCAACAATAAGAATTGCATTTTTTGAAAGCAAACCAACAAGCATTATCAGCCCAACCTGTACATAAATATTGCTTTCAATACCGGCAAGTTTAATAAATGTAAACACACCTAAAATACCAACCGGTATCGTTAATACAACAGCTAACGGCAGTATATAACTTTCATATTGTGCTGCTAAAATAAAATACACAAACAGGATGCTTAACAAAAACACGATGGCTGTCTGGCTGCCCGTTTTGCTTTCTTCTCTTGTCATGCCAATCCATTCTGTTGCATAACCTTTCGGCAAAGATTGCTTAGCTGTTTCTTCGATTGCTTTTATAGCATCACCAGTACTATAACCCGGCTTTGGTGTACCATTAATATTTACTGCATTGTATAAATTATTTCTGGTGATGGTTTCCGGCCCATATACACGTTTCAGTTTTACTAATGTGCTTACCGGAACCATTTCATTATTACTATTCTTTACGTAAATACTATTGAGTGATGATTCGTTTTCGCGATACTGCGCATCTGCCTGTTCCATCACACGATAATATTTTCCAAAGCGGTTAAAGTCTGATACAAAGCTGCTTCCATAATATACCTGCATCGTTTGCAACAAATCACTTACGTTAACTCCAAGCTGCCTTGCTTTTTCATTATCTACATCAATTTCATACTGCGGATTACTAACAGAAAAAGTACTGAAAGCAGCAGCAATTTCAGGCCGCTGCATCAATGCACCTGAAAAAGCATAAGCCGTTTTGCCAAGCTCTTCCAGCGAATGAGTGCCTCTGTCTTCAAGCATAAATGAAAACCCGCTTACATTACCAAAGCCTTGAATAGTTGGAAACGTAAAGAAGAATGTATTTGCATCTTTTACACTGCTCACTGCCTGCATCATTGAAAGACTTATGTTATTTGCATCTTTTACATCGCCTCGTTCATTGCGGGACTTCAGTCTGATAAAACCCGCAGCATACTCCGACGCATTTGCGTTGGATATAAAGTTCAAACCATCTATTGTATATTTTTTAAACACGGATGGATAGTGTTTGAGCACGCTGTCAATCTTTACCGTTGATGCATGTGTTCTGTCAAGCGAACTGCCCGGCGGCGATGTAACTGCGTATAAAATAAAACCCTGGTCTTCTGTTGGAATAAAACCGGTTGGTGTTGTCCTGATTAATAAAACAGTAATTGCGGCAATCAATACCAAACCACCAACGGCAAACCATCTGCGTCGTATCAAAAAACCAATGCTTTGTTTATAACGTTGCGTCATCGCTGTAAAGCCAGCATTAAATGCATTGAAGAATCTGCGTGTAAAACCTTGCTTCTTCGCGCCTTCTTGTACATCTTCATTCTTTAAAAACAAAGCACACAATGCCGGGCTAAGTGTTAATGCATTTACGGCTGAAATAAGAATTGCAATGGCTAACGTAAATGCAAACTGACGATAGAAAACACCCGCCGGACCCTGCATAAATCCAACAGGTATAAACACTGCAGCCATTACTAACGTTATTGAAATGATGGCGCCTGATATCTCGTTCATTGATTCAATGGTTGCTTTACGTGCAGGCATTTTTGTACGTTCCATTTTTGCGTGCACCGCTTCCGTTACCACAATCGCATCATCTACCACAATACCGATGGCAAGCACCAAAGCAAATAATGTAAGCAGGTTAATAGTGAAGCCAAACAGTTGCATAAAAAAAAATGTACCGATGATAGCAACAGGTACCGCAAACGCAGGTATAAGTGTTGAACGAAAATCCTGCAGAAACATAAACACAACCAGAAACACTAATATAAATGCAATCAATAAAGTTTCTCTCACCTGCCCGATGGATGCATCTAAAAACTCTTTCGAGTTATACATGATGGTTGCTGAAACACCTTTGGGCAGTGTGGCTGAAAAATCTTTTACTTCTTTTTCAGCCTCAGTAAGAATATCATTTGCATTGGAACCCGCTGTTTGAAATAATGCAAAACCAGATGTTGGTCCATCATTCAAACGACTGTTGGCTGAATAAGAAAACGAACCAAACTCAACACGGGCAACATCTTTCAAACGTATAAAAGAACCATCGCTGTTTGCTTTGATAATGATGTTTTCATAATCTTCATTCTTGTTCAGCTTGCCTTTATATTTCAACACGTATTCAAATGTCTGCGTGCTGCTTTCTCCCAACCTTCCCGGTGCTGCTTCAAGGCTCTGGTCTTTCACAGCATTCGTTATATCCTGCGGGGTTAAATTGTTTGCGGCAAGTCTGTCAGGCTTTAACCAGATACGCATAGAATAATCTCGTGCACCAAAAACCTGTGCATCACCAACACCCGGAATACGCTGCAGTTGCGGAATAAGATTTATCTTAATGTAATTCTGCAAAAACGTTTCATTGTAGGTTGAATCTTTGCTTGATATGGCAACAAACATGATGATGCTATTTTGTTGCTTTTGCGTTGAAATGCCTGACTGCGTTACCTCAACCGGCACCTGGTTTACTGCCTTTGATACACGGTTTTGCACGTTCACTGAAGCAATATCAGGGTTGGTGCCTTGCTTGAAATAAACGGTCAGCGTCATGGTTCCATCATTGCTGGAGTTGGAAGTCATGTACGTCATGTTCTCCACACCATTGATTGACTGTTCCAGCGGCGTTGCAACGGAGCGTGCCACTACTTCTGCATTGGCTCCAGGATATGTTGCAGAAACCACCACACTTGGCGGCGCTATATCAGGAAATAAAGTGATGGGCAACGTAAACAACGATATGCCTCCAAGCAATAATAAAATTATCGAGACAACTGTTGAAAGAACCGGTCTTTCTATAAATCTTTTTAGCATTGAGTATAAAAGTTTTTATCTGGTGAAGCTGTCTTTATCAACCCAAATAATTATTAATGATGTTTAAAAAACTGAAGTCAGTAAACGAATTACATCCATTCTATAAACTTAATCCTATCAGGGTTTACTGACTTACAGTTATAAGTTGCTTATCGGTTTTACTTTGAGTAAGCTGTCTGTTGAAACAGGTTGCGGATTTATCTTCATTCCATCCTGTAAATTGCCTGCACCCTGCAACACGATTGTTTGACCAGACGTTAAGCCTTTATCAACAAAATAATAATTGGCTGTTTTGCCTGATATGTTGATGGGCGTGCCAGCCACTTTATTGCTGTCACCAACAACGTATACAAATACTTTATCCTGAATTTCGTACGTAGCTTCCTGCGGCACAGCTAATGCAGTTGTATATAATTTCGGAATCCTTATTTTACCTGTATTGCCTGTGCGCAAAGTGCCTGCTGCATTTGGAAATGTTGCACGAAAACTGATAGAACCCGTTGTTGCATCAAACTGACCTTCGACTGTTTCTATCTTTCCTTTTGTTGTATATAAACTATCGTTCGCCAACAGCAATTCAACAGGCGGAACATTCTTTAATTTCTCTTCAATTGTATTGCCTGCAAATTGATTTTTAAATGCAGTGAAATCATTTTCACTCAAAGAAAAATAAGCATACACTTCGCTTACATTAGACAACATGGTTAAAGGTTCAGCCTGCGATTTACCAACTAACGCACCCGTTTTGTAAGGTATTTTTCCAATGTAACCACTAACCGGCGCTTTGATAGAGGCATAACCCACATTAATTTCCGCAGCGCTCACTAATGATTTACTTTGTTCAACGGAAGCTTGTGCAGCTGCATAATTTGCCTGTGCTGTTTTTAACTGCACATCAGAGATAACATTATTTTGAACCAGTGGCGCAAGGCGGTCAACTTCAACTTTTGCTCTTTGCGCATTTGCTATGGCACTTTGCTGGCTTGCTTTTGCGGTATTAAGTTGCTCAACATACGGCGCATCATTAATCTTAAATAGCAGCGTTCCTGCTTTTACATACGCCCCTTCGTCTATATACATTTTTTGCAAATAACCATCTACCTGCGGGCGAATTTCAACGTTCACTTTGCCTTGTATTGATGCAGGGAAAGCCTGGTATGTTGTTGCAGGCGCCGCTTCAATTTTTATGACGGGCAGTTGCGGCGGCGGCATTGCAGGTGGTGCATTTTCTGCTGCTGAATTGTTGCAGCTCATTTCAAGGATTATGCATGCCAAAGCTATCAGTAATATAAGCCATTGTGATTTGAATAAAGATTGTATTAAACGTGTCATGACGTTCATTTTGATTGTTATTAAATTATGGCAAGTAACGAGAGAGTGCAGGTATACTGCGAAAAGTAATACGTGTTAAGAGATGATATCTGCTTTAATGAAGAATCATTTCAATGACCGGCATCACTTTGTTGATGAGCATTGATAAAATCGTTTTCATGATGCAAAATTAAACAACTGTTTAATTTAAACTGCTGAATTTATCAAGGTAATAATTGCACTTTTAAAGGGAATTGCGCTGGAACAACATCGGCGTTTGCCCGGTATGTTTTTTAAAGAAACGATTAAAATAAGCATCATCTTCAAAGTTCATGTGCGATGCAATTTGCTTTACAGAGAGCTCACCCCAGAACAATAAACGCTTTGCTTCGGTTATTCTTTTTTCATCAATCACCTGCTTCGCTGTTTTTCCTGTAACCGTTTTAATCGTATCGTTTAAATGACCAGGCGTTATGTAAATCATATCAGCATATTCAGCAACCTGTGTCTTGCTTAAAAAATTATCTTCTATAAAATTTCGGAACTGCTGCAGTATTTTATTCTGTGATGAATTCATTGTAGTAAGCCTTGTTTCACATGTACCCAATCTTGCCGCTGTAATTAAAAAAGCATTCAGTAAATTTCTAATCACCAAATCTTTCTGATGGCGCAGTTTTACGAACTCATGCTGCATAAGGCTTGCATATGTTTTCAACTCATTAAAATCATTTTTTGTAGGAACAGGAATTACAACCTGGCTGAACATACATTCCCAGCATCCTAATGTATTTTTTACATCATGTAAAAGATAATCGCTGCTGAAAGCAATGTGAATCATCTTATGGTTTTCAAAACTTGTAACCTGGTCAACCTGGTCTGGTGATGAAAACAAAACAGCAGGCGCCGTAATATCATATTTTTTAAAATCAACATAACCGCTGATTTTTCCTTCCAGTAACAGTGCCACTTTATAAGCATTGTTCCGATGCGGAACTTTCATGCGCGAAGGCAGGTTTTCATCATCTAAAGTCATGATAAGAAAATCGGAATCAGCCATACACTCTTTCCAGTCTAATATTGGGATGGACGAAATTGGTCTCATAAAAACAATTTATTGTAAGAAGGTAATAATCAAAATTAAAAAAAATCACAGTAATTGCTTAAAGAACTATCTTAATGGCAGGTTCAATTTATGGAATTGGTTATTGTTACAATAAGTATAGCATACTGAATTGATGTTGTTATTGACCACAAATGAATGATACGTTTTACCTCTTTTTGAATAATATTATACATCATTTCTTAATTCTTCAAAATATTTTTTAAACTATTTGTAGCGTCTTGAAAATAATTACCTTACTTTTAAATTAACATGTGATAACGATGACGAATAATAAAGATTAATTAAAAAATCATTATTGTTTAAATCAGAAAAAATTGTAGCCAGCCAATTTCTTTATTAATAACTCCTGAAAGCGTACAGATGTTTAAGATTTATCCCTTTACAGCTTATGATGGCTTTGAGTGTTTTTTGCAAAGGGCAGATAACGCAGATAACTCCACAAAAGGTCCTGTAATGCTGGTACACGGCGCCGGTGTGCGTGGCAATATTTTCAACCCACCTAATGAACGCAATCTTATACAGGTATTGCAGGAAGCAGGCTATGACGTATGGCTTGAAAACTGGCGTGGAAGCATCGAATTCAAAAAAAATGAATGGGATTTAGATATTGTTGCCGAAAACGATCATCCTGCTGCTGTGAAGGAAATCTGCAGGGTAACCGGTGCTTCTTCTATAAAAACTGTTATTCATTGCCAAGGCTCTACCAGTTTTATGATTTCTGCTGTAAGAGGTTTGGTGCCCGAAGTAGATACAATTGTTTCTAATGCAGTATCACTGCATCCTGTAGTGCCGGAATATTCAAAGTTTAAGCTAAATTACATGTTGCCGTTTATCAAGCCGCTTACACATTACCTCAATCCGCACTGGGGTGATGACGCTCCGGATTTACTGTCTAAATTTTTCCGGACAATGGTGGAGCTAACACATCATGAAAAAGATACTACGGTAGGTAAAATGGTGAGCTTCACTTATGGCGCAGGAGCGCCTGCTCTTTGGGAACTGGATAATCTTTCAGAAACAACAAAACAATGGATTCGCAACGAGTTTGGTAATGTACCCATTACTTTCTTTGAACACATATGGAAATGTGTAAAAAATGGATCGCTTGTATCGAAAGATGGGAAAAAAAGCTATTCACAAACTGCCCCTGCAACAAGTGCTCGGTTTGTATTTTTAGCAGGTAAGCTCAATAAATGCTTTCGCAGCCAGAGTCAGCAAAATACTTATGATTACTTCAACGCTTTGCGTCCGCAGTATCACAAGTTATATGATTACGATACATATAGCCACCTGGATATTTTTCTCGGAAAGTATGCGCACAAAGATATTTTTCCGACTATAGTACAAGAATTAAACGCATAATTTATGAGTGTACCAAAACGCATACAAAGATATACAGACCGTTACGCACTGGTTGATGGTGTTCCTTTTACACTGCCTATTCAGGCTAATAACACCCCGGCATTTATGGCAGGATTTTTTTGCGATTATGAAAAAGCCTCGCAATTAATGCCTGGTAATGAAATTCACGCTTTTAAATTTATAAACGGTAAAGCCGTATTCATGGTAACAGTGGTAAACTATCTTGATACCAATATTGGTAAATATATTGAGTATAGCCTTGCTATTGCCTGTACAAGAGGAAAGAAACCTGCACCTGCCATGTTGCCCGCTTTATTTATGAAGGCCTATGAAACAGGCGAGTTTATACTTGATCTGCCCGTGAGCAGCGAAATATCTGTAAAAGGCGGCAAAGGCATTTGGGGTATGCCGAAACACAAAGCCAGTCTTGATTTTAAAGTAACAGATAACATGGTATCTGCCCAGTATGAAAAAGATGGCCAGTTTGCTTTTCGTGTTGAGATAGAAAAACCTGGCAACGCATTTTTGCCTATCAATTTTGGCGCAATCAATTATAGCCATTTTAGGAATATGCTGATGCAATCTTATATTTATTTTAAATCAAAAGCAGGCATACGTCTGGGAAAATCTGCAAAGGGCAGCTTATATATCGGCGATCACCCGAAAACAAGTTTTATGCGTAATCTTGGCATTCAAAGCAAGCCATTCTTTACCTTATTTATGCCATCAGCGCACGGCATTTTAGACGATCATTTTCAATGCTGGTACATGACTTATGAAAACAAGCCTGATAAAGTAACACCGGAAGGTTTTGAGAGTGTGATCAATTTAGGATTAAGTGAAGACTGGCTGCCACCGCCATCTTTTACCGACTATGAAAAATATAAGATATGAATTACACAATCCACTTATATGAATCGAAGACGTCCTTTTGTGAAATGGTTATTGAATATCAATAATGCATATACTTTTTTTATTGCTTCATGGCATATGGGATTAATGATATCTGTAGTACTGTTTTGGTATCCCGGCTGGAACGGGTTAACCATCAATACTACTCAAAATAGTTTTAATATTCCTGCTCAGATAGCAACAAAATTATTTGTAAAACTTGTTCCCCTTGCAATTACTACTTCTTTTATAATGATATTATCAGAATGGAAAACTCCACTGCGCTGGCCTGCTATTTTTGCTTTAACAGGGCTTACCGGTGCTTCAATCACAGCCAAATATTTTCTTTTTCCTATTAATGATATTATTTATGCAGGAGTAAAAGACCAGGCTGAATTAACGCGGCTACTGCTAAAATGGATGTCATTAAATAACTGGCGGGTTTTCTTTAGTTGTTTAACGTGGTTGTCTATGATTATTTTTTATTCCATGAAAACCGAAAGGCAAACCAAATGAAAACATATTTACGGCTTATTGTTGTGCTGATTGCGATACTTACCATTATTTCCGGCCTTGTGCAAATGTTGTCGCCGTCTTTTATTTTAAAATTAATAGGAGGCAGTATTAACGCAACAACCAATCATCTCTTTGCAATTGTTGGCATGTTTATGTTCCTGTTTGGTGGCTTGCTGCTGCATTCTTTATACAGTGTATATAACAACAAGATTGTAATATTATGGTGTGCGTTGCAAAAATCAGGCGCTTCGGTTGCTGTTTTTTTGGCAATCGGCAAAAATCTTTTTGAACCTGTTGCCGCCGCTGTAGCAGGTTTTGATTTGCTTTCTGCCATTATTTTTTTTATCTATTATGGATCGCTTCAAAGGTTACAAAACTTAGATTAATTTTTAAAACTGCCAGAGTGATCCTTCTTTCCAAAAATAATAATATTAAGCGCTCTTTAATCCTTGCCGGTGGTGGTGTGCGGCTCGCTTATCATGCAGGTGTATTAAAAGCATTGGAAGAAGAAGGGCTTTCATTTAATCATGTTGATGGAACATCGGGTGGCATATTTGGTACTGCAATGCTTGCAAGCGGCATAACAACTGTTGAAGCAGGTAAACGATGGAGAAACTTAAAGTTGCGTGGCTTCATGGGCATTTTACCCCTGAAAGATTATGCCCGTGAAAAATCTTTGCAGTTATTTAATGGCGCTGAAGGAATCAGAGGAGAAATTTTTCCTTCTTTAGGCATTGATATTAACCGCATCAATTCAAACAAAGATTTTCTTGCCACTTTTAATGTTTGCAATTTTTCAAAGAAAAGAGTTGAATCAATAGCCAATGATGTTGTTACAATAGATCATTTAATAGCCGGTCTTTCATTGCCAATGTTTATTCCTGCAACAAAAATTGGTGAAGACTGGTACACAGATTCTGTATGGATAAAAGATGCTAACCTTACCAAAGCAGTTAACCGTGGCGCAGAAGAAATATGGCTGGTATGGTGTATAGGAAATACACATGAATATCGTCACGGCCGCTTTAATGAATATGTGCACATGATTGAAATAAGTGCAAATGCAGGATTAATAAAAGAGCTTGACTGGATAGCACAACAAAATAAAATTGATAAGAATAAAAAACCAACAGTTATACATGTTATAAAGCCGGAGTATGCTTTGCCTTTGGATCCGGCTTTCTTTTTAAAAAAAATAGATGCTGATACTTTAATTAACATGGGCTACGCTGATACAAAATTTTATTTGCAGCAGTCCAAGCCACTTGATTTTGCAGAGTACAACAGTGCAACTGTAATGAGAAATTATAAAGCTACCCTTCACTTCAGGCAGCAATTTTATGGCGTTGCTAAATTGCAGGGCATTCAGCAAAAGCTATGTTTTCGCTTTTCTTATTTTATCAGGAAAACGGATGAAGGATATATATTACAGCAATTTACTTCAGTTCAAATATCAGATAGCGAAGAATTTATATCAGGTTATAATAATATACTTGTTAAAGAAAGCAAAGGTGCGCTGAACAGCAGTTTCTTTATAGAATATAATAACACTGTCTTGCATATACAATCATTAATAAAACTATCAGACCGTATAAGTTTTCTGCTGGGGTTAGAGGGCAAACAGGCAACAATAACAATTGTAAGCGGATTAAGCGAAACTGTTACAGAATGTTACCAGCCGGCGGTTAACCGGTTAAAGAATATATGGCATTTGAATATTGATGCAAACCTGCCATCGCTAAAAAAATGGAAAATGAAACATGCAATGTTGAATTATTTATTTCAATAGTTATTCATGAAGAAAAATTATGAGTAGCCTTTAATGGTGAACTGGCATGAACCTAAAATGCTTTTTTAGCATTAGTTTGAGTTATAACTAAAAAGATAGTACTTATTCTTTTACCGGCAACGAAACAGAAACTTTTTAATAGAAACCATTCAAATTTTAAACAATCAGCTATGAGAAAATTATCAAGACCAATTGGCCAATTGAAACCGGAATACGATGTAATAATCATTGGCAGCGGTTATGGTGGCAGCATTGCTGCATCACGTTTTTCAAGGGCAGGTTTAAAAGTATGTCTGCTTGAAAAAGGTAAAGAATTTCAGCCAGGGGATTATCCATATACCTTAGCTGAAGCCGCAAAAGAAATGCAGATAAATGCAGATGTGCATGCTGCAAAAAACAATGGCTTATATAATTTTCATGTAGGAAAAGATATAACTGTTTTTAATGGATGTGGCTTAGGCGGCACTTCGCTTGTAAATGCAAATGTTTCTATTAAACCTGAAGACAGGGTGTTTGAAGATACAAGATGGCCTTCAGCCATACGTTCTGATATGAAGAGTTTGGAAGAAGGTTATGCAAAAGCAAAGCATGTGCTTAATCCAAAACCTTATCCTGAAAATACACCTGATTATCCTGAGCTGGCTAAAGCAGCCGCATTAAAAAAATCAGCGGCATACATGAATCAGCCATTCCGGTACACCGATATTAATGTAACCTTTGAAGACGGGCCAAACAGCGTAAACTATGAGCAGCAGCATTGCATTAATTGCGGAGATTGTGTAACCGGGTGCAATCATTCTGCAAAGAACACTTTAATCATGAATTACCTGCCCGATGCGGTAAATAATGGCGCAGAAATTTTTTGCAACATAGATGTACAATATATTGAAAAACCAGCAACAGGATGGCTTGTATATTTTGATGTTTTTCACACCTCACGTGATTTATTTGATGCTCCTCCGCTTTTTGTGCGTGCTAACAAAATGGTTATTGTTTCAGGTGGTGCAGTGGGCAGCACTGAGTTGTTGCTGCATTCAAAAGAAAAAGGATTACCTGTTTCACCAACACTTGGTAAACATTTTACAGGCAATGGTGATATGCTTGGTTTTGGTTACGACTGTGACCAAAAAATTCATGGCATTGGAAAAGGAAAGAATTATGATGATAAAAGCCTTCCGCCGGTTGGGCCTTGCATTACAGGCATAATAGACATGCGCAATCAGCCTAACCTTACCGATGGAATGACGTTTGAAGAAGGCAGTATTCCCGGCCCTATTGCATCTGTTGTAAATGAAAGTATGCTTGCACTCTCAGGTCAGGATACTGATAAAGGGTTTTCAGATAAAGCAAAAGAAATAGAAAGAAGATTTACAAGCTTTCTCCGTGGCTCACATTACGGCGCAACTGATAATATGCAAACCTATCTTATTATGTCGCATGATGATGGCAATGGTGAAATGTACCTGAATAATCAACACCTTGATATTTCATGGAGTAGCGTAGGCAAGCAACCCATTTTTGAAAAAGCAAGCGATGCCATGTACGATGCCACGAAAGCACTTGGCGGTACTTATATAAAAAATGTGACATGGAATAAAGCACTGAATTATGGGCTCGTAACTGTGCATCCGCTCGGTGGTTGCTGCATGGGTGAAGGCAGTGAAACGGGTGTAACTGACCATACCGGCAATGTGTTTACCGGAGTTAATGGTGAAGTACATAAAGGCTTATATGTATTGGATGGTTCTATCTTGCCAATGCCGCTTGGTACTAACCCATTGTTTACAATTTCTGCAGTAACTGAAAGAGCCTGTAAGCTGATTCTGGAAAAGCTGGGACTTACATCAAAAGAAAATTATCCGCCAATGAATTTACCAGATGTTGAATATGTTCCTGCAGTTCAATTCACAGAAACAATGAAAGGTTTTTTTAGTATGAATGAAAAAGACGATTATCAGAAAGGTTCTGAAACAGGCAGGCAGAAAAATTCACCGTTACAATTTACACTTACCATAAAAACAGGTGATATCAATCTTTTCAGTAACGACCCTAAACACCCAGGTTCAATGGCAGGTACTGTTATTGCGCCAGCTTTATCTAATCAGCCTTTAACAGTATCCAACGGCATGTTTAACCTGTTTGAAAAAGACGTTGACAATCCTGCCAATTTAAAAATGAAGTACAGCATGCAGTTAAATACGGTTGATGGTACATCTTTTTATTTTGAAGGATTTAAACAGGTTGAAAATGATAAAGGGTTCGACATGTGGTCTGATACTTCAACGCTTTATATCACACTTTATAATGGTGCAGATGCATCTGCAAACATTGCCGGCAAAGGAATTTTAAAAATTGAGATAGGCGATTTTGCAAAACAGATGACCACGATGAAATCGGTTGATACAAATGATGAAATGGAAAGTATAAAAGCAATGGAAAAGTTCTCATTATTTTTCAGCAGAAATATTATTGATACTTATCTGAAAAAGATATTATAGACAAATAAAACTTTTCTCTTCAATCCAGCTTCAAGCTTCCAATCAACTTACGTTAGCTATTAAGATGCTTATTATGTTTTTATAATTATAATTGCTGATGAAACAACAGGTTGCTTTTTTTGTTTTGCTGATGTTTTTTTATCAGTCATTAACTGCACAAAATAAATTTTCATATAAAGATTCAACGTTATCAACTGATGTACGCGTAAAAGATTTGCTTTCACATATGACACCGGAAGAAAAATTCTGGCAACTGTTTATGATTCCCGGCGATTTGGATAATGCTACAGACAGCATGTATAAGAAAGGCATTTTTGGTTTGCAGGTAAGTGCAACTTCTAAAGGCGATGCGGCGGGGCAAATGTTGAACTATAATACAACTGAAGATGGATTAGCGTTTTCCAAAAAATTAAATAGCATTCAACAATTTTTTGTTGAGCAAACAAGGCTTGGCATCCCGGTTATTTTTTTTGATGAAGCATTACATGGATTAGTACGCAGTAATGCAACTGTTTATCCGCAGGCAATTGCATTAGCAGCAACGTTTGATACAACGCTGATGCATTCTGTTGCAAACTCAATTGCAAGCGAAACAAAAGCAAGAGGCATTAGGCAAATTCTTTCACCGGTTATAAATATTGCAGGTGATGTGCGCTGGGGCAGGGTTGAAGAAACCTACGGGGAAGATCCTTTTCTTACTTCTGCAATGGTAGTTTCTTATGTGAGTGAGATTGAAAGCAAAGGCATTGTTACAACACCAAAACATTTTATTGCAAATGTGGGCGATGGCGGAAGAGACAGCTATCCTGTTTATTATAGTGAAAGACAATTGGACGAAGTTTATTTTCCGCCATTTGAAGCAGCT
Organism: Chitinophagaceae bacterium; assembly: GCA_903642275.1. Taxonomy (GTDB): domain Bacteria; phylum Bacteroidota; class Bacteroidia; order Chitinophagales; family Chitinophagaceae; genus Parafilimonas. The sequence goes on from CAHJWK010000010.1 coordinate 60,425, forward strand.
TTTAAATCAGGTGGCGCACGTTCTGTGATGACGGCTTATAATTCTTTAAACGGCATTTCCTGTTCATCAAACAGTTGGCTGCTCGAAAAAAAATTAAAACATGACTGGAACTTTAAAGGCTTTGTTATATCAGATGCAAATGCCGTTGGCGGCGATGTTGTGTTGTTACATACAGCAAAAGATTATGCTGATGCAGGCATGAATGCAGTTAATAACGGCCTTGATGTAATCTTTCAAACAGATTATAATCATTCAAAATTATTTCTGCCGCATTTTTTAGATGGCATGATTGATACAGCAAGAATTAATGATGCAGTTTCGCGAGTGTTAAGGGCAAAGTTTGAAATAGGTTTGTTTGATCATCCATATACATCAGAAGCAAATGCAGCGCAAACAATGAATGATGCAGAACATAAGCAAGTTGCAAAACAAGCTGCGATGGAATCTATAGTATTATTAAAAAATGATCAGCGGATTCTTCCCTTAAAAAATATAAAAACAATTGCAGTAATTGGCGAAGAAGCAACCGCAGCAAGGCTTGGCGGTTATAGTGGCCCGGGCAATAATGTTATAAATATTTTGGATGGAATAAAACATAAAGCAGGTAATAATATTAAAGTTTCTTATACAGAAGGCGCTGGTATTATTAGTAACGACTGGCAGGTTGTACCTGCAAAATATCTAAGTAATAATGATAAAGAAGGATTGAAAGCCGAGTACTTTAGCAACATTACATTAAGTGGCGATGCTGCTGTTATGCGCATTGATACTTCCATAAATTTTCAATGGACTTTGTCTTCACCAGATAAAAAAATTCCACTTGATTTTTATTCAGCTAGATGGACAGGCAACATTCATTTGCCTAAAACAGGAATGTTTAAAATTGGGTTAGATGGCGATGATGGATTTCGTTTATACATCAACAATAAACTATTAATTGATAACTGGCAAAAGCAAACCTACAGCACTTTGTTGGCCGACTATTTTTTTGAAAAAGATGAGAACTACAACATTCGTATAGAATTTTTTGAGCCTGATGGCAATGCACATTTAAAATTAATCTGGAATGCCGGTGTAGAAAATAACTGGCAGCAAAAAATTAATGAAGCTGTTGCAACTGCACAAAAGGCAGATGTTGCTATTGTAACAGTTGGCATACATGAAGGTGAGTTTCAGGATAGGGCAATGTTATCATTACCGGCACATCAGGAAGCATTAATAAAAGCTATTGCTGCAACACATAAACCTGTTGTTGTATTGCTGGTTGGTGGCAGCGCCATTACAATGAGCAACTGGCTTGATTCAATTCATGCGTTGCTTGATGTTTGGTACCCCGGTGAACAAGGTGGCAATGCCGTTGCCGATGTTTTGTTTGGCAATTATAATCCTGCAGGAAGATTGCCTGTAACTTTTCCAGCAAGCGAAGCGCAATTGCCTTTAGTATATAATCATAAGCCAACAGGCCGTGGTGATGATTACTATAATTTAAGCGGCTTACCATTATTCCCTTTTGGTTTTGGCTTGAGTTATACAACATTTAATTACAGTGATATTCATCTTGAAAAAAATTACATTAATAAAAATGATTCAGTAAAAGTTTATTGCACTATAAAAAATACAGGCAATATTGCAGGCTATGAAGTTGTACAATTATATATTCATGATATACTTGCATCAGTTTCACAACCGGTAATGCAGTTAAAAGGTTTTCAGCGAATACATTTTAATGCAGGCGAATCAAAACAAATAACATTTACAATAACGCCGCAAATGTTAAGCATTCTGAATAAAGATTTGCAAACGGTTATTGAGCAGGGTGATTTCAGGATTATGATCGGTGCATCATCAAGGGATATCAGGTTAAAAGAAACACTCACCGTAAAAGATTAAATAGTGATGGATAACTATTCTTCAACCAGGTCCAACTCAACTCTTAAATTTTCAATTATAAATTCCTGTCTTTCCTGCGTGTTCTTGCCCATGAAATAAGAAAGTAAATTTTGAATATGATCTCCCTGTTCTAAAATTACCGGTTGCAGACGCATATCTTCTGCAATAAAGCGCTCAAACTCTTCGGGAGATATTTCACCTAACCCTTTAAAGCGCGTTATTTCCGGTTTGCTACCTAACTTTTTTATTGCGGCTTGTTTCTCTGTTTCATCATAACAATAAATGGTTTCTTTTTTATCACGTACACGAAACAAAGGTGTTTCTAAA
>CAHJWK010000011.1 GCA_903642275.1 Chitinophagaceae bacterium
AAAAATTTTGCCGGCTTCAACGATTTTCTTTTTTATCATTTACCATTATATAATAAGTTCAGAGTGCCAACATACACGCTTGTAATTCCGCAGTTATTATTTCCGCTGCTATCAGTGATTGCTTTGCACCAGTTGTTTTTTATTGAAACAGATAAAATATATTTATGGAAGAAATTAAAGCTGTCAGGTTTGGTAATGCTTGGTGTGTTTTTAGTTTTATTAATGATGTATTCCAGCTTTGATTATAAAGGCGCAGAAGCAGAACAAATCCAAACTGTAATCAATCAGCAAACAGATAAAACTCAATCAGCCGGAATACAATCTGCATACAGTGCACTAAAAGAAGACAGGCAATCTTTGTTTGGCTCTGATATAATCCGTTCATTCATTTTTATTGCACTTGCATTTGCATGTTTATGGTTATATATAAAAAACAAAATCAAACCTTCGTATGCAATCATAGCTGTATTATTATTAAGTTCGATCGATGTTTTGGCTGAAGGCAGGCGATATTTAAATGATGATTCTTTTCAATCAAAAGATGACCAGGATGAACAGAATTTTACACCATCGGCGCAAAGCCAGCAAATATTACAAGACACCGGTTATTACCGTGTATTAAATTTAAGCGCAGATGTTTTTAATGATGCGCTCACATCATATTTTCATAATTCCGTTGGCGGTTATCACCCTGCAAAACTTGCCATTTACCAGGATCTGATTACATACCAGTTAAGCAATAAATTAAATATCAATGTGCTTAACATGCTTAATGCAAAATATGTAATTACAAAAGGTGCGCAAGGCACACCAGAGGTACAGCAAAACCCTACAGCTTTAGGTGCATGCTGGTTTGTAAAACACATTGAATTTGTAAACGATGATGCGGCTGCCATGAAGGCGCTTGATAAAAATAATCCTGTTGATACAGCTATTGTTGAACAGGATGAAAAAAGTTACATCAATACAACAGTGATGTTTGACAGCACTGCAAAAATTAGACTTGTAAAAAATGATAATGATATAATTACTTATACAAGCAGAAGCAACACTAACCAGTTTGCTGTATTCAGTGAAATATATTATGATCGTGGATGGAAAGCTTACATTGATAATAAAGAAGCGCCAATTATAAGAACTGATTATGTGTTAAGAGGCTTATCCGTTCCCGCAGGTAACCATTCAATACGTTTTGAATTTAAACCTGCATCTTTTTATAAAAGCAAAACAATTGAAACCATTGCGTCTGCTATTGTTTGGTTGCTGATTATGTTTACAGTATTTGTTTTGGTAAGAAAAAAGAAACAGATTCATCCAGCTGCTTAAATAAAAAAGTCCCGGAAAATTTTCCGGGACTTAATGTTATCAGCTTAAAAGAAAATTTATTTTTTTCCTTTTTTAGCAGCTTTTTTAGGAGCTGCTTTTTTAGCTACTGCCTTTTTAGGAGCGGCTTTCTTTGCAGCTTTTTTTGCTGTTGCCATAGTTTGAAAATTTAATGGTTAGTAAAATATTATACTAAATTATAACCTTTAATTCAAACATCAAAAAATATCCAATATAAAATGTGGATAACGTTGATGACTAATACATCAAACTAAAACAATAATAAATTTTTATGCTGAAGCTTCTGTAGAAACAACAGAAACATTAGTTCTGTTTAATCTTGTTTTTGAGAATTTCACAAGACCATCAATAAGTGCAAACAATGTAAAGTCTTTACCAACACCAACATTTTTTCCGGGATGATATACAGTACCTCTTTGACGAACAATAATGTTGCCTGCAATTGCAGGTTGACCGCCATATATTTTTACACCTAAACGTTTGCTTTGTGAATCACGACCGTTTTTTACACTGCCTTCACCTTTTTTATGTGCCATGATTTATATTTTAGATTGATGATTTTAATTGGTTATACAATTAAAAAATTATGCGATGCTTTCAATTTTAATTTTTGTGTATTGTGTTCTGTGCCCATGCTTTTTGCGAAAACCTTTTCTTCTTTTCATTTTAAAGGCAATCACTTTTTCGCCTTTAACAAGCTCGCTTACAATTTCAGCTTTCACGTTTGCTTTAGCTTCGTCACCAAAAGAAAATTTACCATCATTAGCTACAAACAGAGCTTCATTAAATTCAACTTTGTCTCCGGTTTTACCGCTAATGTGCGGAACATACAGGCTTTCACCTTTTTTAACTTTAAACTGCTGACCAGCAATTTTTACTATTGCGAACATAACACACAAATTTTTGGGAGGGCAAAAGTAAGGTTTTATGCTCTATTTTTGAAAAGAAATTTATAAAACTTCATCAGAGTGTAACAAAAGGGTTTCATAAATTAGCTAATATTATTTTTACTTTTATTTTTCAGTATGTATTTAAAATCCCTGTTAGCCAAACCATTTGCAAATTATATATCCGGCAAAACAAAGAAATGGATGCTGACAGCAGTTGAAGACCAGGAAAATCTTTTAAAATCGCTGGTTAAATCTGCAAGAAATACAGAGTTCGGTAAAGATCATTATTTTGAATCTATCCGGTCTTATAATGATTTTAAAAAGCAAGTTCCCATCCGCGATTACGAAGACATCAAACCTTACATTGAAAAAATAAAAGAAGGCAGGTATAATATTTTATGGAAAGGCAAGCCCATTTATTTTGCAAAAACAAGCGGCACAACAAGCGGCATTAAATATATACCAATAACAAAAGATTCAATCTCCAATCATATTGATACAGCACGTGATGCATTATTATGCTATATGGCGCAAAGCGGTAACTCTTCTTTTGCAAATGGCAAGATAATTTTTTTAAGTGGCTCGCCTGAATTAGACAGGATTGCTGACATACCAACAGGAAGATTAAGCGGTATTGTCAACCATCATGTGCCAAGATATTTAAGAAGCAATCAATTGCCTTCTTACGAAACAAATTGTATTGAAGACTGGGAAGCAAAGCTTGATAAAATTGTTGAGGAAACAATTAATGAAGACATGACTTTAATAAGCGGTATCCCGCCATGGATGCAGATGTATTTTGACAGGCTTACTAAAATATCAAACAAAAAAATTAGTGAGCTGTTTAAAAATCTATCTGTATTGGTTTATGGAGGTGTGAACTTTGAACCTTATCGTGAACGACTCTTTGAAAGTATTGGAAGAAAGATTGATTCGATAGAATTGTTTCCGGCGAGTGAAGGCTTCTTTGCCTTCCAGGATGATCAACAATCTGAAGGCCTTTTATTAAATACTAATTCTGGAATATTTTATGAATTTATTCCTGCTGATGAAATGGCTAATGCTGATCCAAAAAGGTTTTCATTAAAAGATGTTCAAACTAATAAAAACTATACATTAATAATAAATAACAATGCTGGTTTGTGGGGTTATAATATTGGCGATACTATAAAATTTGTAAGCACAAATCCATATAGAATAATTGTTACAGGCAGAACAAAACATTTTATTTCTGCTTTTGGCGAACATGTAATTGCAGAAGAAGTTGAACATGCTTTAACAAATGCAGCAAATGAAGAAGGCATTAAAATAATTGAATTTACAGTTGCACCACTTATTGCGCAGAATGAAGGCAAAAGCTTTCATGAATGGTTTATTGAATTTGATAAAATTCCTGAAGACTTGAGCAGTTTTTCAATTAAGATTGATAATAACCTGCGCAAAGAAAATATCTATTATAATGACCTTATAGCAGGCAACATTTTACAATCGCTTAAAATAAATCCAATACGCAAAAATGGTTTTATTGATTACATGAAATCAATTGGCAGATTAGGCGGACAAAATAAACTACAGCGTTTAAGTAATGATAGAAAAATTGCCGAAGCTTTATATGACTACACAAATAATTGATTGTTGATAAGCAAAAGCATGCTCGTTACGAATCTTGACAAAACAATTTACATTTGCACATAATTTTTTAATTAATGGAAGACATGGAATATAATACTACGCGCAACCACATGAGCATGCGTGAGTATGGAAGGCATATACAGAAAATGGTTGAGTATCTTCTTTCAATTGAAGACAAACAAAAACGCCAGCAACAAACACAGGTAGTAATAGAACTAATGGGTTTCTTAAACCCGCATCTGAAGAATGTTGAAGATTTTAGGCATAAGTTATGGGATCATCTGTTTTTTATAAGTGATTTTAAGCTTGATGTAGACAGCCCCTATCCTATTCCGCAGAAAGAAACTTATAAAGCAAAACCCGAACCACTACCTTATCCATCTGGTAGTCCAAAGTACTCGCATTTAGGAAAAAATTTGCAGCTTGTAATTGAAAAAGCATTGAATGAAACTGATCCTGAAAAAAAATCAGGCTTTGCCAATTCAATTGCTTATTACATGAAATTAGTGTACAGTAACTGGCATAAAGAATTGGTACATGATGATGCAATTAGAAACGAACTGGATGAAATAACTGGTGGTGAACTTGAGTTTAGCAATACACCGTATATAAAACATCGTGCGCCAACTTTTGAACGTGATGATTACCGAAGCAACAACAATAATAACCGCCGGCAAAATTTTAGTGGCCGTAATAACGGAAGGGATAACCGTGATAACCGCAATAATAATCGCAATGGTTTAAGAGATAACCGTGATAACCGCAATAATAATCGCAATGGCAGAGACAACCGGGATAGCCGTAACCAGAATTTTAAAAAGCGATTTAAATAATGAATTACTAATTTGACTTTGAGCTTACAATTATAAAGTTTACTATTGATATAATAAAAGCGTATGAAGAAGTCAATTAAACAATCATCAAAAACACCATCCGCTTCTAATAAAAAAAATACAAGAACCAATAGCACTAAACAAAAAGGTTATAAAGAAGAAGTGTATGACGATGAAGAACAAAAAAATTACGATAAAAGCGAATTAGCAAAAAGCGGCAAAAAAAATACTTCGGGCCCAAAGTGATTTTTTCTTATTGACTTGCTCTTTTCCAGGGCATTTTAAGTTTGATGATACTTTCACAACCCTTACCTTTGCAGCCATTTAAAATTTCGGGAGGTAGTTCAGCTCGGTAGAATACCTGGTTTGGGACCAGGGGGTCGCAGGTTCGAATCCTGTCCTCCCGACAGACATTTTAGTTAACTTTTACTTAAAGCCCGCAAAATCAATGATTTGCGGGCTTTGTAATTTTTACACTTTACCGCATTTTACCTATTCTCACACGGTTTATCTCATAACTTTTATGAGATAAACGATGAGAGTTTTTTAAGCTGGTTAAACGTCTATCTTAGTTATGAGAATGACCTCAAAAAGGTTATCTCAAATGTTTTTCCTGTAGTACTGAGGAGTAAGAAAATTTTTAAACTAAAAAATGTGAAGCATGAAAACTACGCAAACATTTGGTGTGCGCTTTATTGCGCTGCCTAAAATAAATGATCAAAACGAGGCTTACATCTATGCCCGGATTACCATTTCAAAAAAAGTCATTGATATTTCGCTTAAAAAGACTGTACAGCATTCCTTGTGGGATTCAAGACGGGAATATATAATAAGTAAAACTCCTGAAGCAAAACAAATCAATAAGTTTATTGATGACACACGGTACCGCATAATGGAGTGTTACCAGCAGCTGTTGCTTGAACACAAAGTAATCAGCCCACATGCGATTAAAACGCTTTATTTAGGTGAAACCAAAGTTGATAATACATTGCTAGGATTGATAGACTATCATAATAACAACATGAAAACTATCTTGTCCTGGGTACTTTGAAAAACTACTTCACCACAAAAAAGTATGTGTATTTATTTCTTACTAAAAAATATAAGAATGCAGACATCTTTCTTTCATCGCTCAACTATCAATTTATTACAGAGTTTGAATTCTTTCTTAGAACATGTGAGCCCTTAGATAAAAGCAATCCCTTAACCAATAACGGAATTATGAAACACATGGAACGTTTGAGAAAAATAGTGACGCTGGCCTTTAAAATGGAGTGGATTCACAAAGATCCGTTTGCACAATACAAACTTAGATTTAAACGAAAGGAAATGTCTTTTCTTACAGCTGATGAATTATATAAAATTGAAAATATTGAATTGTCAAAAAAGATTGTAGTAAAAGCAAGAGATTTATTTGTATTCTACTGTTACACCGGCCTGGCTTTTGTTGATATGGATAACCTGCGCAGTAATAATTTATGTATCGGTATTGATGGCGAATATTGGATCAAAACAAACAGGCAAAAAACAGATATAGGTGTTAATCTTCCACTGCTGCCAAAAGCACTTGCTGTAATAGAAAAATATAAGAAAGAACCAAGAGTTTATTACAGGCAACGTATTCTCCCATTCATGTCTAATCAACGATTAAATACATACATTAAAGAGATTGCGGCATTGTGCGGTATAAATAAAGCAATAAGTTTTCATACAGCCAGGCACACGTTTGCAACCACTGTCACGTTAACCAATGGTGTACCCGTTGAAACAGTAAGTAAAATGCTGGGCCATACAAAACTTAGCACAACTCAAATTTATGTGCATGTAGTAAAGCAAAAAATCAGCGAAGACATGAAAGCACTACGGCAAAAACTTAATGTAAAGAAGGAAATAAAAGAGGTGGTTGTTTGATATCATGGCTCAAATAGGTCTTATAAACGCTAATCCTCACTATTACTTTTATTTTAATTAATTAATTTTGTAAAAAATGTTACCTCATGATAACAGACAAAAAATTGAAAATATCATTGCAGGAAATGTTATTAAGGGGCAGCCGGATTATTGCACAGCAATCCGAAACCTCCTTTGCACAGGCTTTACAGCAAGCAGAATGCTTAAAAAAGACTTCGAAAGTAAGCAACGGGTTAAAGAAGAGCAGGCAACATTCCTCAAGCAATACTCAAAACAGCACAACCTCTTAATTGAGCATCCTAAAGCAGCCACGCAAATAGCCAGCGGTGGCGAAGCGAGGGTTTATTTTTCCGAAGATAAACGAAGTGTATTAAAAGCAATTATTGTGGCTATTATGCAACTTGGCTGGAATTTTTCGACAGCTTGTTGCTGCTTAACACTATTTTTTCAGACACAGCTTACGAATTGCTTGGATTACCATTATGCCAAATCAGGTTAATGAAATGGCTTTGCATATATTTGTAAAATAACCGTACATTGTTTCGGACAGATTGGTTGAACTCATGAAATAAAATCGTTTCTGGAATATAATGGATTTGAAAACATAAGACGCAACGATTATATACAACCAACCTTAAGTTTGATATTAGAAGATATGCATGATGAAAATGTGCTTGTTCAACAAGATACATTATTTTTTATTGATACCGTGTTTTATGTGAATGCATAACTTGCTTTGCATCTTTAACAAAAAGACAAATTAGCTTTTTTATTTGCATCTATTTTATATAATTCTCAATTCGCGAATTGAGAATTAGCATATGCCTGATCTTAATTCTTGAAAAATTGTATGACAACAGTTGTTAAAAATTATCTGAGTAAACAGCATCAAAATAAATCAAAGCTTATCTAATCTTAATCTGGCTTAATTCAATTTGATATAATTTGATACAATGTGAAATTCTTAATTACTACGAATGTTAATAAGGTCTTGTTTTGAACATGTACAGAATTTGGATGGGTGATGTTATCTGCATTCAGCTTACTTAAATTTGGTGTGTAAGTTTCTTATTAGTGAAAATGAAAAATGTGAAGTATGTTAAACGAAACACCAATGTTATTTCCAATGGCTCCGGCGGAGTTCTGGAAACAAATCAAATCAACAATTGAAGAAGTGGTTAATGAAAAAATCAGTCAGCCATTTCCACCACCACCGACAGACCACCTCCCTGAAAAAGCACTGCTAAAGCTAAGTGATGTATGTGCAGTATTCCAAGTATCTAAGCCAACTCTATATGACTGGCTGCGACAAAACAAAATCAAGAGCTTTAAGATAAAGTCGCGACGGTATTTTCTTAGAGCAGACATCGAAGCCATGATACGAAATCATGAAGCTGCCGCAGCACAGTTAAAAGATTAATTCACTATTTAAATGAGGAGTTATGAATTGTGAAGAAGCTAATAAGGTTAGCCTGGTAGAATATTTATATTCATTAGGATTTACACCTGCAAAAATCAGGGGTAATAATTATTGGTATCTATCACCATTGCGAGATGAAAAAGAAGCATCATTTAAGATAGACCGGAACAAAAATGTATGGTATGATCATGGTGCAGGAAAAGGCGGTACTGTGATTGATTTTGTAACGACTTATTTTAATTGTAATGTAGCAAGAGCCATGCAAAAGTTATCATCGTATCAACAAGTTTCACAACGGCAATTTGTTTCATCAGAAACGCCTGGTTCTTTTGGTTTTTTCAATGCAAGTCAACCTGAGTTATTTAATCAGGAAGTAAAAACAGATAAGCAGTTAAAGCAGGAAGAAGATTCAATAACAAAACATGAAGAAAGACCGCCGTTTCACCTGCATGAGAATAATTTATTAAGACATAAGGATGCAGCAGAAACGGCTATAGAAATAATAGCCGTAAAGCAACCCATTACAGACATGGTGCTTCGCCGCTATTTAAAGCAAAGAAGAATAGATAAAAATATTGCAGACAGATATTGTGATGAAGTAACATTTAAGTTCGGTAATAAAGATGTAAAACACGTTGCAATAGGATTTAAAAACAGTGCCGGTGGAAATGAGTTAAGGAGTGAATATTTTAAGCTTAGCAGTTCTCCAAAATATATTACTCATATCACGAGTGATGAACAAAATCGTGATGCAAAAACAGATGTTTTAAGCGCTAATTTTAATTCTTCAAAGTCATTAAGAAATGAGTATAAAAATATTGATGAAAATCTTTCAAATCAGCCAGCCATTATATCACAAAACGTTGAAGCAAAAAGCACCTTAAAAAGCGATTTAAAAAATGAAATCCAACAGCCAAATCAAGAGACAAAACAAGCAAAATCGGTAGCGGTTTTTGAAGACTTTTTTGACTTCTTAAGTTATCAAACCATACATCAAAATCAAAGTCAGCCACCGACAGATTTTCTGGTACTTAATTCGCTTGCTTTTTTTGAAAGAAGTCTTTTATTAATGGAAGAACATGAGCACATTCATCTCTACTTAGACCATGATGAGGCAGGTAAAAAATGTCTCGACTTTGCATTAAAGCGTTCACCAAAATACAAAGATGAAAGTACCTTATACCAAGGATACAAAGACCTTAACGATTGGGGGATGCATTTTGGTAAGCTTGATAGAAAGCAGTCAAATCAAATAGGATTGCCATAAGTTTTTTAATGTAGCGAGCTATGTTTTGGTATTCCCAAAACGCTCGTTTTTTTCATGCCGCACCTGCGGCATTCAAAAAATTGATGAGATAAAAGGATAGTGAAAATGATTGGTGCTAATGGATGCCGCTACTGTAAATACTACAAACAAAAAGCTTTTAAAAGGTAAAGGCGGACGTCCTGTTAAAGTAGTCAAGAAAAATATAACGCTCACCATAAAATGTACTTTGGAAGAAGAAATGTATATCAAAGCACAAGCTAAACATGGAGGAATTACTGTATCAGAATATCTGCGAACGCTTAGTGTAAGCGGCAAAGTTGTCATGGAGATAAGAACGATTGACCTGCAGGTTTTAAAGCTTACAGCAGCCATAAATCATGACGATGCATTATTAAACCAGATAGCGAAAAAAAGAAACTCAAACGATGAATTAAATGCTTTTGAAAGAGCAGAATTAATGATGCTGACTGGAAGATTAAAAATGATTGTTTCAAAGATTGAAAAACGTTTAAAGTGATAGGAAAAATAACAGTTGGAAAATCGTTCAGAGGATGTTTAATGTATTGCTTAAATGACAAGCGAAAACAATATCCGGATGAAGTGATATTCAAAAACAGAGCAGAGATTATCGCCTTCAATCAGTGCAATGGCACTGCCCACGAATTAATCAGGCAATTTAACCGGTTGAGAGGATTAAATCCAAAATTTTCAGAGCCGGTTTTGCATATTAGTTTAAGCCTCGCGCCGGAAGAATACTTATCAAAGGATAAACTGATGGAAGTAGCGGAACAGTGCGCAAAAAATTTTGGGTTTGAAAACAATCAATATGTGTCAGTGCTGCATAAAGACACAGAGCATCAGCACACGCATATCATTGCCAACAGGATAGGCTTTGATAAGAAAACAGTCAGCGAAAGCAACAGCTATAAAAGGGTAGCAAGTTTTTGCAGAGAAATGGAATTAAAATATAACCTGAAGCAAGTGCTTAGTCCGAGGAGATATTTATCAAAAGAACAAAAATCGTTACCAAGAAATGATGAGAGTAAAAAAGCATTATCACTTGCCGTACGAAATGCAATATTTAATTCAAAAGACCAGGAACAATTTACAAGAATTATGCAGTCAAAAGGATATAAAGTAATTAAAGGTAGAGGCATTAGTTTTATTGATGATAAAAAGGTTAAAATGAAAGGAAGTGAAGTTGGGTATTCATTAGCAGTTATTCAACGAAATATATATACGCTTAATCAACTTAAAACAAACCGTGAGTTTTTTAAACAAGTAACCCAGAATAAATCTTCGAGTTCTTTTTCAAACGGTACAGAAAACCTTTCTGCAAATGATAGCAACAATTTAATCATTAATCAAATTAATAAAGATTTATCTAAAGCAGTTGATGAATTATTTAAACCCGAACCAACACCAATGCAAATAAGACCGGAGTTGCTGGTGAAAAGAAAAAAGAAAAAACACAAATTGCGTCTATAAATTTAAATTGTATTTAAGTACAAATTAAGTGTCGGCGAAACGAACAGTAATTGTGTACTAATAATTAATTTGAAAAAACTGCATATTCAAAAAATAGTTTTAATCTTATACCGGATTTGAATTAGTGTCGAAAAGTAAAACGACAGCCGAATTTTGAGCCCTGCAACATTTTCCCGTATAAAGCAACTTCGTTAAGTTAGCAATAAACTTTTTGTAAGTTGCTATTCAGATCCCTTCCATTACATTACCCAAGGGTGGAGGAGCGATAAAAGGTATTGATGAAAAATTTCAAGCAAATGCTTCCAATGGTACAGAATCATTTTCTGTTCCATTGCCTTTTTCTAAAACGCGTAGTGATTTTGTTCCAGCACTTTCTTTAAGTTATAACTCCGGATTTGGCAATAGTTGTTTTGGGCTTGGATAGAGTTTAGAATTACCCTCTATTCAAAGAAAAACAGACAGGAAGATACCACAATATAACGATGCGGAAGAAAATGATGTGTTCATGTTTACTGGTGTAGAAGATTTAGTGCCCTTGTCAAATCAACAATGAAGATCCAGATTATGTTGTAAAAAGATATTGCCCACGTATAGAAGGCTCTTTCAATCGCATTGAACGAATAACACCAAAGGACAGTATAACATTTTGATGGAAAGTTACAAGCAAACAACATTGTTACTTTTTATGGTAGATCAAAAGAAACACAAATTGCTGATCCAATAAATCCTGATCACATATTTAAATGGTTACCGGAATTGAGCTATGATGATAAAGGCAACTGTTTTGAATTTGAATATGTGCAGAAAGATTTTCAAAATATTCCCCTTATATCGAGTGAGAGCAATCGCTTAAATAAAAATCAATCCTCCTTATTTGAATAATACGCCGGTTATCAGGTGGCAAAATACAAATGAAGGTGCTTTGAAAGTAATTGAAACAGCATTGAGAGAATTTTTAAGAACAGTGCTTATAAAAAAAGAAATGAATAATTATATAATTGAAACCAACGAGAAAGCAGATGAATGTATTTGCTTTCCGCCAGAATTATTGACATTGCAAAATTTCCAGGAAAAGTATCAGGGAAAAACAAATATTACAGTTCTTTATCCGGAACCGATTTTAGATAAGCAGGAAATGGGAATGCTGAACGTAGTTGCCCCAAATATTCAATTCAAAACGCCATGGCAGATATAAAAAACAGACAGCGAAAAAACCTGGGCATTTCTATATCAGAGCCAACGGATATGAATTTTGGGGCATTACACCTTCTCATATTAAAGATGCGATGGTTGAAGTTGGAAGACATGCTGTTAATTATGGCTACAATCTTTGTTATGGCGGAAACCTCAATATAGTGGCTTTATAAATTTTTCAGAATTGCTGATGGAAATTGTACTACGCTACGGAGAGAATAATTATAATATAGAGGACGAAATCAGCGAAAAATATGTTACAAATTATTTGGCTTCTTACATAGTAGATAATACAGATGAGCAGATTATAAAATCGTATACTAAATTCATAAATGTTGTTAGAGCCCCTTCACCTAAGTCATCACAAAACTTAAATGAAAGTAAGGATTCCGCATTGTATAAAGCCTTATCACTTTTTTCAACGCGGGCATTTATGAATGAGCAAATAGATGCACGTATTTTGATTGGTGGAAAATATATAGGATTTCAATGTCTACTTCCTGGAGTGTTGGAAGAAGCATACTTAACAGTTCGATCAAACAAACCTTTATACCTGACTGGTGGCTTCGGCGGATGTACAAGAAAAATAATTGAGCTTTTAAAAGGCGAAACTCCCGTTGAACTCACATTGAATTATCAATTAGAGCATGATAAAAGCAAACCTGAATTTGTTACTGCTTTAAAAAAGCTTGATAATAATTATATTCCTGCTTATGAAGACGTCCTTCCCTTTTTTTAATACAAGAAAGAAGTTAAACAATGGACTTAATGATGAAGAGAATAACAGGCTTTTTGAAACGAGAAATATAAAAGAGATGGTTTATTTGCTATTTAAAGGGCTGTCCGAAATCAGATAATTTTATTATTCGATTATTCTGAATAATCATGCACGTATTTCCACCTTTCCGGATAGCTGATATTTTGCCTCCAAACAGATTTGATTGTTGAAACATCATGAAGAATGAAGCCAGCATTTAGCAATTGAAAACTTTGATAAATATCTGAGCCCCCATGTTTATATCGTTCATCATTAGTGTACGGGTATTTGAGGAGTAAATCAGTTTTTGACGCGAAAACACCCCCTTGTATATGGATATGAGGTAAATGCGATGGAAAACCTAAAGAACCAGGATGGCAACTTGGATAATGGGAACCTGTCATAGCTATATTACCATCATTAATCAAAGGGGTTAAAAGATCATCAACCCACGTCGGGTGATACATACGCCCGTGATTAGTGCAAACATACACTATATAAGGTGAAAGATTTAAAGACAATGCCAGGTTCATTGCCGGCCCATACATCAGATTATTACCTGTGCGCAGATAAAATGGGTTAATGTTTATTGCCCGCAGGGGATTCAGATTTATATCGTTTACTTCATCGCTATTATCTATTATTATTACATTAAACTTCCATTCAGAATGAGCCTTAATTGTCGGAACAATTTCTCTTTCTAATCTTGTTTGAAATTTAACGGAATTATTATACGGAATTAATATTATGGCAACTTCAATTTTATTAATTGCTGTGTTCATTAACGCGCCATTGTTTTATATACAGATACATTAATTTGAAAATAATAACTGGCTGAAAAGTTTACTATTAGTTATGCACGAACAAAGCACCATTTATTTTTACCCATTTATCAACCCCATATTTTTGAATCAGATCATCGAAATAAGTCCAATCACTGGCATGTTGTATACTTCTCCATCCAACAGTGCAGGCCATATCTTTTTTTACCATTACACCTCCGCAGTCTATTTGTCCGTATTCAGGTTTACAATTTAATATAGTCCATTTAAGGTATGAATGAACCATATCAGAACAATAGCATGCCACTGCATGTTTATTTTCTTCAAACCCATTCAACATAAATTCAATAAATGTTGGGATATAATAATTATCAGCATTAGTAATTATTATATAATCAGCGTCAGCAGAAAGTTTATTTTCCTTAATTAAATTTAATGCCCATGCTCTTAACGGATGTCCCCAATTTCCGGTTTGGGTTGGATAAACTATAAAATTAAGCCGGCTATCATTGTACCGTTGTATTATGTTAGACAGACCATTTAATTCAGGTCCGTTATGAATTAAAAGCAATTCCCAATTTGTATGTGTTTGACAAATAAGCGATGAAATAATCTGTGGATACATATTGTAAATAGGACAGATTACAACTACTTTATCTCCTTTTATTTTTGTTTCAGGAAATATATTATCATGCTCTGAATACCTGTTCAATCCGGAACGGCGATGCTCATCCCAAAGCGGCGCACTTAAAAGATGCGAAACCATTGCCGGTTTTAAACCCATAGATAATATTTGATTATAAAATGTTTTAGGGCCAGCACGGTGTTCAAAGCCATAACATTGCAATTTTGTCAATATTGGATCAAAGTCAAATGTCAGCTTAGAGGCGGTTTCTTTTTTTATGCAGAAACAATTTGTTCTAATATGCGTAGCCCACTCATCTGAAATTTCCAAGGCAGAAACACCTATGTTTGGCTCTTCTAATTTATTTATAAAAATTGAAATAAATTCTTTATGCATTGGCCACACGTCATCAGTGCACCACAACAGGTAATCATAATCAGGGAAGCCGGGTAACCTGTTGCGGCAAACATCCTGAAACGCACCAATATCAAAGCCTCTGTTTAACCGGCATATATATTTTATAGAATTTTCAAGACCGTATTTTTTAAATTTGGCTTTCTGTTCCTGATTCTGAGAGTTATTATGTATAATTACAAGTTCAGCATTGGCGGTATTACACTCTTTCCAGCAATTAACCCATTTTTCTACATTCTTAAATCTATCGTAAACACATACAGCAACTATTATCTTCATACAATTGCGTTTAGAAGCCTAAATTTTTTGCCAAAAGTTTCTCGGCTATACAAAAAGCTTGGATATAAGTTTATTTGCCAAATCCTGATGACTCAATAATTACAAAAATGTTCTCTGATAGTTTTGCGGGCTGGCGAATTGGTTAAACGTTCAACCGGATGAAGCCAATATGCATCTGATTTATTGAAGGCTGACTTTGCTTCATCTGCTGTGATTTTGTTTTTATAACGTACAAATTCATAGCTGCAGGGGTTTTGTGCAATGTTATATCCTAACAATTTAACTAAAGTAGGAAAAATTATTTCTTCTGCAGCCCATATTTTTGTTTGCATCATTATTGATTGAAGCACTTTATTTTCTTTAAACAATTTAAGAAGATCATACACTGCATTTGCCTGAAATATAGTTGAGGGCCAAAAAGTCCAGTATAGGAAATGTTTTTCTCCTTCAGGAAATTGTTTTAAAAATGGCTTCCAAAGTTCATATTCCTTAAATCCCTGCAGCGCTACCCAATTACTATTATTATCAGCACTCATCTTTTTGACTTCGCATGTTAAAATGCCTGCATCACGATTGTTTTTTAAAAAATTACCTACGTAATCAGAATAACCTTTACGTATAAGCAGTTGATCTGAATCTACTATTGTTAAAATATCAAATGAAAAATTATTTACAGCGAATAGCATGCACTCAAGGGCAAAGTCATGTAAATAACCATGTTTAAACGGATGCGGATTAGGATAAAAAATTACACCTGATTTTTTAAGCAAACTTATGCTCTTAAACAAGTATGGATTTTTACCACCATTATAAAGAAGTATAATTGAATTTGGATCATTAAATCTCAAATTACGAACAAGATCTATAATGCACTCCTCGTTTTCATGTACCAGGCATGCAAAAACATTTTTTGTAGAGGCTAAAGAACTTTGTTTGTTGCTTAACTGTGAAACAAAATCATTTTTAATGCTATTTGTATATTTTTCCTTAGTGGTTTGATTTAAATTTCCATTTGAATAAATATGCCAGCCGTCATTAACCAGGCTTGCTATATCTGACACGGGATGCGGATGCCACCAGGCACCGCTTGTTTTTTTTGGACTAACATTGCATTCGTGTATGGTGTGAACTGAAAAAGTAAAATTATCCAATACTTTTACCTGTTGTTTGGGTGTTGCCCATACAAACAATCCATCCATTCCAACATTGATGTTTGCAAACTTATTTTTCTTCCATAATTCTTTTTTGAAGCACAACGAACTACCTAACAGCCAAACTTTTTGGTTAGGCGGGTAAACATATTTAAATCCTGTTTTTTTATCTATATCAAAATATAAAAGCGTATTAATACCACATACCTGTATGCTATCGTTCTTTAATGCATTAACCTGGTAATTAAGGCGCCAGGGTGCATACCAGTCATCATCATCCCAATTAGCAATAACACTTCCATTCGCGTATTCACAGGCCATGTTTAATTTGGCACCCAATGTAATTTTGTTTTCAAGCAGGTAATAATGAATTGAGGAATTAATAGGAATTAAATCACGAATATTATCTGTACCATCATCAATAATAATTAATTCTTTGTTTTCATAATCCTGTCTTAAAAAATAGTTTATTGCATGTGGTATAAATCGCCTCCGGTTGTAGGTTGGCATAATACAGGATACAAGTGGATAGTTAAGATTTTCCATAATAAGCTTAATTTCTCAACTCTGGCGATAATTATCAAGATGTATTATCCTGCAATAATTTTAATCAGGCGTTCTGATATTTAGTAAATTTAAAGGCGGATCCATACCTAAAATAGGAAAAACATTAACAACATCAATAGTCATTCGTGAAGATCTACCCATGTTAGATGTTATAATAATATTTAACCCGGCAACAAATGCAATTAATAATGGGGGAATAAATTCAAGAGGACCAGTTGAAGCCGGAGGTATATATAAAAATTGATTATTAACAATTGTGAGATTTTGAGCAATAAAACTATTTGCTATAACTATGCCCGCAGGTAAATTGAAAATGTTTTCAGATATAATTATGCTTAAGTATAAACCAACATTAAAATTAGTTATTATACCACCAACATAGTTTCCTTTAATTGATAAAGACCAAATAGTCCAATTAGATACTACCTCCATAGCTTGTGTTATTGTAGCCACGTTTGTTTGGTCTTCAATATTAAAATTTACAGGATTAAATATAAATTGATCTATAGCTACACTTTGTAATAAAAGTAAAGTGATAACATTTTTTTCTATACTGCCCTGTACCCCATTTGCTAACACAAGACTAAAAAAACCTAAGAAAACATTGTTTGATAAATAGACCGTAGTATTATTATTGTTCACATAGAAAAAAGGCGTATTTGCTTGTCCTGAAATACCACCGTCTGAAGGGTTTCCCTGAACGTCTACCTGAGCACCATTCCGGGTAAAAGAGCAATGGTCAACGGTTAATTGATTTGTGGTTATAACAATACTTTGAGGGTCGGTAACCTGATTTCGATCAGCTGGTGTACCAAGAGAAAAGCCTTCCAAAATAATTTTCTTATCAGCAAAAAGTTTAATGCTGTTTGTATTCATTGTTATGTGAGCAGCCTTTCCAGTAATATGAAGAATCTGAAATCCCATTTCACTCATATCAATATCTTCATCTATATTGTGTTCTTCTGGTAATAAACACAAGCTTGCATTTAAATCCTTATCCGCCTCCTTGAGTTGTGCCAATGTATTACTAATAGCTTCATTTAATGTTTTATAAGTGCCGTTAGTGCCTATTGTAATTTCACAACAAGCTGAATTATTAACGCTAACAAATCCGGGACTAAAAACTACTGGTAACTTTTGTTCTATTATGTAACGATCATCGTCAACTAAATTAGCCTCAACCTGCAAACCTTTAGAAGTATCGCTACCTAAAGTCAAGTTACATGTTGCTATACCATTATCATCTGTAATTGTAATACCATCTTCTGGTGTATCAAGTGTTCCATCACCGGATGTAATTACAAATTTTACTTTAGCACCGCCTACTGCTAATGATCCATTTGCCACACCTACCTTTAATGGTTCGGGCAATTTACTTCCGGGTGCTGCTTCTTGTCCATCCCCACCTACATAATACAGCCCGGTTTGCTCTGTTAAAGAAGGAAATAGATTTCTGCAATCACTTAGAATGCTCCATCCATTTGCCAGATCATAACTTGCTACAGCTAATTTTGCATAGTGATGTGTGTTGCCTTGAGGAAGTTGAGCATCTATAAAAGGCCATACAACATCTTTAATAGCGATAGCTGTACGGGCAGGTATAAGCCAATAATCACCGGTTTTAAAAGTTCCCTCATTAAAATTTACTTCAACACCATCTTCCAGCGGTTTCCATGTATCATCTGTATTAAGTTGGATAGCAGCTTCAGAATCCCAGCGGCGTATTCTTGTATTTTTTGTTGAATCTATTATTACAGAGTTTGCACCCGAACTATTTGGATCTTTTATAGAGGCAGGATCAATGGTTAGAATATTTCCTGTAGAAGGTAAAAGCTGTGCCAGTATGCCTGGCGTATTCAGCAAATCATTATCATCATTTATTATCTCGATCCAGTTTCCGCTTTTAAAGCCAAGCAAATCGTCGCGGCCTGTACTTGCAACTATTAAGTTGTTTTTATCATTTATATCCTGGCCTGAACATTTTACCAATACTGAACCATTGTCTCTTGACCATTTAAAAGTTGCCTGAGTTCTATCTGTTCCGGGTGTATGAATCTCAACTCTGTATAGTTGGTTTTGCAAACCTCTGTAACCACCGGATGATGTAATTCCACATGGATCACCGGAATCTTTAACTACTTCTGATTTTGCGCTTAAGGCTCCTGTTGATAGATTTGTTTCAGGTGGCAATGAAGCATCATCACAATTGAAAGCAGTAATTGGCGACCACTTTACCTGCCAGACAACTTTAGTTCTTGTTGCTGTATCCGGACCTCCAAGTGCTACCTCGCGTAAAGTGCTATCTTCATTAGCCGTTATATGCCTAAGCCATACATCAAGATAAAACAAATAGTTACCTTCTATTGTTGGTAAAGATGCATAAGGTAAATCCGGCTGGCTTTCAAAAGTTAAATTTTCAAAATTATTCTCACATAGTATACCATCCACATAATAATGCCCTTTGGAAATACTTAAGTCGCCTTCCAGGGGCGATGCCAGTGGTGAAATGATAACAGGTTCAATTTTAAACCCGGCATTAATTAAGGGAGCACCACTTTCACCAATAATATCAGCATACGCTGCTTCGCTTCTGTATGTATTTATTTGCGATTGCTCATTCCAGTCTGAATCAAGGTTTACCCTGCCCTGCTGAATAAGAACATTGTAATTATGATCTCCTTTTATTTGCACAGGAGATTTTAATTTCGAATAATCACCTTTCATAACTATTTTGAAAATTAAAAGTGTATAGAATAATTTCAGGTAACATAAAATAATCCTGCTTCCAGGCCAAGCCGCAAATATTCATTCAATGCAGTTAAAAGATTTGTTTTTCGTTGCGGTTGTTTAAGAAAGTTAAATACTCCCATTTCAGCGCCATCATCTGCTCCTGCAGTTATTTGAACCGGACATTCATTGCTTAGTTGTACGTAACCGTGATGACCGTACTGTGTTGATGTATAAGATGGTATCAGCCATTTCGAAATTTGTTCCTCGCTATAGTTCTGGTTAGCCTGCGTATTTTTCTCAAGATCCGGCTGACAATGAAACTGACGCGGCGTTTCAGATTGTACAGGAACATAACTAAAACGAATACAGCCTGTTTGCTTTCTTTCTATTACAAGAAGCTCATTAAATATACAATTTTCTGCGGTAACAGTTTTAGAGTGAATTTTACCAAGTACGGTTGTTCCGCTTAACTGTAAGGGAACATTAACTGATAAAATTGCCCAGTCATTCTGGTTGTCTATTACAGAATCTTCAATAACCAGTGATTCAATTTCTGCATCAAAAAGATTAATAGGTCCACAAATGCTTTTTTGTATATTGATTTGCAACCATTGATTGGAAGCCGGGCTTGTTGTATCATCACCTGCTTCAATACTGCTATTGCCCGGTACCAATGTGCAGTTGCTGATGTTTAACGCAGTTAAGTTTCCCTCTGATATTTTTATTGAACCTTGAATTAATAAGCCATTCAGTGTGAGCTGACCACCGGTTTTTGTTTCGAAATCAACGTTATTATTTATGGATGAATTAACTATTATATTGGAGCTTATTACAGGTTGTAATCCATCCGCCGAGATCATACCTGTCACAGTTTTATTTGACCAGCCGGCAGCAATAATCAGCAGCTTGTTTTCTTCTTTCATTAATACAGTTAATTCTTCATCGTAAGTACAATTATCCATAATACATAAAACTCCTGTTTGACCTGTTGGCAGATTATACCATTCATCTAAAGCTTCTTGTATAGTATGAAAATCTGCTTGAATTGATAATCTGCTAACGGCTTTTTGCCATGTAATTGAAACCGCTATGTTCAGGCTTTCTTTGTTTTGAAATAAATCTGAAAGAGATTTCTGCCTGTTGTAAGTTCCGCTACCTATATCTCCGTTAAATCCGTATGAGTAACTTGCCCGGGCTTTTGTTATGGTTAAATCACAAAACATAAATTTCCCGGTTACAGGATCTGCTGCAACAGTAATCTTTTTGCTGACAGACTTAAAAGAGCCATCTTTTTGTAATTGCTGGTATGTTATTGAATTTGGTGGTGTGCAGCATTGCTCCATATTACAGATAAAAATTTCCTCAGGTGGCACAGGTTCATCACTGTCATTAGGAAAGATTTCGAAAACCGGATGTTTTTTAGTTTCAGGTTTTTCTGCTACTTCAAACGTATTATCAAAATAAGTGTACTTAACAGGTGTTTCATCAACAAGTGCTTGTCGCCTGGTTTCTAATTCGTCAACAAGTGCCTGCCTTCTAAGTGCAACCGGTAAGTTAATTTCTTCGGAAATATGCGTAATTATATTTTCGCTTTCAGGATTATTAAATAATTGCAGGTCGTAACCAAGCGGGCTAAAAGTAAAACAGAAGGCATTTGGCGCGGGGTTTAAAACGCAGCTTGCAGTTCCTGCATCTCCAAGCACTATCTTATAACTTTGTATCCTCCAGATAAATAACCCTATGTTTGGAATATTATATTTACCGCGACCATTTGATATATGCCTGACATCAGCAGAGTGGGCAATAGAATCAAATGCTGAATTTATTAAATCCAGTTTATTCATCGAACGAATGTCAGGTGTTACAGTATGATCAAGCCTTATATGATTCAAATATTGCGTAGTTGCCAACAACTGAAAAAATTCAACCACGTGAGCCCGCCATCCCGCAATATCATTTGCCAGTTGCTCAACTGCAGGAGCTATTCCTTTTCTTCTTCTGTAAGCTAATGTGTTGGCTATGTATGCCCGCTGGCTAATGGCAGAAGACTTGGTAATCGGGGTAAAGTTTTGCACACCAAGCAAATCACCAATATACGGTACAACCCAATCCTCACAGGTTTCAATAAACCAGTTGTCATACAATTGTGCAATATTATTTTCAAGGTCAATTGCTTTATCTGCAATTATACCTATAAGTGCTTCTAAGGGTGAACCTTGTTCAATATCTTTTGACCGATAATACGCCGGCAAAAGCTCATAAATACTTTTTCTTGTAAAGCCCATTATAATAATTGGGTAATATTACTGTTGTTGACGTCAATCAAAAGAAGTTCATTTGGTTGAACAGCGTTAAAAGTTGTCGTATTAAGGTTTGTTATGCTATTAAGCCTGGTATATAAAACGCCATCAACTTTTTGAATAACATTTATAATTTGCGAAGTAGTTACGTCTTCTCCAAAATTCATAACTTCAAAAGAAAATGACTGAGCAAGAGCTGTTGCAACATTTTGTTTTACATCATCAAATTCATAATTTTCATTAATTGCTATAGCTGCATCAATTGTAAAAGGAACTGGTAGGTATCCATCTATATTTATAGTTGCATTAGTATGTCCATAATCTTGAAAAGCGTTCAGCAGGCTGTTATATACTTTATCCGAAGGTTGAATTGATGTTCCATCTGCTAATGCAGCCGTAATATTTACAATTTCCTGTTCGCCATTCCATGTTACATTGGCTTTTGCCTTACCAATGCCGGCAAAGGCGCGGGTGAAGTTTTCAAAATCTGTTGCTGATACAATCCTGTCAAGTGTTAATACGGTAAACGGAGCTTTTTTTCGGGCAGTATCTATTGTTTCGGCATCCTGTTCGCCATCTGAAGCCAATGGGTTGGTTACCTTACTTACTCCCAATTGCGGAGTAACCAGCATTGATAGCTGGTCAGCATCCATCAAGCCGCTCGATCCAATCCCTGTTCGGTATATTGCTTTTACATTGCCGGTACCTGTTGGCAGGCGTGCACCTGTAATGCCATCACCAAAACAAACAGTAACAGTACCATCGTCGGCAATAGTAACAGTATAAATTTTATCTTTTGAAGATGTGCCGAAAAAAGAAAGTACTTCTGTCCATTTAATATTGTTTACCTGAATTTCCAAGCTTGTTTGCGACCCGCTTGGAGTATCAGCTGAGGTAAAGGTTAGGGGCTGTTGCCTTAATTGAAATTTTTGAAATATTTGGGAACTGTTACCGTTGCCAAGAACTTCCAGCTTCGTTTCGCCATGGTTGGCGCTTGCCACATTTGCATTTATGTTTACAGTTTGTAAATCAAAGTAATTATTTATTGGTTCATTTAAAGTAATGAGTGTTCCATATTGGGTTGAATCAACAGCTCCTAAAAAGTTTATTAATTTTATTGTATGAAATTCATTAAGAACTTCATCATTTTTTTGCGAAGAAATAATAACCAGATTTGCAGGTTTCCATTGGTTTTGATTCGCAGGATCCGGGTCGTCAAGTATTATTCCTTGTAAACCGCCATCGTCAACAACAGTATATTGAAGTTTATCATTTGCTAAAAAAACCGGCTGTTGAACTATTACAAGTGATGTATCTCTAAAGTATTTAACCGGTTGAGTACTATCTGAAGGTGTAAATTCAATTTCTCCGGCAGCCACAGGGATTTCAAGCCTCCACGGTTTTCCGCTGATAAAAATTTTTTGCCCGGTAAAGAGGTCAGTTGTTAAAGTTTCTAAAGTTATTTGATTATTATTTAATGGTGCAGTTATCGGTACTCCTGCCAATTGTAATTCCTCGCTCTGTGCATAAATAAAAGTATTCCGGATGCTGGTATCAAAATTTACTAAATCTTGATTGCTACTAAGTTCTAATTTAGTGGTTTTTGATGTAAGCATAAACCGGCTTTGTAAAGAATCAGCTGTATTTTGTATGCAAAACAATGCCTTATTCCCCTGCTCTGGGTTTGCCATAACCAGCATGCTGTTCTGAATAATTTTTGGATATAAAGCGTCTAAATATATTGTGTTTAATTTGCTGGATATTGTTGAAATAGCATAACCAGGCCATTCTGTCAAGTCTTGATTAATATGGAAAAGGAAATCGGTAGGGATGATTTCTTTATTAATTTTATCAGATGACCAGTATAATTGAATAATTGCCGGGTTGTTGGATGTAATGTTACTTTGAGTGTAATCTAAACGAATAATATAAAATTTTCCTGCTTCGAAATTAAATGTCGCAGATGATGCAGAGTTGGATGAATTAAGTAGTATCTGCTCGTCAATCCATAGCCGCGCTGAATCATCTGAAATCAAATAAAAAGTAAAAGTACCGGTATAAGGAGCTAGTATTAAACCATCCCATCTAACAGAAAAATTATATTTTTGACTGATAGGAAAAGTACTTGACTGCATATCCGCAGAAATCGAAAAATTAATGCTGTTATCAATGTTAAATTGGAGGAAAGTATCAAAATTAATACCGCTAAAATACATACCAGCAAGACCTTTTGTTCTTGGAATAAATTCTAATTTGGCACTGCCTGATAATGCCCGAAAATCTGGCGCATTATATCCAAACAAATTCGCTTTTTGCCGCATTGCGTACACTTTGAGCGTTTTATCTTTTAGTGCTTCTGGATCAGTGGCTGCAGCCGGTGCTTTAATTATTGGTGGTGAGTATTCATAAATTGAAATTGCATTTGCTTCAGAAAAATTTGTTCGGTATGCTAGTTTTGTTGTAGCCCTCTGATTATAATACGTTCTTCGCATCCAGTTTAAATTTGGATAATCCGGTGCCTTCATTACGATTTGAGTATCAACAGGGGCTGGTGCTTGAGGAAAGGTTGACCCTTGCCCTATCGGCGCATCTAAATTTATTACAGAATAACCGTTTGCTGCATCAACACTTACTTCAATTATGGAACGAAAATCCCAGTCGTCGTTATCAGAATTATAATCATGTTTAGGTTCAGAACTTACAAAAAGAATTTTATCACCTGATTGCAATCCTGTTTGTGTGCCGTCAATATAGATGATGCTGTCTCCCGCTTTTGGTTGAAACTGAAGCTTGCTTTGCGGATTAATTTTATTCCACTTTACTTTTGCTTCAATATCTTCTGCTGTTTCAAATATTTGCGGCAACTGGTTTTGTTTGGGAATACTTTGAACTTTTGTTTGCCTGGGTATGATGGCAGAAGGAGGGGCACCCTGCGCTTCGCTCATTGAAAAAGCAAGGTAAGTTTCTGCAGAAACACCCGGAGCCGGTACATAGTGTATATGCTGCGCCAGATACACCACTGATAGCCTTTCAATTGCTGTGCATAAATATCCTTCATTGCAAATTCTTTCCTGGTAAAAACTCAGTATATCCAGTACTGTAGCCCATGCGTCAAGCGTAGCAATCGCGAAGTCATCATTATATCTTGAGGTTAATTTTGTTAGAGCCCCGCTCCGGGAAATTGCAGCCAACATTTCCTTTTTAAAACTTCCATGTGTACCAATCCGGTACTTTAAAGCTGATAAGCCGGAAGCATTATACAATACTGATTCAGTATTGTTTTGTGAACAACATCCGCAGATTGCCGGATTATTATCTTGATCGCTCATAAACCATTAAGCATATTGAAATCAATTCTGCCATTTTCGGGGAGACTGGGGTCGTTATCCAGACGGAGTATTTCAAGAAGTGAAGGTTGAATTAAACCAGCCTTAATTTCGCCATCTGGATTTTTTGCCCAACGTTGAAATGTTTCTGTATTTACAGATGCAACACCATCGACAGCCATTGCTGTTTGATAAATTTTACTCAGGTAAACAGGCTGGCCGAATGTGAAATTATCAGGATGGAAAAATCCTTTAGCACCATTACTTAGTAAACTACTACTAAAAACTTCCAGCAGCGCCTGTTTAACATTAGCCTGGAAATATCCCTGCTTCAGGCACACACTTAATAAAATATTTAACGGCACAAATGTGGGCGCGATAATTTCTATGTCGTACCCGGCCATTCTGTATTGCTCCAAAAAATTGATGATGTCTTGCTTAAAATCCTCATCAATTTCTTTTCCTCCCAAACGGTCAACAATGATATATACGGTGTACCAACTGCCCGTCCAATAAAACCGGGCGGCTGCGTTTTGTATTTCCGGATGTAGCTTTACTTTCTCTACATAATCCGATTCTACAACCGCTCTTTCCTGTGTGCGAAAAGCCTGAGGAGCATATTGTTTTACCTGTTCCATGGTTTCAGGATCAACACCACCAACTGCAGGTAATGGATTTCGCACATTGCTGATTCCATTACCGTTCCAGACAATTGTGTTAATTGTTTCTGTACCAACGTTTCCCTGGGAACCGTTACCAATCCGATAAGTCGCTTTTGGTGAAAATTCTATATCCGGTTTTTTCCCTAAAATATCATCACCAAACCTTAAATAAGATATACCATCGTTCTCTGTTTCTACTACAAATTCAGTAGCAAATTTGTCGCTATACAGTAAATCCTTTTTTGCATCCCAATCTTCATAATTGAAATTCAAAAAAACTGATGGCAGTGCTTTACGAATGTCCTGCGTTAATGCGTTAGTGGCAGCAGTATTTTTTGCGGAATCTTGATCATAAACTTCAGCATTTGTAATATTGGTATCTGTAAGTTTTGGATAAAATGGAATAGCCTCATTTGTATAAGATGCAGGATTTAATTGTTTATTATAAAGGGTAATACCTCCGTCAGCTAATACAATATTGCCCCGTGCTACACTTATCTCCAATTGTTCACCATTTGAATTAGTTGTAGTTAAACATAAGGTAAACGGAAGAGCGTCTTCAGCATACCATTCTATATTTAAAATATTTGTTTCTGTTAATAAATCTGTACCTGGTTCCACTGTTTTAAGTCTTACTGCACAACGATTTGCCAGATTTGCATCTGCTTCAATACCTGTTTCCGGACTTCTTATTTCTTCAAAAATTAATATATCGCCCGGACTTAAGTTTAAATATGACTCAGGCGGGGATAGTGGACTATATGGACTATAAACATAAGGATTAACTAAAGTTGCAGAAGTACTGCCTTTCGGTAAGCAACAGTTATTATCGCACCAGGTATAAAAGGAAATTTGATTGTGTGAATCATATAGTTTGATGTCATGCATAGTTTCGAAAACTATTGTCTTACTTTCTTTTCTAATTATGTCTAATTCAACATCTGAAATAGTTGTTTTATTGAAGAAGTAATTGTTAACAGTAATTAGAGGAGTTTTTTGATGAATAAATATATTGTCTGCATCGGTTTGAATCTGTACCCAAACCCGTGCGTTACAGCCATCATGCATATAATAATCCATTAATCGGGCATGGCGTTTTACTGATATGCGGCGCCTTGCAGTGGCAAGGTAAGCTTCCGTTGCTACCGCATCCTGGTAATAACTTAAATGGTCTCCTATATACGCCAGTAATTCAATTAATGCAACCTGCAGGTCTGCGGCGTTTCTCTCTTTCCAAGCTGGCACCAAAACACTTAACCGGTCTAACATTAACCGGTTAAAGCTTGAAAAATCTTTTGCCAGATAATCTATTACCGGCTCATCAAAAGCAGGCGGGGGGCAATCGCTATCAATTTTGCAATCAAACTCTGATGGACAATTAATTTTAAAAGAAAAAGTTATAGATGATAATTGCTGATCAAAGCCTGCAGGCGGGTTGCTTGTTTCAGAATCAGTATCTATAATTTTTAAAATATAATCAGAAAAATCACCCGGTTTGTCAACAGTAATAATCAGTGCATTACCATATGATGATGCATCAGTAACGTTTATATTTTTTACTCTTTCTCCTCCCTCAATTATAATATTTGCTTTATCTAAAAAAGAACTGTTGGCTGGTGACTCTATTAAATCGTGCAGGAAATATACAGTTACTATGTTCTGGTCATCAGAAGAAACTTCCAGGTAATCAATGCCATTAATACCCAGTGTTTCTTTTACCTTTTTCCACCGGTCTTTATTTTTGCAAAAAAATTGCATTGCCATCAAAATGCTTTTTGAAAAGCTGCCACTTGCATTTGCTGTGTCAGGCGTATAGTATAAAGAACTTTTATGTATAAGATTGAGTCTACATTTTGAATATCTACTTCGTTTATTTCTATCAAGTATCCCAACCATTGCTGTAAAGCACCCTGAACAAGAAATTGAACGGTGGCGGCTAACTGGTCATTGTTTGGCTGAAATACAAGCTGCATCAAGCCACTTCCAAAAGTTGGACGGTTTACTCTTTCACCAGGTGATGTAAAAAGAACCTGCTCAATCATGTCTTTTATATGTTGATTTTCATCGCTGATCCCAACTCTTCCGCGATAATCAATTTGAAAAGGAAAACTGATATTCATGATTAACCCGATTATGTACCCATAACCCTTGTTTGAGTAACAATTATGGAAACCGGTGTACCGTTTGGTATGCACGTTGCCTGGCTATCCATTAATAATACCGGCACACCATTAGATAAAATTCGCGTTGCTCCTGTTATCCATTGCGCTGTGACACAGGGAACAGGAGCCCCGGAAACATTAAATGGGCATCCGGCGATTGAATAAGGCATCGGTTGCAAAACAACAGGCTGGCCATTAACAAGAACTCTCGAATCAGGAGATGTTGGCTGAGCCTGTCCTCCATGCGAGCATAATACAGTTGCTCCGAGATGTAATAAAAAACCGGGCATAAAATATTATTAGGTTATCATTAATGCGCTTTCATTTATAGCTACAGTTGGTCCAACGAGATTAATACTTGCACCTTTACCATTTTGAATATAAATTCCTGTATCGTTAACTATAATGGATGCTCCCAAAGCACTTTTAAGCATAATTCCACCTGTAGGGCCTGGTAAATCACTTATCATAAAAGTATTTTGAAGTAATGATTGGATTATAATATTGGGAGACACTGGCAAACCTGCATTTGCCAAAGAAGGGATATCCGACATTGCCCCCCACCTACAGCCAACCCATACCGGGTAATTAGGATCACCGTTTTCAAACTCCACCCAAACACCGGCACCAATTGGTGGAACCATGTAAACACCCATTGGCGGACCAGTAGGACCTGCTAACGGCACACAAGCTTCTGCCCATGTAGATGGAATTAAACTTGAAACGTCCGGTATCATTAACATAAGCCGACCACGCATATCCGGATCTATATTATTTATAACCGTTGCCCGGTATTTTCCCATATATTTTCCTTCATTCATACAGGTACCATTGGTGTGTTAGCTATTAAACCATCCCTTGAGAGTGTAAAATTTTGTTTGTATTCACCTGGTTTGATATTATGTGTTACGCTATCAACATAATATAGCCCATCATATGTGATACCAGCACCCCTTACACCAACAAGCATTCGTGGTCTTAAGAGGTTATTATATCGAACTACATCCAAGGAGCCATTACCGCTAACCGCTAATGAATTCTCTTTATTCATTAAAAAACCAAGAATTTCTTTAGCTGCCTGGTCTAAGGGAAGTTTAGCACCTCCATGCGCAAATTCTAACTTTGCCGGAGGTGTTAGCCTTAAGCCCATAGGCGGCTTAAATATATTGATGTTTGGAAGAGGTATAGGAATAGGAATTTTTTTAGTTATAGGGTCATATACCGTAAACACGCGTATTTTTTTTGCTAGTCCGTTCAAAGAAAAACTTAAAGACTCTACGTTAGTATCAGCATCCATATTTATAGATAAAGCAGGCTGGGGAACGGGCAAATTAAAATCAATGTCTGGTCCAAAATAAGCGATGTTTTGTCCTGGTAAAGGACCTGGTATAATATAAAAAACATAGCCACATTCACTTGCTAACTGCTTTAAAAATGCACGGTGTGTTTTTCCAAATAATCCATCCCAACCATCGGTTGGAACTTTCACAGTTGTTACGGGTGGAGGTATAACAATCGGTGTGAGACCTAAAAAAGCAAACTGACCTAACAGAAAATATATTTTAACTACATCAGGCATTGCCGGAAATGGTACAATAATTTCCACAATATCCATAACCACACTTACATCTTCTCCTGTTATAGTTAGAGTTGATTTACCAGGTTCGCTTGATGGAGTCATTTCCTGGTGTGTTATAAAACCATCCATTAATAAATTGGGAAAACCATTTAATGTAGCAATAATCATTACACGTGTACTGATGGGATCAAAATAACCTGCCGGCAGCATAGTTTTCAACAGCTCAGATTTTTTATCTACATTAAAACTTATTTGAAACCCGTTTCGATCTTTACTGTTTGTTACCTGGATATTGGCAACTGAATTGATGACAATATCCGGAACCGGCATTGGTACTCCCGGCCCCATCAATAAAGTAAGATGTACACCTTTAAGCATTTATATTACCTGGTATGCCTTGTGGTAAGGTTATCCTTATTGTGTTGCCTGGCTGCTCAGTAATTTCCCCCGGATTAAGTTCGTTATTGGCATCGGAAATTTGCCAGAATTTTTCAGGGTCGCCAATAAATTGGTAAGTAATATTGTCTAACCTGTCACCTTGTTTGAGGGTGTATAACTGAAGCGTGGCAAAGCTGTCTGGTTGGGGAATAAACCGGCGTTTGATATACGGCACCACTTCGCCCATGTCTGTAGTTAAAGAAACAACCGGAATATTATAATACCTGCTTGATGGAGAGAAAAAACTTGGCTGTGCACCTATCTGTTGCAGTAACGCAGAAATATTCTGTGTTGAAGCAATTTTTGTAACATCTATCATAATATGGAGTTTATGCCCAGGTCAGCGAGATTGCCCTGCCTGAATTTGGCGGCAAGTTGTTCTTTATTCTGATGATAATTCATGTATAAGCTGCCGGCTTTATTATTAAAACCCAAATCATCCACGGTTAATACACGCATGCCTAAACTTATTCTCGCCCTGATGGGATTCAGATTTACATCAAATGCCTCTTCTGTAATGCTGAATTCAGTTATTCGCATTGGAATGATGCGGTTTTTATTCCAGATAAATAAACTCAATGCGTTTTCCATAGGTATAATTTCCAATGTGCCGGATTGAGCTGAATTATTATTATTAATGAGTTGTTTGCTATCAGGATAAACAATAGTTTCCAATACAAATAGTTGTGGTTGAATACCGATTTGGGTTGTGAGTGAATCTGCTACTTCTATTTGATCTGTTGCATCTATTTCTACTTCTACTTTTATGGTTTCAACCGGCGGACCACTCAAGCGCATTGCCTCTGACCTGTTACCGCTGCTGTCTCCAACACCTTTTACCTGTAAACTTCTGGTTAGTGTATCCGGATTGTATTGAAGTGTAATGATTTTTTGTATTGTTGCGGTGTCTGCATCTACCAAAACAATACCGCCTTTAATTAAACGTGGTGAACCCGGAAAAGAAGACATGAATAATGAGCTATTTAGTTTTTAGTACATTTTTTATTAACTTAATTTTTTCTCGTCACCTGTTGTGCTCATAGTATCTGACAACATTTTTTTAGAATCTATTTCCGGTTGTGTTATTTTTATATCATCTAAGCCAGGCAGTACGAAAGGTTTGTCAGAAGCATACTTTATAGGCAAACTCATACCAAATCTTGCCCCCGGCGGTGCATAAGTAAATTGCTTTAACATCCACCTTTTTTCCCAATGCCCTATATATCCTCTTGCTACATTCGCTTCTACTATTCCTTCAATATTCAACCCAAGTATCAATGCTACCAAGGCTTTTATTTCAGAATCTATCGAAAATACATTCTGCTCGTACTTAACCATTAATGGTATATTTAAATTAGCATTCACCAGAGCAATACCTGTTAAACGAATTCCACCTTTAACATCAGCTATAACGGCGTCTATAGCAAGAGCGGCCTGAATATAAGCTGCCAGCTTTGCATAAGCATTTACATTGAATTGCGTAGAGAAGGAAAAAGACGGGTTTTTGTCATCTTCAAATGGATTAAATGAAGCATTGATCAAAATATCATTAAGAACACCCGGGCCTATACCTGCATTAAAGTCGGCACCAAATTTAATTTCCAGCACAAGTCCAACCGGGCCGATTGATACTCCGGGTAGTGGTATTTTAAATGAATTTTCGAACAGATTCTTGCCAATCTCTTTTTTAGGAAATATCTGGTAAGGCTTTAATACTTTTATTTGTCCCTTAGCCGTTACTTTTTCTTTTTCGTCAATAATGATACCTACTGTACCCTGAACACCCTTCATAAGTTCCACGGTAACACTTCCTTCGCCCGAAAGTTTGCCCTCCTCACTGAGTTTTACTTTGGCACTTCCCATTACTTTTCCTTTGGTAACGTCTAAAGTACCTTTACCGGAAATTTTTCCATCGTTATACGTTAACTCAATACTCCCTTTAAATGATTTGAATTTAAAATCAGTTTTTCCTGTTCCCCTGAGTTTGTCTTTATCAACATCATACACAATATCGAAGGTTACATCATTGAGTTTAGGAATGGTGACCGTAGTTTTACCCTTGAGAATCCAATTTCCATTTTTATATTCTACTCCAACTTTGGTATCCTTTGTATTTGGTATATCAAGACCTATATTTCCGGATGCTGATATTACCCCATCTTTGTAAGTGGCATGAACGTCACCTTCTTTAATAAACTTCTTGCCCTTCGCGGTGATTTTTGCATCTACAGCAGCCTGAAGCGAATAAAC
This sequence comes from Chitinophagaceae bacterium, assembly GCA_903642275.1. Classification (GTDB taxonomy): domain Bacteria; phylum Bacteroidota; class Bacteroidia; order Chitinophagales; family Chitinophagaceae; genus Parafilimonas. Next base: position 32,002 of record CAHJWK010000011.1, read on the forward strand.
ATCATTGACTTTTTTATAAGAAACCTTTCCCGTTGCCTTATCTACGTTTGGAATAAAGAATTCGGCATCGCCTTCAGCAAAAAACCCGTTGGCATCGGCTCCGGCTTTCAATACCGCCTGCATCAGTGGTTTCTTTTCATTACCAGCCACAAACCCAATCGTGCCTTGCGCTACAAGTTGCGGAAACAAATCAAGAGATATACTGGATTGAGTTATTTTTATACTGCTGAGCGGAGATTTTATATCTATTTGCTTGACAATTCTAAAATAATCCTTTGAAAATTCGATATCCAGTTCTTTTATAAATTTAACAGAGGGGTAAATCTTACCCTTCCCTGTCACTTCCCCGTTTTCAATATTCAGTTCAGTAATTTTTCCTGCGCTTAAATATTGGTAATAAAAATCGAATGCTTTAGAACGCGTTGTTGATTTAATATTTCGGGCATCATCAACTTTAAAAGAGAGGTGCTGACTTTTGGTTAGCTTGATAGGTAATCTTCCTTCCTGCGGATTAAACTCGCCTTCCAGATGATCTGCCTTTTTGCCCTTTATTTTATTAAGCTTTATGAGGGGGATAAACCTTTTAAAACTTTTATTGGTAGTGTTGTTTTCTTTTATTTCATATTCCTTGGATTCGTTTAGCTCGGCATCTTCAAAAATTGCATTGGCTTTATTGGCTCCCGCGATAAAATTATATGCTTTGCCGTTAATTTCAATTTCGCCTTTGGCGAATTTCGCAACATTAGGTTCGAGTGGGAACTGGAACACCCCTACTGATGGAAAACTGCCATCTACCTTTAGCGAAATAATAGAGATTTTAAGTTGCTTACCTTTTTGATCTTCACTTTTATGTTCCTTTTTGTAAGCATTTGCAATTTCTCCAATTCTTTTATTAATTTCTCTGCCTGATTTCTGATTAGGATCTTTAGCTAATATTTGAAGGTTTTCTTGTCCGTCGCTGCCTCCTAATTGTAACTCAACGATATGGTCAATATTATTTACCCAAGGCTTATACGTTGTATCACCATCCTTGATCACTTTTTTATCTAAAGACGCTTTAATGGTGAAATAGAGTGTTCTGTCATTCGAGTTTAATTTGTCTACTAGTATAGTATCCCATTGAACCCGATCTTTCCATTTCCGTACCAGCAAGTCGGTATCTGATCTTATGTCTAAAAAAGTACGCTTGTTGGACAAGTTACTAAGATCTACCTGCGAAAAAAGTTGTTTGTTTAAGATGTATGATTCATAAATGGCCTTTACATTACCTTTTTCTCCCGGCAAATCGAAGTCATTAACAAAAACTTCAATCAATTTGTCTTCTTCTAAAATATTTTTTTCTATAGCATCATTTTCTTTTTTTAAAGACCATTTCATTATTGACAGCTCTGACATTTTTCTTTGTTGAACTACGTGCGCAAGCTCGTGCGCCAATAATCTCTTCCCTGGTTCAGATGCGGGAGAATACTGACCATCATTAAAAACAATATGCTTGCCGGCTGTGTATGCATGGGCGCCAATTAATTGGGCCGATTGAGCAGCATCTTTTCCTGTGTGAACCTGTACATCAGAGAAATCATGCCTAAAACGCGGTTCAAAGAATTGCCTTGTAGCAGAAGAAAGTGGTGACCCGGATGAACCTAATGAATCTACATAGCTATCTATAGCTGAATTTCCCTGAACCGGACCAGGGGATTTTTCTTTACGTTTTATTTTTTTATTATCTAAGCTATTGTTAGCGGAAATTATTGGTGGATTCAATTCCTTATCAGTCATTTTTAAAATATTCTCCGCTATGGCGTTAGCTTCCTGTTCATACTTGTCTCCTGGCTGGTTAATCTGCAGTTTTGGTTTTACTCTTAGATTTTTGCCTGAATTAAATATGCTAATGTTGTTAAAGTTAAATGGAGGTTTGCCCACATTTTCATAAAAAGCCAAGTTGGCTTTACCGGACACACAGTTGTTCTCTTTTCTGAATAAAGATGCCACCGTTGAATGGCTTTTGTTTTCTGCTTTTTGAAATGCTGCACTCTTCATTTTCCAAAACTTTTGTACACCGCATTTGCAATTTTACTGCCTGCAACTTCAACCTTTGTATTCTTATTGATAATAAAACTACCAGCGTCTATTGAAGGGAAGCCGCCGGTATTTTGAAATGTGCCTGGTATTTGCTGATGTTCAAGAAGAAGCCGTGTTAATTCCATTTCAAACGCTTGCGCAATAGCATAACGCTGATGTAACGGAAAATTATGAAGCACTAATTCTTCAATATGCAATTCTATTTGCTTAGTCATTTTATTTTAATGCAACACTGTTGAATGGCTTTTCAAGTTTTAGATATTCTGATTTTGCAGCCTGTGAAATATGAGTCATTTGCACTGATTCATCTACATCCGCCGCAAGGAATGCTGCATTTAAAGCTACGTTGCGTATGTTACCACCTGATAAATTGAGCTTAGCTAACTGTTCTATATTGAGATTTTTTTTAGGTGTATCTACAGGAAAAATTTTGGTCCAAATTTCAGTTCTTTGTGCAAGGTCGGGAAATGAGAACTGTATCATAAACCGTATACGCCGCAGGAAAGCTTTATCTAATGCACTTTTCATATTAGTAGTAAGTATGGCCAGACCACGATAAGCTTCCATTCTTTGCAACAAGTAACTCACTTCAATATTGCTGTAACGGTCATGGCTGTCTTTCACATCACTTCGTTTGCCAAAGAGTGCATCAGCTTCATCAAACAACAAAATTGCTCCTCCGTTTTCTGCTGCATCAAAAATTTTTTTTAAATTTTTTTCTGTTTCGCCAATATATTTATTGATTACTTTACTCAGGTCTATCCTGTATAAATCAAGTTGTAATTCATTAGCCAATACTTCTGCAGCCATTGTTTTGCCGGTTCCGCTTTCTCCTGCAAATAGTGCAGTTATGCCTAAGCCACGTGCATCTTTTTTTTCAAAACCCCAGGTGCTATATACTTTGCTACGCTGCCGTACATGAATGGCTATTTCTTTAAGAACTTCTTTTTGCATGTCTGGTAAAACAAGATCATTCCATTTGGCATCCGGCTCAATGCGCTGCGCCATTCCTTCTAACTGAGGACGAGTAAGGCGGCAACATATCTTCCATAAATTGCTGCTTATATTTACGCTCCTGCCCTTTTTGTTATTTATAATATAATCCAGTTCAATGCAGGCTTTATCTATCATGTCGCTATTCATACTAAACTGTGATACGAATGCGGATAATTTTTGATTGTTGACTTTTTTATTAAGATGTTGCTTCCATAACTTGAGCTGTTCGCTTACAAATGGTTTTTGTATATCGAAAACAAACTGATTTTTTCCCGTTTCTGGCATCCATTGTTCGCTGCTTACAATAAGCAATGATTGCACTTTTTTAATAAAACAGATAAGTGACTGCATTTTTATTTTGTCATGTATATCCAGGTTAGCAGCATCGAGGAAAAGTGCGTAATTGTTTAACAAAGCTTCCCGATTCCATAACAGAGCCAGCTCCGAAATTTCAGAAATATCGTTAGGAATTGAATATTCTGAAATGGCATGAAATATTAACCCGGTTTGCGCGCCAATATAGCCTGCAATTTTTCTTTTATCTGTTTGCTCGCTTCCTAAAAAAAAGATAGCAGGTTGTTTATTTATTTCGTTTTGTGATACATGTGTGTTCAATATAAATTCAGCAAGCTTTATCTGAGAGAGTACAAGTTTTTTGTGTGGTTGAACAGGTTCTAAGATTTTGCTCAGCTTTTCATTCATACCTTTCACCCCAGCTATATAATGTAAAATTTGTTCATTAATTGAAAGCAAGCTATTCACTAACGTATTTGTCTTGTTAACATTGATTAATTGCCAGTATCGAAGAGGGGCGTTAGGCGATATAGCATCCCAATGCTCACCGGAAAAAATGGAAAATGCGAGGCTGAATGTTGGTTGAGATGGCAAGCCGTTTTTATTTAATAAATTTCCAAACTCAGAATCAAATTCAGGAGCTGCAGCCAATAATAATACTTCCTGTTCAAAGTCTGACAATTGTAATTTATCAGACAACTGAATAAATGGTAAAAGAGGTTGTATAGTTTTAGCTTCCTCTTTCAATTGATGCAATTTTTTTAAAAAATCAGGTTTGGAGATATGGTCATCATCCTGGTAATAACGTTCAACCTTTTTATAAATGAATTGTATAGCTTTCGCAAGAAATTCCTGGTTAGCCTTACTCCAATTATCAAAATCTTCAACCATTATTGTACTGTTATTGTCTGTAATGCATCTGAACCAAGAGGATAACTTACAGGGTTTTCTATATCATCAACCTGAATACGTACAACATACTGCCCTGCTACAACTTTATTAATTGATATTGTAACTGTATCTGCAGGCTTGGCTAACGTATTTGTAGCAAGACCTGGCAGTGATGTTTGAAAAGAATATGCTGCAAAATTTCCATTTACATCTGCGGTTAAACCAGTAAGCAGCAAAGCAACTTTTTGTCCTGGTTTAACTTTAGGATTAATTGTTATTGTAACATTTGCTGAGCCGTTATTTGGCAGCGTAATTTTTGCAGGCGTAATTTTTTCAATTTTTGGTGAAAGAATAAACGTAGAAGGTTCTGATTCTGTTCCCAGATGTTTTGGTTGTGAAAGGGAATCATTTCCCATTGCAATGGGTTGTGTAACTTTTATAATGTGTGTGCCTGACTGCAAGTTTAAATCATCAGTTAACTGAAAAGAAATTTGTGTATCTGTTATTACAAGATTACTTGTTTGCGTTACAGTTGTGTTATTATCAATTATTACCTGTGTGTTATTATTATAAAAGTTTATTCCGGAGAGGATAACGAAATAAGTATTTAATATTTTTTGATTTTCTACAATTGGCTGCCCTGCTGCAGATTGAGAAAAAATTTGTTGGATTACAGGTTTTTTTAACGGCTGTACATACAGGTTTCTTGTTTGCACAGGCGGACCTGTTTTAATTGATTTATTACTTTCAATTAAAACTACCGTTATTTTATATGCAGCGGTGGGTCTGTACTTGGTTGCAAATGCTGCCCATAATTTTGAAATGTCCTCAATACTTAATATTTCAGGAGTGATTGTAATCATTTCATACTGATCAGCCAAAGCAGAATCTGCAAGTGTTTTTAATTGAGGTGAACTACTAAGTTCTCCAATAAATTTATTTATAAGCTTGCGGTCTAAAACAGGATTTTCGTGAAATACCTGCATGCCGTAACCTAATAATATATCAGTATGCAGTTCTGGCGAGCCATAAGCAGTTAACAGATAATGCAGGTCAACTGCTAATGGAGGATTACCAGTCCTGTCGCCATTACCGTTGAATGAAGGTAAGCCAACGTTCTTCCATCCCTGGTTTGGAGTGGCTTGGTACATAAATAAGTTTAACTGGCTTGGTTCATTATCTGGTGAAGTATCAATTTTATCAGGAGATTTGGCTGTTACCGTAGTTCCTACACCTGTAACATCTGAAGTGTTATAATCAATCAGGCTTTTGCTCAGCAAATCTCTTAAAACGTATGTAACCGAAGCAATGCGGAGAGCAGTATTCATTGATTATTATCACTACGTTTTTTTAAATAATCATCCAAAGACATGTTGGGCTTTTGGGTGGTATTATTGACTTTCTTTTCAGGTTGCGTTGACACTACTGCTCTTACATCAATTCTTCCTATTGATATTTTTACAACAGGTGAATCATTTTGAGCTATATTTTTTTTAAGGTTAAAATTGCTCTCTGCTGGATATTTTTGCTGTTGTGTATGAATAATTTTATAAGAAGATTTATTTACCTGATTTAATGTATCTTTTATTTCATTAAAGTAATCTTGATTATTTTCGACAAAAAGAGATTTGAATTCGTTAGTTTTTTTATCCTGGAGTTCTAAAGGTTCTTCTATGCTATTATTTGATTTATCAACATTATGATTTTGAATTTGAGAATTATTTATAATTGAATCATTGTTCTTTTGAACTATCTCTGTATCATCGTTGATTGCTAAATGCCCGTATACATTTCTGTTTATTGTTTTGTTTAATTTAGAAGAAATTTGTTTGAATTCATCATTACCACTATCGATATCTGTAGTCAAATTATATGCATTATCGCTTTCATCTTTTTTAAAAGAACTTTCTTTTTTTGATTGTTTTTGATTGCCACCGAATATTTGATTATTCTGTTCAAAAATCTTAATCTCATTGTTGCCAGAATTTTCCTCATTCATTTGTTCAAATCTTGCAACAGGGCGAGGAATAATATTATTCTCTGTACTGATATGACGTCTGATGATATTATCTGTAAATCTATTCATTTATGTATCATTTCAAGGTATAATCTTCTTCTATGCGCACTCATACCAAGAATTTGTTTCTCTGACCAGCTAAAAGCTCTTGCGAGCCAATAAACTTCTTCAAGAATTTTTTTTACCCAGGTATTAATTTCTAACCATAAATAGGTTGCAATGTCAAAATACATTTCCCAGCAGTAGTTACAGTTTGGACAAATTAATTGCATGTTTATTTCTGCCTGCGGGTCTTCTTTACTCATACGGTCATTTAAAGCCTCCCAAACAAAATCAGGCAAATCATTTATACTGCAATCTTCATTATTTTTTTTTACTGAAAGAATGCATTCTGAAATAACCTTTCTATAGCTATTTTCATTTAGTTCTGCTGACATAACCTTCAACAGATCAAGAGAATTAAGAGACCTGAATTGTACTGTATATCCATTCTTTTTTAATTGAAAATCTTTTACAGATAAATCCTGCGGGAATGATTGTAAATGCAATGCATCGGTATTGCTTTCCCATTCAATTGTTTCAGCACATTTCGGGCAATTAGCTTTATTTCTTAGTATGTTGCCAAATAACCATTCTCTTATTTGCAATAGCCTTACATCTCTATCACCAATACTTAATCGAGCTATTTCGGCAATATTTTCAGCAGAGCAAGCTTTAGCCAAAAGCCTTAGTGATTTTTCAAGTGTTGGCGTTCCCGCAGTTGTATCCCACAACTCAAGAATTTCATCTGCCGTAAGCAGCTTCAAAATACTTCTATCTTAGGGTTCAGTAAAAGAAGGTTCAGAAGGTTCGGTAACAGAATAATCTCTTTCCCAGCCTTCGTTTTCTAATTTAATATGCTGTATAGCTACCGCATTTGCATTTGCATCCAAATCAGGCAATGATTGAAATTCAGAAACCCAGCAACGATAAACATTATAAGCAATTGCAACTTGCCCGGCTTCATTTAGTAATACAATCCTGATTTCTTTTCGAAAATCTTTTAAAGAAACTTCTGCTCCAAGACCAGAACCAAAATTCCATATCTTATTGGCCCACTGTTCAAAATCAACATCATGTGTTACGCCACGCTCAAGTGTTATTGCTTCAAATTCTGTTCTGCCAGGTGATTTTCGACTACTGCTTGGATCTCCGCCATCTCTGTGTTTAACAACTTCAGTTGTTTTTTTGAGCATGCTTACTTTACTTACACCTGCTACCGGCGTAGTACTGCCCACCCAAAAAACTTGGAATTTAAAATTTTTATACGGGTCGAACCGCTGAGCGTTAACTGTAAATTGTGCCATATTTAAAAGTTTAAATTTTTATGTATCAATTTGACCGGCTAATTGCTGAATTTGTATCATTACAAACTCTGCAGGTTTTAAAGGGGCAAAACCAACCAATATATTAACTATGCCTGAATTAATATCATTTTGGGTAGTTGTCTCGCTATCGCATTTTACCAGATATGCATCTTTTGGAGTTTTTCCTTGGAATGCTCCCTTTCTAAAAAGGTCGTGCATAAAAGCACCTACATTAAGGCGAATTTGAGCCCATAAAGGTTCATCATTCGGTTCAAACACTACCCATTTGGTTCCACGATATAAACTTTCTTCTATAAATAAAGCTGTTCGGCGAACGGGAATATATTTCCAATCCGATGCTAATTGATCGGCTCCATCAACAGTTCTTGCTCCCCAAATTATATTGCCGTATATTGGAAATGACCTTAGGCAGTTGACTCCTATTTGATTTAATGCTCCATTTTCATTATCGGTTAATGGCACAGTAAATTCAGTTACACCATTTAATCCTGCCTCAATACCGGCAGGTGCCTTCCAAACACCTCTGTTTGCGTCGGTTCGTGCAAATGCACCTGCAATCATTCCGCAGGGAACAAATTCTTCAATTTCGTTCTTTATACAAATATTTGGCTGTTTAATACGTGGGAAAAATATTGCTGCGTAATCTCTGTATGTACTAATCCCCGGGTATGCAGTATTATAAAAATCGTCATGAGCCTTGTCCTTATTTTCCCAGGAACTATGCGGATCAATAATCATGATTGCCCTGCGTGCCTGACAATAAGAAACGGCGGTTGTAATTAAATCAGTGGAAACATCAACAGGCCTGTCATTCGCATCGCCCAGGTAAGGCGGAATACACAGTATATTGAAAAGGTCTGCTTGCTCAAGCGCATAAATACCTTTTTTTTCTGACTGCATATCTATGCCACCCTGACCCTGGAATAATTCTATATCACTAATGTTTATTCCATCCCCGCCTCCTGACATAACCTCTACTGGTAAAGGAGGGCTAAATGGTGGTGGCTTTGTTGGGGGACTTAAAGGTGCGTTATCCGGGCTGATTTGATTTGTTATCAAAGGCCTGAGCTGAGGCATTTTATTATTCTTTACTCTTATGAGATTTGAATTTTGCTCAAGCACTCTTGGTAGATAACCAGTTTTACTTTTATCATTTGATACATTAAAAAATTTTTCTGTACTTTTTGAGGTATTGTTTACCACTTCGGAAACGGTGATGTTAAAAAGATTAAAATCACTTTTATCTTTTGTTTCATAATCTATAGCAATTTCTAATTTATTTCCCCAATCACCGGGGCTTGCGGCAATTAATTGAAGTTCGTCTGCAGCACTAATTTTGTTAGTTGGAATACTGATTTCAGCAAATCCATCAGTTTTAGCAGGGTCGGCTTTAAACACACGAATAATTACAGCCTGACTTCCTCCATTAAGAAAAAAATCTCTTACTGCAAAACTCATTGTGCTTAAATTCCATAACCCTCCAAAAATTCGTTCATAATCTCCAAAATTATAAATGGTAACAGGTTTATCAGTCGGGCCTCTCTGAGCCCTTCCTATAAACGCAGTAACAGAAGTGGCTACACCGGTGATAGTGTGAACACCACTAGACACTTCTTCAACATAGACACCCGGATAAGTTGGTTGTATTGGCATAAATTATAAAATTTAAAGTAATAGAATAATCTAATAATTAATTTTAAACAGCATTAAGGCTCAACTAAAATTAAAGTCTCATTTGAAGTCCGTGGTATTAAACAGTTTGACGGTAAATCAACCAACACATTTCTCCTGAGAATTTCTACCCGTACTAAAATCTTTGCCCTTCCTCTATACTGTACTACTTCGCACATATTTCCCCTGAAAGGGCCAGATTGTATATTAAGCATAGTGCCTGTTTTGAGTTGTTCTGAAGTTACCAGCATATTATCGGCTATACTAATAACCGAATTTTTAAGCCTGTCTATAATGTATTGATTTATTTTGGCTATCTGATTACAGTTTTTGACATAATTCAAAACACCTGGAATCGAAAGGCTTTCAAAATAACTTTTAGGATTATCAAGCTTTGTAAATAGGTAAGACGGAAAAAGAGGAATACTTATAATTTTTTTTCTTTCATTATATTCTTTAAATGTTTTTATTAACGGAAGAAAACATTCAATATTAAAATATTTTAATCGCTCGGCAATTTTCTTTTCATGCTTTGGCTTGGTGTACATAACATACCAACCATCTTTCATAGCATTCATAAGGTGTTAGTTATTTCCAGATGATTATCAGTGAAAAGAAGATATCTGAAAAAGCTATCGCTACTGCAAGGTGCTTGCAACTGGATTAATAATCCCCTGGAGACTTTTTTGAATACGAATAATGTTGTAAATAAAAGTATTTCGTGATTGAAATTATACACTTAAAAGTTAAAAAAAAAATTTTTTAACTTAGGTTGGTTTATTACGCAATCTTTTTATTAGACTTCAGCAGTTATTTATTTGAATATAATTATTTTTACTTCATCTTATTTTTCAATACGATGCGATAAACAATGTGAGATAGCTCTTTAAAATTTCTATCAATTTGATTTTGTTTTGTTTTTAAGTTTTTTAGAAAGTTTTGTCCTCCCGACATAGTTTGTCCAAGTCCGTAATGTCTCCATCGCGGGCTATATTATCCTTTACATCAAGGTTACTTACTTTCTTTATTCATGTTATATTTTTTACGATTTTTTGTTTTAGTCTTTGATAATTTTAGATAACTGATTCATTCTATCTTCCGCTATAATTTAAATAAGGCAGGATTGTATTTCAATTATGCACAAATAAAGTTCCTTTTGCTTTTATCCATTTGTCTGCTCCATATTTTTTAATTAATCATTAAAATATATCCAATCACTTGACTGTTCCTAACTTCCCCATTTAATACTACAGGCCATATCTTTTTAATTATAACGCCGCCCGAATGAATATGTCTGCGTTCAAGCCAGCATACGTGTGTGTCCAAATTTTAATAAAAATGAACCATATCCGAACAATAACAGGTTACTTATTAGCATCACACTTAAATCCCTTCCATTGCAGCAACTCCAAAGCCGGGTTCATCAAGCTTGTTAATAAATACTGAAATAATCCTTGCATATAGGCCTAATATAATTGTGTTCGCTTCATCACTTTTTATCTCTTTAACAGTATAAACTTTTTTTCAAAATTATTAAGTTGATTGTTTCATTACCGGCATTATAAAATTGTCTTACTTTGTTATTCAATCAAAAAATATATTATGAAAAAATCATTACTTTTTAGCCTTGTTACTTTAATAGTTTTAAAATCAGCAGCACAAGAGCCAACGCTTAGTGCAGCTAACAGTACGCCAACACTGGGTGAGGTTTTTCAAGACCAGTATGCGAAGACAACAAGCTTTGATACTCTGAATGGCGGCGCTAATCAAACCTGGGATTACAGCAATTTATCTGACAGTAATGCATCTGTAGGCTTACAGGTTGTAACACCTTCCTCAACCCCTTATTCAGACAGTTTTCCTGCAAGTAACCTATCAATAAAAACAATTAATGATTCTGCTTACATTTATTTTAATTCACAAACAGCCGAATTGGGCGAGTTAGGTGTTGTAGCACCAAACGCAGGCAGTATAAAATATACCAAGCCAAAAGTCTATTTATCTTATCCTTTTTCTTATGGTAGTTTTTTTACTGATTCAGTTGTTGAAGAATCTGACACATATAATGTTGCATTGCGTGGAAAAGATAGCCTGAACGGCGAGGGATATGGAACACTTGAAATTCCCGGTCACTCATATAGTAATGTTTTACGTATTAAATATATTGAGAACGTTACCGGCACAAAAGATTCTGTTATTACTATCAGCGGCTTTCCATTCCCGGTAACTGCTGTAATAACCATTAATTTAAGAACAGTTAGCTATTTATATTTTACACCTGATACACATGCTCCTTTGTTAGCAAATGAAGAAACTCAGGCAACAGTATCAGCAACTGCATTTGGTATCCCCGTGTTTGATACTTCAACATTAACTACAGATGTTTATTACTTAAAAACGATTCTATTACCACTTACATTTACTTCATTTAAAGCTCAACTGAATGGCAAAGAAGTTTCATTGCAATGGCAAACGGCGCAAGAAGTAAATACAAATAATTTTAGCGTTCAGCGTGGATTAAATGGTAAAGATTTTTCAGATATTGCTGCAATTAAAGCAACCGGTAATTCATTAGGCGCACATTATAGTTATGCAGACCAGAGTTTTGTAAAAACAGAAGTACCACCGGCTGTTTATTATCGTATAAAAGAAACTGATAAAAACGGTAAAGCGTTTTATTCATCCATTGCAAACATCCATGGCAATGCAAGCAGTATAAGTATATATCCAAATCCGGTTAAGAGTTATATTAATTTCAATGCAAAAGATGTTTCTGTTGCAGATGCTATAATAATTTTTGATGCGAAAGGACGTACCATACAGCAATGGCAAAATCATTCTTTAGACAAGGCTATTGATATCGCCAGCTTTGCCAAAGGCACATATTTTATGCAGATAAAAATCAAAGACAAAACAATTAATACAAAGCTCATTAAAGAGTAATATTATAAACTTTAATAAAAGGTTGTCTTATAAATTAGAGACAGCCTTTTTTATTTTAAAATGCCTGAAAAATAATTTTACAAATACTCAATCTATTTTAAGATTTACTATATTCTTATTAACACATAATTTAAGTGTTTACATAAAATATTTTTTTGAAAAAATATAAGAATTAAAAGTTTTTCAGATAAATTTTTACAATTAATTTATTTTAATATTTTGCGTTCAAACAAACTATTATGAAATTAAAACTCCTCACTGCTTCGGCAGCATTAAGCATTATCTTGTATTCATGTCAAAAAGAAAGCGATTCAAAAACATCTTCAATTCCGGAAAGCGTTTTAAGTCAGATAAGGGCTCAAGGCTTTAGCTCTGACGGAGCCGTTGCAGTTGAAGGTGGTTACAGGGTGGAGAATGATATTTTTCTTTCATACACACAGTTAAAAAGTACGCCTAATTTAGGTCCTGATTTACGTGTTGGCGATGAAGAACAATATCATACTACCAATCTTTTAAAATCATTGCCACGTACTATTACAGTATCCATGAATTATCCAAGCAATGTTGCGCTCTTTACTGCAGCTACAGATACTGCAATTGCACGGTACAATAAACTGGGATTAAGGGTAACTTTTCAAAGAGTTAGCGGTACAGGTCAGATTAATATTGTTGGCAGTGATTTAGGCGGTGGGGGAATTCTTGGTCAGTCTTCCGGCTTTCCAAGTTCAAGTGGTAATCCTGCCTCTCCCATAACACTCAATTCACATGCAGGTACATTTACTTCATCAACAAGTGTACAATGGCTGGGTACAATTATAGCGCATGAAATGGGTCATACCATCGGCTTCAGGCATACTGATTATAAGAATCGTGCCTTCAGTTGCGGAGGTGCAAGGTCTAATGAAGGTGCAGCAGGTGTTGGTGCTATTTATATCCCGGGCACACAAAAAAGCGCAAAAGATCCAGGAAGCTGGATGCTTGCATGCACAGATGGTTCAAACCGTCCGTTCAATCCAAATGATCTTATCGCCTTGAATTATCTATATAAATAATAACATAAATATTCACCTTAAGAGCCATCGTATTAATGCGATGGCTTTTAGTTTATAATAATTTTAGTTTTATATACAAGCTTATTATCATCATTGAATATTGCTATAAAGTAAATGCCTTTTGACAATTGAGCAGTAGCAATAAACTGATGTTGTGCCTCAATTTTTTGGCTGATAAATTTTCTGCCGATTTCATCAAACAACGTAATTGCGTTTGATGAAACATCATTCGATAAAACATAAAATCCTTGCCCATGAATCGAAGGATTTGGAGCAATAATATAGTCAGCATTTTTAAAATAATAAACCGTTGCTTCATTACTTGTAATTATCTCGCCATTATCAAGCATTACAACGGCACGATAATAATTTATGCCTTGTTGCAAACTATCAATTGCATTTATATTAAGACTATTTATTAAATCAGCTTGCTTTACATTTTTCCATGAACCTGAAACAAACTTCTGAAATCGTACACCCTGAACATTAAATGTCGTACCCAAAAAAAGTTTAAGTGCAGCAATACTGCCACTTATATCAGCCAAAAAATTACTAATATAACAGCTTACTCCCTGTGTTGATAAATTAAATGTATAACTGTTTATGCCGGCACGGCCATTAAAAAAAGCGGCTACAGAAACGTATTGTAAATCTGAGTTTTTTATGATGTATGATGTGTCGCTTATAATAGTTAGTGGCTGAAGATATTTATCACCCAAATTGTAAACCTGATACTGTTGCACACCAATTTGCTTATTCCAATATATTAAAGATGAATCACCACAATAAAAACCAACATGGGGAAATATCTGTTTGCTTATATCAAATGTATCACTGTAAAAAATTGTGTTGCCGATAATAATTCTTGCGAGTGCAACAACGTTTGTATCAGGCGCAACCCATTTAAAATATTTCTTTGAAAGATTAACAGCATTACTAATCAATTGCCATGTATTGCCTTTATCAATACTATATTCAAGTTTAGTTTTTGTTGTTGAAGTAAAAGTTGTCTTCCATCTAAAGATTGTATTACCGCCGGCAGTAAAATGTGTCTTGCTTACAGGTGAAATAAATGTAAATGTATTTGCTGTATCAAAGCGGTAAGCTATATAAAACGATTGTGATGTAGTTGCAAGATTATATGCTTTAACATGTATAATATAATCGCCTTCTGCCGGGTTTGAAATAGTTACTTGTTCAACATTATTCAGGCTGTCACGTTTCCTTGTTGCCGTGTTTAATAATGTTGATGAATCAGCATCGCTGTTTAGAACCCATGGCTGAAAGATTGTATGATCACTTGCATTTTCAACTGTAAGATCAAGATCATTAATTAGCGATGTAAAAGCATTTGGCTGTGCAACAGGATCGTTCCAAACCAATGTAAATTTTATATTGCTTATATTGTTTGTAATATGAACAGGAAAATTCAGCGTTTCATCCCGCTTAACATCTCCTCTATAATATTGGTTAGCTAACGCATCATTAACGGCGTTACTTGTATTTACATTTCCATAACCGGAATAGAAATCCGGGCCTGCTTTAAACACATCATCAGCACTATTTATAATGATGGCTTTTGCAAGCGCATTGGCGGGCAGTGAATCATGATGCACAGATTTATAAGCGCTTTGCACAGCCAGCACAGTGCCCGAAGTAATAGCAGCAGCACCGGAGCTTCCATCATTGCCGTAAGCAACAAGTTCAGGTTTTATGCGGCCATCAAACGCCGGGCCTTTTGAACTTAATAATGGCACATTATAAAAAGAATCAACGGAGCCAACAGTAAGAATATTTTTAGCCTGCTTAAAACTGCCGGTAAGATTAGCAAAGCCATTTATGTTTTTAAACATGCCGTCGCCAGGTGTAACATTACCTGAATTGCCTGCCGAAAATACATACAACAAATATGGATTGTCAATGGTGCTTTGATCATAAGCTGCTGCATCATTTCCATAAAAATTTTCTATACCAACACCATATGAATTATTTTGAACTGATATTTTACATTGATTAAAATAATCATATGCATCAGGCAAAAGATTAGCAAAATCTGATGATGAAAGTTCGGCTCCCCATGCAATACCTTTTCCTGTTTGAAAGCTGTTGCTACCGCCGGCAATTAAAGTTGCCATTGTAGTAGCATGACTTGAAACTGTATCAGAGCTTATAGAAGAAGCAACGTATCTTCTTTTAAAATCAATATCATTTGTATCAAACAGATTCTCTTTTACTGAAGCAGTTAAGCCATTACCATTTATTGAAGGATGCTGAGAAAAAAATAAACTAATTGCATTTTCAGTATTATCATAATCATTAATAACGTTTTCCTGTTTTGGCGCCTGCGGCATTATATCAATTGATTGTATGTTATCGTCTTTAATTAAAGTATCTGTTATAAATGAAAATTTTGCTTTTATAATAAAGTAGTTTGAATGATAATGCGCTTCTATATGCAATTGATTATAATTTTTAATCAGTAAATTGCTGTCTGCTACTTTTATAATAAATCTATATCCCGAATCATTAACTGAATTTTTATTATTGAAAGAAGCGGATAATTTATAATTGTTATTTGCGGGCAATACTGTTTGAAATAAATTTTGTGCCTGTACTGAAGTGTTTACATTTTTAATTACAAACCAATAGGCGTTAAACTGCCGAAGTATCTCCTCTTTGTATTGTTCTTTAAAAAGCGAAGTGTTATTCTCTTTTATTTTTATTAGATAAATATTCGGTTGCTTTTTATAAAAGTTTGATTCGCTAACAACAGCTGAATACTTCTTTATTATTAAACTGTCATCAATATCGCTTTGCGAAAAACAATAGTTATTAAAGAATAATAATAACAGTAAAAAAATTGATTTAATTAATTCCGGCTTCCAACAATGCATTCTGTAAAACAATTGTAAATGATAATGCAGAACGTTACGGTTTATATTGAACAATGACTATAAACGTACGTTTCTTTTTTGTTCTGCAATATATTGCTTTGCAAGTTGCAAATCTTCAGGTGTATCTATGCCTATGCTTAAATGTTGTGTAACTACCATTCTGATGTGAATACCATTTTCAAGATAACGCAACTGCTCTAATTTTTCTGCAATTTCAAGCGGGGTTTGTTGCCATTTGGTGAATTGTAATAACGTGTTTTTTTTGTAAGCATACACGCCAACATGCTTATAATAATTTGCAGCAACATGTTTATCTCTTACAAAAGGTATTACAGAACGGGTGAACAATAATGCATTTGAATTTTTATCTGTAACCACTTTCACGTTGTTAGGATTTTCAATATCAGCCTGATCAAATATTTCATGCATTAAGCTGGTAACCTGCACCGTTTCATCTACAAAAGTGTTTAATAAAGATTGAAGTGTTTGCTTATCAACAAAAGGCTCATCGCCCTGCACATTTAATACAACATCACAATCAGTATTTTCAATTGCTTCAGCAACACGGTCACTGCCGCTTTCATGTTGCTTCTTACTAATTACAACATTGCCGTTATGTTTTTTTATCTCGTTATAAATAATGTCATTGTCAGTTACAACCAACACATCATTAAATAAATTTGTATCAATTGTGTTTTGATATGTTGTGTTGATAATTGTTTTATCGCCAAGTAGCTGCATTAGCTTTCCCGGAAACCTTACAGATGCATAACGTGCAGGTATTACCGCAATTTTATTCATACTGCATAAAGATGATAAAAAAATCAAAACAAATGATACACCAGCAAACTCATGGCATAAGCCAGTCCTGTCATATATACAAACTGAACAGCAGGCCATTTCCATGTTCTGGTTTCGCGTTTTACTACAGCAAGTGTGCTCATACATTGCATTGCAAAAACGTAAAACACCATCAGTGATAAAGCAGCGGGCAACGTATAAACTTTAGAGCCGTCGTCCTTAACGGCACTTTGCATTTTTTGCCGCAAAGTTTTATTGTCTTTATCTTCTACGCTGTATAAAGTTGCCATCGTTCCCACAAAAACTTCACGTGCTGCAAAAGAAGTTATCAGTGCAATACCAATCTTCCAGTCATAACCTAACGGCTTAATTGCAGGTTCAATTGCTTTGCCTAAAATGCCTGCGAAAGAATTCTGCAGCTTTTCTGATTTATACTCTTTTTGAACAGATAAAGATTGCTTCATACCTCGCAATGACGTTCGTTCAATAGCTGCATACTTTGCATCAACCTTATGCATGCGTGATGGCGGCCCGAAGCTGCTTAAAAACCAAAGCAGCAAACTAATAAACAAGATAACGCGTCCTGCATCAGTAACAAAAATCTTTGCCTTCTCTATCATGGTTATACCAACATTCTTCCAACGCGGTGCACGGTAAACAGGCAACTCTAAAATGAAATAACTTTTCTCCTTAAGCTTTATGATAAACTTAAAAACATAACTTACAATCAGCGCGAAAATCAATCCCAATAAATATAAACCCATCATCACCAAACCTTGTAAACTAAGAAAACCTAAATAATATTTAGAAGGAACAACCAATGCAATTAAAATTGTATAAACAGGTAGCCTTGCACTGCAACTCATTAAAGGTGTTACAAGAATAGTAAGCAAGCGCTCTTTACGGTTTTCAATATTACGGGTCGTCATAATTGCCGGCACAGCGCAGGCAAAGCCGCTTATCATCGGCATTACACTTTTACCATTTAATCCAACTTTACGCATCAGTTTATCGCTCAAAAAACTTATGCGCGCCATGTAACCGGTATCTTCAAGCAAGGTTATCAATCCAAACAAAATCATAATCTGCGGCACAAAAACAAGTATGCCGTTTAAACCTGCAACCAAACCATTAACCAGTAAATCGCTCCCCCATGCAGATGGCAATATATTATTAAGCCAGCCGCTTAATTGCGCAAAACTCCAGTCAATTGCATCCATCGGGTATTGTGCCATTGAAAATATACTTTGGAACAAAAGAAACAGCACCGTTAATAATATTATATACCCCCAAACGCGGTGTAATAAAAGGTTGTCAAGTTTTTCTGTAAATAATTTCCGTTGTAATGGATCCGGCTCAACAACGTTTTGCTGCATTACCTGTTTTATGCGGCCATAACGCTGTAGTATTTCTTCTGCCTGTGTTTTTGTTGGATTGAATTTAGTGTCAACTTCCGTTTGTTCAATTAGCTGCTGCATGGTTGCAGGCAAAGGAAAATTTTCATGGTTGATGAGATAATGAATACCTGCATAATCACTTAAATCAGGAAAGATATTTTTAATTGTATCAACAGCATTTGGCGCAAGCTGCCGGTTACTAATAAAATCTCTTTGTGCAGATATTTGATTTTGTTTAGCTGTTGATACCAGTGTTTTTTTTAGCTGCATTATACCTTTATTCTTCCTCGGATTTACAGGTATTACCGGCACACCTAACTCAGTTGATAACCCGGCAATATCAATTTCAGTTCCGTTCTTGCGGGCAATATCAACCATGGTTAAAGCAATAACTACAGGATACTTCAAATCAATAACCTGCGAGCAAAAAAGCAGGTTGCGTTTCAAATTACTCGCATCAGCAATTAACACAATCACTTCAGCATGTACCTGTTCATCTGCATGCATCAGCACTTTATAAGCAACCCATTCATCTGCCCTGCGCGGGTAAAGGCTGTAAGTGCCGGGCAGGTCAATAATGGTTGATGTAAGCTCATCATTTAATGCACAAAAACCTGTTTTTTTATCAACAGTAACACCAGGAAAATTACCCACCTTTTGATTTAATCCGGTAAGCGCGTTGAATAAGGATGTTTTACCACTGTTAGGATTGCCAACCAATGCAATATGTACATTCTTCTTTGATGAAACCATAGAAAACACAAAACTAATGCGCAGGCACACTATGTGATTACGATATTGGAAGTTTGATGTGCGCTGTATTTCAGATTATTAAACATGTGTTAACAATAATAGTATAACAAGTTGAATTAAAATTATTCACAAGCTAAAATACTTAACACATCTTAGCTCATTACATTTGTAACTTCAATAATCATTATGAAGAAACTGTGCTTGTTATTGATTTTTTTTACTGCGCTAAACAGTGTTTTTGCACAAAGCAAAAAGGCAAAAGCAAAGGCAGATAAGATTATTGCTGCAAATATTCAAACACATATTCAGTATCTCGCCAGCGATAAACTGGAAGGCAGAAGAGCAGGCACGCCGGGAGAAGCGCTTGCAATGGAATACATCAGCAGCATGTTTGCCAAATATAAATTAACCGAAAAAGGAGATAGTGGTTATGTACAATCCTTCCGGATTAATGAAGGCAAAGAATTTAATCCGCCGGATAACTATTTGCTTGTAAACGGCGCAAAGCTGGAAGCCGGAACGGATTATTACCCATTGTCATTTTCTGCAAATGATTCTGCAAAGGCAAGCGTTTCTCCGTTGTTAAGAGAAGAGCACCAGGTTTGGTTTTGGAATGTGGCAGACCTTGTTGATGATAACAAAAAGAATCCGCATTTTGATATAATGAATGCAGTAAAAGATGAAGCAAGAAGAGATGCAGCTAAAGGCGCCAAAGCATTAATTATTTACAACAGTTCATCTGCCGCAGATAATATTTTATTTGATAAAACAGATTCTGCTGACGCAGTTGCCATACCTGTTGTTTACTTAACTGAAAACGGTGTGCAGAAATATTTTGCTGACCAAACCGATATTTATGACATAGCTATGAATGTACACCTTGCAGTTGATAACCGCATCGCGCATAATGTGATTGGCTATCTTGATTTTAATGCACCTACAACAATTGTTATTGGTGCGCATTATGACCATCTTGGTTATGGTGAAGATGGAAATAGTTTGGATGGACAGGGACAAATTCATAACGGTGCAGATGATAATGCCAGTGGCACTGCAGCATTAATAGAACTCGGAAGATTGTTGTATAACACAAAAGACCGCAGCAACAATTATTTACTGATTGCTTTTTCCGGTGAAGAGCTTGGGCTGCTTGGATCAAAGTACTGGCTGCAACATCCAACAGTAAATGTGAACATGAATTATATGATTAACATGGATATGGTTGGCAGGTATGATTCATCAAGAAAGCTTTCCATCGGTGGCTATGGAACTTCGCCAACATGGGGCGAAGTTTTTCAAACAACTACTGATAAAAATCTTGTTGTAAAATTTGATAGCAGTGGAAGCGGGCCAAGTGATCATTCATCATTTTATCATGATAATGTTCCTGTTTTATTTTTCTTTACAAACAGTCATCCTGATTATCACAAAGCAACGGATGATGCAGATAAAATAAATTATAAAGGCGAAACAGAGATCATTGATTACATCTTAAAGATCATTGATTCAACCAATAACAAAGGCAAGCTTAGTTATCTTGAAACAAAAGACCAGGAAATGACATCAACCAAATTGCCGGTTACCTTAGGTATTATGCCTGACTATGCGTTTAGTGGTACCGGCCTGCGTGTTGATGCTGTTAGCAAAGGTAAAACAGCAGAAAAAACCGGTTTAAAAGCAGGCGACATTTTATTACAGTTAGGCGATTATAAGTTTACAGATATTTATAGTTACATGAGTGCTTTGCAGCATTTTAAAAAAGGTGACAGAACAACATTGCAGATTACAAGAAACGATAAGCCAATGAGCTTTGATGTGCAGTTTTAAATTGACTTATGGTTAGCAGACTAAAATTAAATACGGATGGTATTGAAGAAGATTTTTTTACAGGTACGCATTTGCTGGGTATTATGTCGCTTGTAAAAAATTACCGGTTTATCTGGCAGGTGAATAGTTATACAGGTTTTGATTTACGGCTGAATGCAGATATTGAAATTCAGCTAAAGCGAAAAGGGAGAAATTATTTTTTTCAATTGTACCAGTTTTGCCAAACAGAATCTGAGCTTGAACATTATATTTATTTCAACCAGTTTCAGGGTGAATATTTATTACCTGAATTTAAACACCTTGATTTTTTATGGCTTATACGTGGTAACTTAATAAATGATGAAGATGTATTGAATGTACAAACCAAACTTAAAGCCATTGAAACTATTCAATTGGTGGCCGAACTTACACATGAAAAAATAAAAAACAAAGGCAATTTAATTTTTTAATTATGGAAACTCCTGCAAACTGGGCAACAAAAGATAAAACTTTATATCGCAAAATTGAATTCAAAGATTTTAAAGAAGCTTTTGCATTTATGAAGAAAGTAGCTGCTGAAGCAGATAAAATGAATCATCACCCATTATGGATGAACATGTACAATAAAGTAGAAATTTGGTTGAGCACGCATGATGCCGGTGATGTGGTTACAGATAAAGATGTACAGCTTGCAGAAAAAATTAATACATTGCTTTAATACAAGTAAAGTGATTCTGCTTTACTTAATCTTCATATACAATTATAAATTCATTTAAGCTGTTATCCTTTTCTTTCGCTTCAACATAAACATTATCAACCTTCGCTTTTGGTGGCCCTTTTTTACACCATTCAATATATTTATTTATATCTGTATCATTCCCTTGTACAAGTAATTCAACTTTATCATCCGGTGTATTTTTAACCCAGCCACTTAACCTCAACTCCTCAGCTTTTTGCTTTGCATTTTTTCTAAAAAAAACGCCCTGCACTTTACCGGTAATTATTATATGCCTGCTTATCATTGTCTCAGGTTATAATTCAAAATTATCTCCGTCAATCATTCTGCCAAGCCTGCCCAAAACACTACCTTCTTCTTTTTGCTTGTAAGTTGCATAAGCTAAAATGCGTGAAGCAAGCCTGCTGATCGGCAAGGATTGTATCCATACTTTTCCCGGTCCTCTGAGTGTTGCAAAGAATAATCCTTCACCACCAAAAATTGTATTTTTAATTCCACCTATAAACTGGATATCATATTCAACGCTACCCGTAAACCCAACAATGCAGCCTGTATCAATTTTTAATAATTCACCAGGCAATAAATCTTTTTCTTGCACATAACCACCCGCATGTAAAAAAGCCATTCCATCGCCTTCAATTCTTTCCATAATAAAACCTTCACCACCAAATAAACCTGTACCTAATTTGCGTTGAAATTCAATACCAATGCTTACACCTTTTGCAGCACATAAAAACGCATCCTTTTGTGCAATGATTTTTCCACCCAATCCAAGTAAATTTAGCGCAACAATTTTACCTGTATATGGCGCAGCAAAGCTTACATGCTTCTTAATATTTCCCACGTTGGTAAACGCCGTCATAAATAAATTTTCACCAACCAGTAAGCGCTTGCCTGCACTAAACAATTTTCCCATTATGCTATTATCCTGTTGCTGGCTGCCATCGCCGAAAATAGTTTGCATAGTTATTCCATCATCCATCATCATAAATGCACCCGGCTCTGCTACTGCTGTTTCGCCGGGATCAAGTTCTACTTCAATATATTGTAACTCCTCGCCAAAAATCTTATAATCTATTTCATGATTACGTATCATACATCTATTTTAGAACGAATGTATAAATTCAGTACGAATTTATATTTTGCGTCAATAAATTTTGAGTAAAAAATTCCCTTAAAAATTAGAATATGTATAATTATGAGACACTTAATTTTCATAATATATGTAATGGAAATCATTTTTGATACCTTAACGGACGAAAATATTACACTCACCAATTTTTTAAACTATCATAGTAGTGCAGGCATAATGTTTGAATTTGCTTTATTATCTTTTAATAATGCACTTCGATTAATTAAAACAAAAAATCAAGCAGCAACAGAGTAAAAATTTATGTCTCTAAATAATAGTATGCAACCACATTTACGCGAAAACAACCTTGATAAAATTTCCCGTTTTGATAATGGCGTTTTTTATTGTATAAATGAAAATGGGCAAAGAATGCCTGTTGGAGTAGTAAACAAATTTTCCTTTTCAGGTGAAAATATACTGGAGTTTTCAGTAAGTAATTTTCCTGTGCTTGAACAAAGCTGGAATGTGTTTGCAGCAGAACTTCATTTTTATAAAAAAGGATTATATTTTAATATGAATCTTCATGGAACCGCATGGTTCGTAAGCACTGATGAATTTACCGTTCAGTTTAAAATTTTGCATACCGAATGCTTCGGCAGAGATGAAGAAAGGCCCTATTCTTTACATGAGTCCTTAACCGATTTTATAAGCAATACCGGGGTGTTTTTTAAAAAGATGCTGGTAACAGGCTTCTAATTGTCATCAATTTTTATTTTACAAAGCAGTACCGGTGGTATTTTTACCATGTAAGCTTTTGTTTGGTCGTGCGGATTAACGATAGAGTATAAGTTATATACCTTTCCTTTTTGTAGTTTTGACAGAACATCTTTTATTTTTATACAATATTCATCTGTATCCATAAATTTTAGTTCAGCAGTAACCTGTTTTTTTTCATCATAAATATAAAAGCTGCGACTCCATGTTTTTCTTATTTGATTATCAACAATTTTAACGGTTAAATAATCAGTCGCGGCGTTTGTATTAACAGGCTTTAACAAAAACAGCTTATCCTCATTGTCATCTTCTCCGGAAACAGTGATGTTTTTATTTTGCGCTGATATAATCCATTTGGTTGATTGTGCAAATGAAGTTGCAGCTATCAACATCATCAGGCCAGGTAAAATGAATTTCATACTATAAAATTATTGATTATAGAATAAGTTGGATGTGAAAATTAATTGCAGGTTTAATTAATTATTTCCTGTTCTTTCATTCATATTCATTACAGCAATACATTTAGTTTTGCGCCGCCATGCAACTGCAAGTAAAAATAACAAACAGGCAAATTCTAAAAATTGCTTTGCCTGTTGCTGCATCTATTCTTGTTCCCAATATTAATTTCATTACTAACAATATTTTTCTCGGTCATTTAAGTGAGCAAGCACTCGCTGTTGCAGGCATTACCGGTATTTACTATTTAACATTTGGCGTTATTGGTATCGGGCTAAGTACGGGCATGCAATCATTAATTTCAAGAAGGGCTGGTGAGAATAATATTAAAGAGATTGGCTCTCTCTTTTCCCAGGCTGTGCGCATAGCAATTGCTTTTTCAATCGCCAGCATATTGATTACTTATTTTATTGCGCCGGTTATTTTAAGAAACACACTGCATAATGCTGATGATATTAAAATTGCTATTTCATTTATACATGTCCGTATCTGGGGATTGCCATTTTTATACATCTATCAAATGCGCAATGCATTATTGATTAGTGTAAACAAAAGCAACTATCTTATAATAGGAACACTTGCAGAAACAATTACAAACATCTTACTTGATTATGTATTGATATTCGGAAAGTTTGGCTTTCCTGCATTTGGTTTTAATGGCGCTGCTATTGCATCTATTGTTGCCGAAGGTGTTGGCCTAATAACCATTTTTTTAATCATACATTTTAAAGGTGTTGGCAAACAGATGAACCTTTTTCAAAGCATAGGTTTAAACATCAGTATGATAAAACTTATTCTTAAACAAGCTTCACCAATAATACTTCAGTTTACATTAAGTTTAGCCTGTTGGGAGTTCTTTTATATCCTGATTGAACATCATGGCACGCAACCACTTGCCATATCTAACATTATGCGTAACCTGTTTGGCATATTTGGTTGCTTTGCATGGTCTTTTTCTGCTGCATCAAACAGTATGGTGAGTAATATTATCGGCCAGCAACTGCAGCATAGGGTAAACGAACTCATATTTAAAATAATGAAACTTGCAACGCTGTTTTCCGTAAGCATTGCTATTTTAATAAATTTGTTTACAAAATTATTTTTGCAGGTTTACGGTCAAAGCGAAAGTTTTGTAACAGCAGCAATACCTGTTGCAAGAATTATATCAGTCGCACTCATTTTACAATCAATTTCTTTAATCTGGCTAAATGCTGTAGTAGCAACAGGCAATACAAAACGTAACCTGGTAACAGAGATAGTTACACTGGTTATTTATTGTGTTTATGTTTATCTCATACTTGAACGTTTCAATCTTTCTATAATTATTGGCTGGTTAAGTGAATGGATTTACTGGATATGCCTTCTTATTCCATCCTATTGGTATATGCAAAGCAATAAATGGATGAACAGAAAAATATAACAGGCTTATCAAAAAAAATTCAATAAGCCTGTAAGCATAAATTATAAGCTGAATTATAATAGTGTTCCGCCGGAAATTTCTATACGTTGTGCGGTAACCCATTTTGCGTCATCAGTACATAAGAATGCAACAACACTTCCAACATCATCAGGCTGACCTACACGGCCTAATGCTGTAATTGATTTTACCTGGTCATTCAATTCTTTGTTATCACGCACAGCGCCACCGCCAAAATCTGTTTCAATAGCACCTGGTGCAATTATGTTTGATCTTATCTTTCTATCCCCCAACTCTTTCGCCTGGTATTTGGTTAAAGTTTCCATAGCACCTTTCATGGCTGCATAAGCCGCATAACCCGGAAATGAAAAACGTGCAAGCCCTGAAGAAACGTTAACAATGCCGCCACCATCTGCCATAAGCGGCAATAATTTTTGTGTAAGAAAGAAAGGCCCTTTCAAATGAATACTTACCATTTCATCAAACTGTACTTCGGTAGTATCTGCAAAAGGCGCATATACACCAGTACCTGCATTATTAACAATGAAATCAATTTTATCAGCTTTAAAAGTTTCTAATGTTTTTGTTACTTCTTTTAAAAAAGCATCAAAATTTTTTGTATCTGCTGTATTTAATTGCAGTGCTGCCGCTTTACCACCTATATCTTCAATTTGTTTAACCACATCAAGCGCTTCCTGCTGTTTGCTGTTGTAAGTGAGTATAACGTCAATGCCTTTTTTTGCAAGGCTTAACGCCATATCTTTTCCAAGGCCCCTGCTGCCGCCTGTTACCAATGCTATCTTATTTGTTTGTGCCATAATTATTTTTTAATGATTGATGTGACACAAAAGCTATGCTGTTTTTATTTAGTACAAACTTGTCATGTTATGTTTTGTATGAATTCATTATTCATTCATAACAGGCAAGTCAATTCTTGTTGGATATTGATTGCTGAAATAAATTGTTTGAGTTGCTTTTATAAAATCAGATTCTTTCGCTTCAAAAATATTAGGTACATATTTCTGCGGATTGCGGTCAATAACAGGAAACCAGGTGCTTTGAATTTGCATCATCATTTTATGGCCTTTTAAAAATACATGGTTGATGTCATGCAGGTCAATCATAAATTCTTCAGGCTTGTTTGGAACTAATGGTTCAGGATTAGTAAAACTCTTTCTGAATCTTCCGCGAAACACTTCCATTGCAACAGGTAGCTGATAACCACTCATTAAAAGATTACTTGTGTCTTTATTTGGATAAATATCAATCAGCTTTACAATCCAGTCTGCATCTGTACCTGTTGTTGATGCAAAAATATGCGCCATAATTTTCCCTGTTACCGTCAAGTTGCTTGTCATTGTATCGCTTGTAAAGCTTATTACATCATCTCTTGTGGTTACAAAGCGCTGGTCTTCCACATGCCATGGCCGCCAGCGGCTGCCTTCACCATACGTTGCTTCAATAGGTAGCGTTCGATATGGAACAGGATGCGCCGGATCACTTACATAACTCACACTTCCATCTTCATTCGATTTATTAAATGAACACGCATTATTTCCATTAGCATACAGGCTTTTTATTACGACTTCTTTCGGTGGCCATGTGTTATATGTCCTCCAAACATTAGTGCCTGTTTGAAAACAGGTAGCTTCATCAAACTTACCGTCACCGATGCCTTTCAGCCAGTAATCAAACCAACGCTTCTGCAGGTCTTTAAAATAAACAGCAGTTGCACTGCCAAAACTTATCTTGCCCAAACTATCTGCTTTCAATCTTGCCCATTGCCCATGATTCCATGGGCCAAGTACAATATAGTTTCGGTTGAATGTATCTTTCTGTTCCATGTGTGCATACATAAGCTGCGGGCCGTTCATATCTTCCTGGTCATAGTAACCACCAACATGCAACATTGGTATCTGCGGATAATTTACATAACTCAACGTTGAATTCTTTTGCCAGAACGTATCATAGTTCGGATGCTTTACAAAGTTGTTCCATGTAGGTATAGTGTTATGAAAATATTTATCATTCACATTCTTTAATGAACCCAATTTCAGGTACCAGTTATAGTTATCAAACTGTGGAAAAGGAAAGTCAGAATCCGTTGTTTTATCATGCTCCACTTCATACGTATATTCCATTCCATAACTTAAACGGAATGCGCCGTTGTGGTGAAAATCATCACCTAAAAAAAGGTCGCCCATGCAAGCCTGCTCTGATGAAGCTTTTAATGCAGGATGCGGGTCAACCGCACCAACCAATGCCAGCCAGCCGGGATAAGAAATGCCAACAATGCCAGCCTTGCCATTATTGTTCGGAACATTCTTTACGAGCCAGTCAACTGCATCATACGTATCAGTACTTTCATCAATTGCACCTTTTTGTGTTTCATGAATTAAGGGCTGATGTATCTGCATCGTGCCTTCGCTTTTGTACTTGCCGCGAATGTCCTGGAACACAAATATGTAACCTTCTTTAGCCATGTTATAGAAAGGAAAGACAGGCGGGAAAGTGATAACGGTATCATCAGGATCAGGATTTGATGCGCCATAAGGTGTGCGTTCAATTAAAATTGGAACAGGTTGCTTTGCATTAACAGGAATATATAATACTGTGTACAATTTTATGCCATCACGCATTGGTATCATCGCACTTGTTTTTTTATAGCGAATGATGGTGTCTTGCTGTGCGAATAATGGTGCGATAAAACAAAAGCACATCAATAATGATATAATCTTTCTCATAAATAATGTTTGGAGTTATAAGATGTTCTATAAAAATAACAAACGAATGATATTTAATCAGGATAATGTAAACGATCCCGATCATCATTCATCCCGTTCTTCACATGTTTGTTTCAAATCTGGATAACATATTAGAGACCGAATATGATGATGGAAGTACTTTTGCCATTACTCATCCATTTTTAAACTAAAATAAATATACCGTGAAAATCAAATCTTACTTAACGATTGGCGCCACTGCAGTTTTGCTTACATCAAGCTGCGTAAGCACAAAAAAATATCAGTCATTGCAGGCAGATTATGCATCACTGCAAAACAGGAGCGCTGGTGTGCTGAAAGAAAACCAGGATTGCAATAACAACCTTGGTGCTGCTAATGTAAAGATATCCGGGCTGCAGGACCAGTTAAATGCAGAACGCAATCATGTGCAGGCTTTGCAGGCATCATTGGATAAATGTCTTACCGGTTCAAACCAGGGCAACACAAATATTTCAAAGCTGGTTGATGAAATTAATTCATCAAACAGGTATATACAGGAACTGGTGGCATCTAAAAACAAAAGCGATTCTTTAAACATGCTGCTTACCAACAACCTTACAAGATCATTAAGCAAAGAAGAAATGCAGGATGTAGATGTGCAGGTGTTGAAAGGCGTAGTATATATTTCTCTTTCAGATAACATGCTTTACAAATCCGGCAGCTATGAAGTTTCAGATAAAGCAGGTGAAACGCTATCTAAAATTGCCAAAATAATTACTGACTATAAAGACTTTGAAGTGTTGATTGAAGGCAATACGGATAATGTTCCTATTTCAAAACCAAACATCCGCAACAACTGGGATCTAAGTGCGCTGAGAGCCTCATCTGTTGTGCAGGCTTTGCAGAATACGTATAATGTTGACCCGAAACGTTTAACTGCCGGCGGCCGTGGTGAATACAATCCAATCGCAAGCAATGATACTGATGCAGGAAAGATTCAAAACAGGCGTACACAAATTATCATTACGCCAAAGCTTGACCAGTTTATGGAACTGATTAATAAAGCACCTGCTTCTGATTCTACAAAGACGAATCAATAACAATAGGGCTTTATTAAAATAGAATTTCCGATAGATACTTCATCAATCGGAATTTTTATGTATTGATGAATGATACCCAAATTATGGCTTCATGACCACCTCAAGCTTCGTGGTTACCGGCGGTGCAACGGTAAATTCCATTTCCTGTGTTGCATAGCCTGCATTTTCTACTGTTATTGTATAAACGCCAGCTACCAGGTTTTGTACCCGAATGTTGCCAAGTGCCGATGATTTGCGCAGCACTTTTACGGTGCCTTCCTTGCCGTTGGTGATGGTAATTTTCGCCCCTGCCATGGCATTGCCGCTGCTATCTGCAATATGGGCCGTCATTGCAATACGGCGCGTTGGGCTGTGCACTATTATGCGTGCTA
>CAHJWK010000012.1 GCA_903642275.1 Chitinophagaceae bacterium
GCGGTGGAGCATGAGTTTCCGCATTTTATTCTGGATATACGTGATGAGTTTGGCGATTTTGTGATTGACAATTTTGTGGAGGAATATATTGCGGGCAGAACACCTAACCCTTGTGTGATGTGCAACACACACATTAAGTGGCGTGCGCTATTAAAGCGTGCCGACGCGCTGAACTGTGATTTTATTGCAACAGGTCATTATGCTAATATTGGTTTGCATAACGGCAGGTATTTTATTAGCAAGGGTTTGGATGAAACGAAAGACCAGAGTTATGTGTTATGGGGTTTGCAGCAGGATTTATTGAGTCGTACATTGTTACCGTTGGGTAAGTATCGTAAGAGTGAGATTCGTGCGATGGCTTTGGACTTTGGTTATCCTGAATTGGCGAAGAAAAGTGAGAGCTATGAAATTTGTTTTGTTCCGGATAATGATTATCGCGGCTTCTTAAAACATCGTGTTGCAGGTTTGGAAAATCAAGTGAGCGGCGGCTGGTTTGTTGATAAGAATGGCTTGAAGTTGGGTGAACATAAGGGATATCCTTTTTATACGATTGGCCAGAGGAAAGGCTTGGATATTGCGTTGGGTAAGCCGGTGTATGTTACTGCGATTGAACCTTCGACAAACACAGTTGTGTTGGGTGATGAAGATGATTTGCAGCAAAGCGAAATGATGGTATCCAAAATTAACTGGTTAAAGTATGATGGTGTGGAAGATGGCTTTGAAGCGTTTACTAAAATCCGGTATAAAGATAAAGGTGCGTTGAGTAATTTATATACTGCTGATGGCGGTATTCGTGTTTGCTTTTATGAGAACGTTAAGAGCATTGCACCAGGCCAGAGCGCTGTATTTTATGAAGGTGATGATGTTGTGGGTGGAGGAGTGATTATGCGGCAGTGACTTCATGCCAACCCTTCTTTAAAGGAAAAACAAGAATTACTTTACGTTTTTTGGTTCGTTCTTTCTTTCCACATCTCATTAAATGTTTTCTGGCTAAAGTTTAAATCGGCTCTGTGTTTTGTCCAGCCTTTAAACATGCTGTTGACTACTTTGTTTTTAAGATTACCGTTGCCCATATTCATCATTTTCCTGCTTAAGCTAGATTGTTTCCAAAGCTTCCATGCAACGCGTTCTGATACTGAACTTCCACCTTCCTGTACAGACTCATAACGGTTTTCCAATAATAACTCATGCAGGTTAATTCTAACGGGGCAAACCTCTGTGCAATTGCCACAAAGTGACGAAGCATAACTTAAATGTTTCCATTCTTTAATATTTGTTAAATGCGGCGTGATAATGCTTCCTATAGGTCCGCTGTAGGTTGTGTCATAACTATGACCGCCAATATTTTTATAAACCGGGCAGGCATTTAAACAGGCGCCGCAACGGATACAATACAAAGCTTCACGCATCTTCGGGTTTGCCAGCAAATTTGTTCTGCCATTGTCTAATAAGATTACATACATTTCTTCCGGTCCGTCGGTTTCATTTTTTTGTTTTGGTCCTGATATGATGGTGTTATAAACAGTTAATTGCTGACCAGTTCCAAACGTTGCAAGCAATGGCAGGAACAAACTTAAATCAGTTAAAGATGGAATTATTTTTTCTATACCAGCAACTACAATATGTGTTTTAGGAAATGCTGAACTTAGCCTTCCGTTACCTTCATTTTCAGTAATAGAAATAGAGCCGGTGTCAGCAATTAAAAAGTTTGCGCCGGTTACTCCAACTTCAGCAGCAGTGTATTTTTCACGCAGTTTTTCTCTTGCTACCAACGTTAATTGTTGCGGTGATAAACCTGCAGGCGTTCCTAATTTTTCAGTGAATAATTTTGCTATATCTTCTTTGCTTTTATGCATTGCAGGTGTTACAATGTGATATGGTGCTTCATTATCTAACTGCTGAATGTATTCACCCAAATCTGTTTCAACACTTTCTATATTTTGTGTTGCTAAGAATTTATTCAGGTGAATTTCCTCTGTAACCATGCTCTTGCTTTTCACCAATGTTTTACAGTTTTTTACTTTGCAGATTGCATGTATTTCCTGTAATGCTTCATCAGCAGTTTCAGCCCAGATAACTTTTGCGCCACGTGCTGAAATATTTTTTTCAAATTTTTCAAGCATTACATCAAGATGTTCAATTGCATTCCATTTTATGTTCTTTGCCTGCTCACGTACTTTCATCAAATCATCAAACTGCGCTTTGCCTTGTGGCACTACAGCATTGTATTTGCTGATGTTAAAATTGATCTTGCGGCGGTGTTCGATGTCCGCAGATTTAATAGTGCTTTTTGCTATAAATATTGATGCGCTTTTACTCATTATTATATTTTGAACCACGAAGGCAGAAAGGCACTAATTCTTTTGCTTCTTTATGACTTGGTGTCTTTGTGGTTATAATTTATTAGATGCTTACCTGCTTTCTGCATATTTCGCGGCTGCTTCTAAAGTGTTATAAAACTCTTCTCCGTATTTGCGGATAATTGATTCCTTTAAAAAAATATACACCGGAACTTTTAAACGCTTACCTAATTTACAGGCGGCTTTACATAAATCAGGCCGCGGTTCATAATTTAAATATTCAAGGTCTTCATCTTCCTGGCTTTTACTTATTCTTATTGGAAACAAATGACAACTGATTGGTTTCTTCCATTCAATTTCACCTTGGTTATAAGCTTTTTCAATACCGCATTTTATAATGCCTTTTTCATCTTTAAAACCATAAGCGCACATCTCACCTTTTATTGTTGGCGTAATCCAACCAAACTCTTTATCGTATAGATACTTCCCGTTTTTTTCTATTGATTTAATGCCTGCGTCGGTTAAATATGGCTTTACTGCTTCATAATTTTTAATCAGTTCATCAAGCTCACTTAATTCAAGCGGAGCGCCAGCATCGCCATCTTCACAACAGCCGCCCTTACATTTAATTAAATCGCAAACAAATTGCGCCTGCACTATTTCATCACTCACTAATTTATTATCAATCGCGATCATTTTACAAAGTAAAAATTAAAATTAAAAAAGAGAAGCGATATTATTTCCAGTGAAAGGTGCTGATGAGATGTTTCATGTCTGCAACCAAAAACTGGTTTACAGGCCGCAAAGAATCTTCATTTGGCGTAGCATCAAAATATAAAGCACCACGTATAAAATTTTGGGTTGAATCAGTTAAAAAAAACTGGTCAGCAGTTGCTACATCACCGGCCACACTAAAAAAACTTCCATGTACATTGTTTGAAATATTCATGATAGAATCATTGATATAAGAAGCTTTTACAGAATGCTTGTTGGTTAAGTTATAAGCATCACCCAGTAACTTTTCAAGTTTGTAATTACCAATGATTTTATAGCTTAAATAAATCTTTGCATTAAACTGTGGAAAATCAATATTCACCCACCATGGATTTTCTGCGGAGCTGTCAAAAAAAGTACTGTCTTTCATAACTTTTGCATATGTTGGATATTCAAATGTGTATGGATATGATGGCTGATTAAACTGCTGGTAAGTTTTCTTTGGTAAATCAATTTTAAAATAACCTGCAGGTTTTGGAATATAAGGTGAGTTGCAGGAAAATAAAAATAGTGTACAATGAATAATTAATAATAAATAATGATTACGGCTTGCTGTTGACCGTTGACTTTTGAATGTTGACTTATTTTTCCTAAGTTGCAACAACATGCGGCTTGATAGTTATCTTGATTTTTTGCAAACGGTTCTTCTTAATTTCAAGTACAATAAATTCAAAATCACCGCTGGCAATAACTTGGTTTTGCTGCGGAATTTCACCGGCAATTTCAAGCACTAAGCCAGCAAGGGAATCGCTTTCGCCTTTTACATTTTCAAATGTGTCAGCAGGTAAATTCATCAGGCGGCAAACATCATTAATCATAATGCTTCCATCAAAAATGTAGTTGTGCTCATCCAATTTTTTAAAGCCAGAATCTTCATCATCAAACTCATCTTTTATATCACCGATAATTTCTTCCATTATGTCTTCTAACGTAACAATGCCGCTGGTACCGCCAAACTCATCTACTACAATTGCAAAATGTATCCGCTTATGTTGAAAGTCTTTCAATAAATCTTCTATCATTTTATGTTCATGCACAAAATAAGGTGGGCGTATCAATGAGTGCCAGTCAAAATCTTTTTCACCATTAATAAATGGCAGTACATCTTTTGTATTTAGCACGCCAACTACTTCATCGAGATCTTCTTTAAATACCGGCAACCTGCTGTAATGCAGTTCTTCTGTTTTGTGCAATAAGTTTTGAAAATTTGTTTCATATTCAATACCACTAACATCAGTTCTTGTATGCATAATCTGCTTAACCGTTATGTTGCCAAACTTTACAATACCTTTTAAAATATTTTTTTCTTTTTCTGATGCGGAGTTGTTCGTTGTAATGTCAATTGCATGGTCCAATTCTTCCAGGCTGTAAGTGTTCCTCGCTTTTCTCGAAAGCTTTCTTTCAATTACATCAGAATACTTCACCAGCCAGTTACCCATGCCGTGAAAAAGATAGTAAGTACCTTCTGTTATAACACCAAAGTTTTTAAGAAAGCGAATGTTATTATGGTTTGCATAAATCTTTGGTATTACTTCACAAAACAAAACAAGTATGCTTGTAACGGCAACCACCTTTATTAAAAAATCGATCCACACAGCCTGTGGTTTTTGAATTTGCAATATGCTGTCAATTAAAACATTTGAGATAACGATGATAGCAATATTGGCAAAGCTGTTTGCAATAAGTAATGATGCAAGTAAACCTTTCGGGTCTTCAAGTAAATCGATAATGCGTTTGTAATAAGATTGTTCTTTTGTTTTTAAAAGGTTGATATCTTTAAAAGTGAGTGAGAAAAATGCAACCTCAGCACCTGACACTACAAATGAAAGCATGATAAAAGCTATCAATAAAAAAACAAGCACAGTAACGGCTTGAGGGTCTATTATATCATGAATTTGTAAAAGTGAAAATTGCAACGAATGGATTTCCAAATTATATGGTTTTCGTTAAGCATTAATCTCAACTGGCGAAAGATAATTAAAATTATGAATCAAAAAGGTAAAGCGCCGGAACCCTCATCTTCAGGCGGCGGAACATCGCTTTCATATTCTTCTGCATTTTGTTGGGTTATGCCGGAATTTGAAGAAGTAATGGTGTGACTTTCAGGCCGGCGATCAAGCATTATAAAATTTTCACCCACAATTTCAGTTAGAAATTTTTTATGCCCTTCGCGGTCTTCCCAACTGCGGGTACGCAATTTTCCTTCGAGATATATAAGACTGCCTTTATGCAAAAATTTTTGCGCCAGGTCAGCCAGTCCGCGCCATAAAATAATATTATGCCATTCTGTTTGGGTAGCCTGCCTGCCTTTATCCTTATACGTTTCTGTTGTGGCAAGCGGAAATTTAGCCATGCTGATGTTGCCTTCGAGATATTGCACATCCGGGTCTTTACCTAAATTACCAATCAGGATAACCCTGTTTAAACCTCTCATAATTTCTATTTTATGTGGTTGAAGAATTGAATTTAAAATTATAAAAAAAACTTATGCTGAAACTGGTTAAATTGATAATTGTTGCTGCAACGCAGTTTTAGCAGATATATACTGATGTATAAAACACGGGAAGGCTTTTGCTTTTATTTCTGCTGCTGACAGCCACTCTCCTTTTAATGTATTTAAAGTTGAAGATTTTTTTAATAACTCAACTATAATAAAGCAGCCATTTATATGCTGATGTGTAAGCACCTGCTTCTGAGCCTGTACAACATTTATTGCATTCGCATTTTTAATGTTCAATGCGTTTGACAAATACGTTTTGATAGATGCAATATTCCATTCAGGATTTTGTTTGTCTTCCACCAAATAAAATTCATGCAGATTTTGCCAGATATCTTTTGCGGTTCTTAATTGAACATATTTTTTATTGTTGATAGAAAAGATGAAGTAAGTAAACCACCTGTCTTTCTTAACCAGCTTCTTGCTTTTTACAGGTAATACATTTGTTTTATTTTGATTGAAAGCAATGCAGGTTTTATTTAACGGGCAAATAGTACAAAGCGGAACAGGCTTGCAAACTGTTGCACCAAAATCCATGATGGATTGATTGTATTCACCAGGATTTTTTTTATTCAAACATTCATCTGCAAGCTTTGTAAAAAATTGTTTACTTTCTGTTGAATCAACAGCTTTATTAATGCCAAAATATCTTGATAAAACACGCAACACGTTGCCATCAACAACAGCATATTTCAAATCAAAACAAAAAGAAGCAATGGCACTTGCAGTATAACTGCCAATTCCTTTCAGGCTTAAAATTGAATTATAATCTGTTGGAAATTCTCCGTTATAATTATCTCTTATCAACCGTGCGGTAAACAATAAATTTTTGCAACGTGTATAATATCCTAAACCTTCCCACAGTTTAAAAACGTCTGCATCTTTTGCGTTGGCAAGCGCAGTTATATTTGGGTATTGCTGAATAAATTTTTCATAATAACTCCAGCCTTGTTCAACACGCGTTTGCTGTAAAATAATTTCGCTTAGCCAAACTTTGTAAGGATTCTTCTCACCTTTCCATGGCATCATGCGTTTGTTTTCATTTTTATGCCAAAGCATCAACAACTTTCTAAACAAATTTTCATTCTTCATACAGCACAAAACTTAGAATTTAAAACTTTAAACTCAAAACTACAAACCGCAAACTTCTAACTACGAACTAACTTTGCATCATGCATTATGTTTCGGCAGAAGAGATTACAAAAAGTTTCAGGTCTGAGCCATTATTTAATAAAATTTCATTTAATGTTTCTGAAGGTGATAAAATTGCGTTGGTTGCACGCAACGGTTTTGGCAAAAGCACTTTATTAAAAATAATTGCCGGTGCAGAAACGGTTGATGAAGGCAAGGTGTGGGTACACAAAGACGTAACGGTTGCTTTATTTGAACAGGAACCGAAATTTGATGAAAGCAAAACCGTAATTGAAAATATTTTCAATCAAAAAAATGAAATACTTATTGCTATCAAAGAATATGAAGATGCACTTGAACAAAATGATGAGAAAGCGATATCTGCTTCATTAATTAAAATAGATGATTTAAATGCCTGGGATTTTGATGCCAAGGTGAAACAGATATTTGGCAAGCTTAATATTCATCAGCTTCAATCAAAAATAAATAAATTAAGTGGAGGTCAGCGAAAGCGCATTGCACTGGCGCAAACACTTATAAATACAGGCTTTGATCATAAACATACATTGCTGATAATGGATGAGCCAACGAACCATCTTGATATTGAAATGGTGGAATGGCTAGAACATTATTTAGGCCATGAAAACATAACACTGCTGCTGGTAACACATGACCGTTATTTTTTAGATAACGTTTGTGAAGAAATTTGGGAAATTGATGATGCAAAGCTTTACACATATAAAGGTGATTACGAAAATTTTTTAGAGAAAAAAGCTGCACGTATTGAGAATGATCAATCAAATATTGATAAAGCAAAAAATTTATACCGCCGGGAGCTGGAATGGGTACGCAAACAACCTAAAGCAAGAACCACAAAATCTAAAAGCCGCTTAGATGCTTTTAATAATGTTGAAAAGAAAGCAAAACAAAAAATTGTTGATGTAAATATGGAATTGCAGATTAAAATGACAAGGCTTGGCGGTAAGATTGCTGAAATGAAAAAAGTATCTAAGCGCTTTGATAACAAGATAATTTTAAATGGTTTTGATTATACTTTTAACAAAGGTGAACGTATTGGCGTTATCGGCAAGAATGGTGTTGGTAAATCAACATTCATTAATCTTTTGCAAGGCATTGACCAACCAGACAGTGGTAAAATAAATGTGGGTGATACGATTGTGTTTGGTAATTTTTCGCAGGAAGGTTTGATAATTAAAGATGATGTGCGTGTGATTGAATATGTAAAAACTTTTGCTGAAAATTTTCCGTTGGCGAAAGGTGGAAGCTTAAGCGCAGCGCAGTTTTTAGAGCTTTTTCTTTTTTCTCCTGAAAAGCAATATGCTTATTTATCGTTATTAAGCGGCGGTGAAAAAAAGCGTTTGCAATTGCTGGTTGTGTTATTCAGCAATCCTAATTTTTTAATTCTTGATGAACCAACCAATGATCTTGACCTGCCAACATTAAGTGTGCTTGAAAGTTTTTTAAGTGAATACTCGGGTTGCATTTTGATTGTGTCGCATGACCGTTATTTTATGGATAAATTGGTTAATCATCTATTTGTGTTTGAAGGTGATGGTGTGATAAAAGATTTTGCCGGAAATTATACGCAATACAGGATGCAGGAAAGTCAACAGCCAACAGTCAATAGTCAACTACAGCTTGAAAATACTATTGTTAAAAATGATAACGGGAAACAATCAACTTTAAGCAAAAAATTAAATTACAAAGAGAAGCGTGAGTATGAATTGCTTGAAAAAGAAATTGCTGAACTTGAAAAAGAACGCAGCAATCTTTCAGGCAAACTAAGTACCAACATAAGTTATGATGAAGTAAGTATAACAAGTGAAAGATTACTTGTTATAAATTCTATGCTGGAAAAAAAAGAAATGCGTTGGTTAGAGTTAAGTGAGCTTGTTTAAATTTTTGAAATAGCATTAATAATTTTTTCCGCATGTACTCTTGAATTTTCTATAAACAATTTATGCGTATCAAAACCACCGCAAACAACACCGGCTAAATAAATGCCTTTCTGATTTGTTTCCATTGTTTCACCATTGTATAACGGGCATTGCTTTTCATCCTCAGACAAAGTAATTTTTAAATGTTTTAATAAATTAAAATCAGGATGATAACCAGTAAGTGCCAAAACAAAATCATTTTCAATTGTAATTAAACCATCCGGTGTATCTATATCAACTTCATTCAATCTTACCTCTTTAAGATTTGAATTAAAATACGCTTTAATACTGCCTTCTTTAATACGATTTTCTATATCCGGCTTTACCCAGTATTTTACACTTTTACCGATAACATCTTTGCGCACAACCATAGTAACGTTTGCGCCTTTACGCCAGGTTTCCAAAGCAGCATCTACGGAAGAATTACTTGCACCAATTACCAACACTTTTTGAAAAGCATAATAATGCGGATCATCATAATAATGCTTCACTTTAGATAAATTTTCCCCAGGCACATGCAACATTTGCGGCAGATCATAAAAACCTGTTGCTGTAATTATATTGTTCGCTGCGTATTCATGTTTATTGGTTGTTATCTTAAATGAATTATCAGTCTGACGTTGTACATCTTCAACTTTTTCAAACAGGTTAATTTTTAAATGATAATCATTTGCAACTCTTCTGTAATACTCCAAAGCCTCTGCCCGCTTAGGTTTCGGGTTAAGGCTCATAAACGGAACATCACCGATTTCAAGCCTTTCAGACGTTGAAAAAAAACTCATGTTTACCGGGTAATTATATAAGCTGTTTACCAAACAACCTTTCTCAACAATAATGTAATTAAGATTTGCCTTTCGCGCTGCAATACCACAAGCTAAACCAATCGGTCCGCCACCGATAATAAACACATCATAACTGCTCATACATCAAAACTAAAAACAAAGTATTAAATAATCTGAATAAGGCTGAACGCAGAATCAATTATTAACTTTAATCATCACAAGCAATTTTCTTTCTATATCAGCAGTACCATCAATAAGCTTTGCCTGGAAATTTAATTGTTTAACATTACCGGCTTTTGTATTAAACTCAAAAGTTTTTTGAACAGTATTATGATTAGAAACTAAGAAAGTTATTACCTCCTGTTTTACATCATTGCGATGCCAGAACGGATTGTTAATTTCTGTTAAGCGGCTGCCTTCACCAGGAGCTTGATCCAGTTCAAATAATTCTATAAAAGCTTTATTAACTTTTACAATTCTTAAATGACTGTCAAGTATCATTAATGCAGATTCTTTAATTGATTCAAAAACAGTATCAATAAATTCATGCGACTGTAACAAAAATCTTTCAAGCTGTTTTTGCGCATGAATATTATGTACCACTTTAACCACATAAGTAGCATTATCTTTTTCTGCCAAAACAGATTCACCATTAACCCATATATTATAACCATCTTTATGAATAAGATAGTTTTC
Source organism: Chitinophagaceae bacterium (assembly GCA_903642275.1). Classification (GTDB taxonomy): domain Bacteria; phylum Bacteroidota; class Bacteroidia; order Chitinophagales; family Chitinophagaceae; genus Parafilimonas. Next base: position 10,139 of record CAHJWK010000012.1, read on the forward strand.
ATCGCTGGCAGCTCCACTTGTAAGCACCTTTTGAATTTCCTGTTCCGGCTTATTTATCTGCTTGTCATTTTCTGTGAATAAAACAGAAAAATTTTTACCGTTTAAATCATCAGCATGATAACCAAAATGACTGGTGAAGGCATTATTAATATTTATAATTGTGCCTTCTTTATCCATAATGATAATACTGTTAAATCTTGCATTGTCAAACAATGTATCAAAGAAAGTAGAAGTATTCAAGATGATTTTTTAAGTGAGAACTAAATTACAGGAAACAAAAGTCTCACTATTAAGTGAGACTTTAATTATAAATTATTAACTTTTTCAGGCACATCATTTCTAAATACAACAACATTATCAAACACGTCAACCAATACAGGATGCAGCCTGTCAATATCACCTGAAAGAATTTTTTTGCTCAACTGGTTAACAATCTGCTTTTGAATTAAACGCTTTAATGGCCTTGCACCAAACTGCGGATCGTAACCTTGTTCCGATAAGTAATCAAGCAGATAATCTGTAAATTCTAAATGTATGTGATTTGATGCAAGCAATTTTTTAAGTGCCCTCAATTGTATGCTCACAATATTGCGTATCTCTTTTTTAAGCAACGGCTGAAACATAATAATCTCATCAACCCTGTTTAAAAACTCAGGGCGTATTGTTTGACGAAGCAAATTCATTACTTCAAGCTTTGCAGTTTCAACCACATCTTCAAGATTGTTTTCGTTTACATTTTGAAATGCATCCTGTATCAATGTGCTTCCAATATTGGAAGTCATTATAATAATTGTGTTTTTGAAATTTACAACACGGCCTTTATTATCTGTTAGCCTTCCGTCATCCAGCACCTGCAATAAAACATTCCATACATCCGGATGTGCTTTCTCAATTTCATCGAGCAAAACAACGCTATAGGGTTTGCGACGTACGGCTTCTGTTAATTGCCCACTTTCATCATAACCAACATATCCCGGAGGCGCACCAACCAATCTTGATACCGTATGTTTTTCCTGGTATTCACTCATATCAATACGCGTCATCATGCTTTCATCATCAAATAAATACTCAGCAAGTGCTTTGGCAAGCTCGGTTTTACCCACACCAGTTGTACCTAAAAATATAAATGAACCAATTGGTTTTTTGGGATCCTGCAAGCCTGCGCGGCTCCTGCGAATGGCATCTGCCACAGCAACGATTGCTTCTTCCTGTCCAACCACTCTTTCATGCAAATGTTCTTCAAGCTGCAACAGTTTTTGTTTTTCACTTTGCATCATTCGTGTAACAGGAATACCGGTTGCCTTTGCAACATTTTCAGCAATATCTTCCGCATCAACTTCTTCTTTCATCAGCCTTTTGTTATGCTGGCTTAATTCATTTAATTGTTCGGTAAGTTTATCAATTGTTTTTTCCTGTTCTTTAATTTTTCCATAACGTATCTCTGCAACCTTACCGTAATCGCCATTGCGTTCAGCCTGTTCTGCTTCTAATTTTAATTGCTCTATTGAAGCGTTAGCATTCTGAATTTTATCAACCAAATCTTTTTCCTGTTTCCATTTTGCTTTTAATGTATCACGCTTAACCGTTAGGTTACTTATCTCAATACCAAGCAATCTTAATTTGTCTTCATCATTTTCGCGTTTGATAGCTTCCCGTTCTATTTCAAGCTGACGGATTTGTCTTTCGAGATTATCCAGTTCTTCCGGCATTGAATTCATTTCAAGGCGAAGCTTTGCAGCACTTTCATCAATCAAATCAATTGCTTTATCAGGCAAAAATCTATCGGTGATATAACGATGTGATAATTCAACAGCAGCAACAATTGCTTCATCTTTTATTCGCACATGATGATGTGTTTCATAACGATCTTTCAAGCCGCGTAAAATAGAAATAGCATCTTCCACATTCGGTTCTGCAATCATCACTTTTTGAAAACGGCGCTCCAGCGCTTTATCTTTTTCAAAAAACTTTTGATACTCATTCAACGTTGTTGCACCAACTGTACGCAACTCACCACGTGCCAAAGCAGGCTTCAAAATGTTAGCTGCATCCATTGCACCTTCACCGCCACCAGCACCAACCAGCGTGTGTATTTCATCAATAAATAAAATAATCTCGCCATCACTTGTACTAACTTCTTTTACCACACTCTTTAATCTTTCTTCAAACTCGCCTTTATATTTTGCGCCGGCAATCAATTGTCCAATATCAAGCGCATAAATAATTTTTGACTTCAGGTTTTCAGGTACATCGCCGTTCACAATTCGATGTGCAATACCTTCTGCAATGGCTGTTTTACCAACACCAGGTTCACCCACCAATATCGGGTTATTTTTTGTTCTGCGGGAAAGTATGTGCAGTGTTCTTCTTATCTCTTCATCACGGCCAATAACAGGATCAAGTTTACCTTGTCTTGCCATCTCGTTCAGATTTCTTGCATACTTGTTCAACGCATTAAATTCCTGCGACTGCGTTTGTGATGTTACCGTTTCGCCTTTGCGCAAATCTTTTACAGCTGCTATTAAACCCTTTTCTGTTAAGCCAGCATTTTTTAAAAGCTTGGCTGATGCATCATTACCCTGCAAAACAGCAAGCAACAAATGTTCAGGTGTTACAAATTCATCATTAAATTGCTTTAATACAGCACCTGCACGCAGCATAACATTGTTTACATCGCGGCTTGCAGATTGCGCTGCTTCACCGGTAATTTTTGGCAGCTTGCTGATGAGCTCCTCAAGCTTTGTATCAAGCAAATTCAGCGTAACATTATTTTTCTTTAAAAGATATTCAACCGGTGAATCCTGTTGTTCCAACAAAGCTTTTAATATGTGCTCTGTTTCAATATTTGGATTTCCATTATTAAAAGCAAGCTGCTGTGCCTGTTGAAAGGCTTCGGCTGCTTTTATTGTAAAATTTCCTAAGTTCATATTTTTTCTCTTTAAATTTTGTTTGAACGATTGCGCTCAAAGTCAACTTTAATGATCAAAAATCATTCATTAGTTTAAAAGGGTTTGGTTAATGAAACTATGGCATTTTTACCAGTGATTACATGCTTTAATTACAGATATTTTTTAATTTTTCTGCAAACATTTCCGGTTGTAATTTAAGTTTGTGCAAAAACAAATACTGGCATGAGGAGATTTGTAATATTAACTGCTGCAATTTTATTTTTTTTAAAAACCGAGGCGCAAAAAGAAAACCATCACTGGCTTAAAGGCATGTATGTTCAGTGGGGGTATAATTCTGAAATTTATACGCACAGTAATATTCATTTTAAAATGAGCAATGGTAATAATTTTACATTGCACCATGCAAGGGCACATGATACTAACGGTTTCAGTGATATTTATAAAAAGCCAACGCAAATAAGTATTCCGCAATACAATTACAGGTTTGGATTTTATTTGAATAATGCATTTACGAAGGCAATTGAAATAAATTTTGACCATGCAAAATATATAGTTACTGATGGGCAAAACGTGTATGTAACCGGAACAATTGATAAAGTGCATGTTGATGGTGACAGCATTTTAAACCGTGCAACTTTTTTACATTTTGAACATACAGATGGTGCCAACTGGCTTCACATAAATTATGTTGAGCAGAAGCCGTTGTTTTTAACCAAAGCAAAAAAAAGAGACTTGCTAACGCTTATATATAAAGCTGGTGCAGGTATAAATATTCCGCGTACAGATTTTACCTGGCGTGGGGAAAGACTTAACAACGATTTTCATATTGCAGGTTACAACTTTGCGGCAGAAGGCGGCTTGCGTTTTTACCCGTTAAAAAAATGGTTTTTAGAAGCCACTGCGAAAACCGGTTATGTGCGTTATGTAAACGCGCTGGTTGATACTAAAACATCAAAGGGCAATCGTGCAACACATGGCATTGGATACCTTGAAGAAATTGTAACATTGGGTTACCAGTTCAGGTTGTAATCAAATTCAACTTGTTTTTTTCGTAAACACAATCTTACTTCTGTCTGCTTTATAAATCGCGTTTAAAAAATTACCAAAAGATTTGTAATCAGCAGCGGGAAATTTTGATGCATTCTGTTCAAACGCTCTTACACAGTACACAATATTTTTATCAATTTTAAAATGAATTGAGTAATTGCCATACGCAGTATTTAAAACAACATCTTTTGGTAAGCTTTCAATTGCATAATCTGAAGCCAGGTTTATTATTATAGAATCCACATGTTTAAAGGAATTTTCAATCACAACGTCATACTTCCTTTCTGCTGAAGTATCAATCTTTTCTGAACTATACGTAAGCAAATCAGGCTTAAGAAAAACGCGCTTGCCTGTAACGGAAGAATAATTACTCGCCGTTAGTTTGAAGTATTCATCTATTAACGGAATAATGGCTTTTGATTCTTTAGCGATGTAATTATCTATATCGTAAGTTGGAATATCAAATTCATGTTTAAGCTTTTCATCAAATTGTTGACGGCTCAAATACTCAAGCTGCAGATGCAAATTATCTGTTTCACAACCTGTATAATGTGAGCTTACTTCAGCATTTAAATTTCCGTTTGAGTCAAGGCTGGCTTTAATGTTACGTACAAGCTGATTTTCTTTTGAAGTATAATGTGGTGTTGCAACTACATGACCTCCGTTTTCATCAGTTAATAAAGCAAATCTGTCACCGGTAAAAGTACCCGCAAAACCTGCGGCTTTTGTCTGGCTTGTACATTCTAGCCATAAAGAATCTTTATCAAGCGGAACACATACCGTAACATGATTGAATTCATTCATAGGGAAATCCGTTTGAATCGGTTCCTCGTCTTCACCGGCTCTTATTTCAACATAATCGGCTTTTACACCCGCTTCTTTTAAAAGAGCAATCATATAATTTGATAAAGCTTTACAATCGCCATATTTATTTGTTGCCACATAATTTGCATCGAACGGCTGCCAGCCGCCAATACCTAACTGCACACTTATGTATCTTGAGTTTTGCTGAAGATAATTATACAGAACATTTACTTTTTCGCGGACATCTTTTACATTATCCGTAAGTGCATGCACTTTTTGTTTTACATCTGCCGGTAATGCATCTCTGCCCTGGCGCAGTTGATTCATAAAATCACCATAGCTCTTCCAGCTATCCATATTACCCTCATATTTCCCCAAGCCAAAAGTAGATGGTGCCAGCATTATAGAAGGCATAATTTCCCGCCATGAAGGTTGAAATGGTTCTTTTTCTTTCGTGATTAAATTTTTTACTTCCCAGATATATACAACAGAGTTTTTGGTTTGAGTTATAACAGGCGGTGCAGACAGGTTAAACTGTTTATAACGGAACTTATATCCTACAGGCGTTTCCACAACCAGCTTACTGTATTGCACACTCATTAAAGCTGATATCTGAGGATCCCATGTTGAAAAATAAAACGTTTGATTGCAATCATCATTTTCTTCATATTCAACTGTGTAAGGATAATCGTTACAATAAAAATTGTGTTCTTTATACCTGGCATCGCTCATTAAACTATAACCATCAAAGCTTGCATGATCGGAGATATCCTTTTTCTTTACTTCTTTAATTCTCTTTCCTGACTCATTGTATAAAGCACCATTTATATCATCTATAGAAGTAAACTGATCATAGTCAGTTACATAATCTGCATACTTGCTTACGGCTTCATTTAAAATTGTATAAACTTCTTTCTCATACAGGTTTACTTTTTTTTCATTGTAAATTGTAAAGTGCATTTCTGAATAACGGTTTACAACATTTGCATTCGTTTTTAATGAATCAGGAATAAGCATTGCATTATACTCCTGCGTTTGTGCATTTTGAAAAACAAGTATCAATAAAAAAATTACAAAAAATATTTTCATAAATGTTATTGCTTTTTAAACACTATCTGTTCGCTTTCTTTTTCAACTATAAAAGCAAAAAAATTACGCAGGGTTTCATAATCATCAGGTTCAAAATTTGCCTGGTTTAGTTTTGTGCGGCAGCGTAATAATATATTGTCGCCATTTTGCTGAATAAGGTATTCAAACATGCCTTCATCTCCATTCAAAGATAATCTTGCAGATTTCGGCAATTCATCTACTTTATAACCTGTTGGTATTTCCATGTTCAAAACATATGTTTCATCAGTACAGTAAGGCATTTCAACAGGATAAAAACGCTGTGCTGCTTTAAAGGGATTTTCTTTATAAGCACCATCGGCCAGCATAGGAGTAAAATACAAAATATCATCATCAGGTTTAAACGATAAATCATATTGAACAGATACAGGCATTTCGGGCTTATCTAAAGAATCAATTATTTTATTAGTTACATCAACATCAAAAGAAAAAGATTTTCTTACATCTTTAAAGTAATCATCTGTATTTGTTTTTTTCATTTTCTCGCGCATATTATTTGATTGCATTTCTCCCATTACATCTTTATAATTGCCGGTAATTTTACCGCTCTCATCATTAGATAAAAACAAGCTTGCAACTTCTGATTCATGCAAAGAATCGGCAGATAAATTAATCAGGGAAGGGAGTGCAGCAATTGCTCTTCCATAACCATTATAACACGCTTCGTCTAAATGCCCAAAGCCAAGAACCGGATGAGCAGCATCAAGCAGGTAAGACTTATTGTCGTTTATATTTAAACGCACCACTACATAGTTAAACTTTCTAAGTATTGGGTACATATCATAAGCTTTGCCATGTTCCCTGGTGCTGAGCAAAACAGGATCGGCAGAATAACCGGCAATTCTCAACATGGCAATAAGCAGCATGTTTATATCAACCACATTACCTTTTTTTGACTGCGCTGTTTTTTTAAGTGGCTGCGATAAGTATACGGACGAACAATCAATACACTTATAATTATCCCGTACAAACGCATATATGTTTTTTGCTTTATCCTCATAATTTGTTTCGCCGGCTGTTGCTGTTTTTACATCATCTTTCAGCCATCCATTTTCTTTGCTAAGGTCTGCTCCAAAATCATCATCCTTCATTAACTGATCAACAGTTTCATACCAGCTTGTCATAAATGTTTCAGGTTGCTGCTCCGGAAAACGAATAGCTGAAAACTGAAATTCAACTTTTTGAACATAGTTACGCATACTTGTAATAAAACCTTCTTCTTTAAGTGCAGGTACATCTTTAAATGCCCACGTGTGCTCAACCATATTACTGTTAACACTATAATTACGTGAAACTTCAACACCACCAGGCACAGTAACACTGAAAAATGCTGAAGTATTTACAGATGTATCAATAACGGGATTAAGATATCCCTGTCTAAATACAATAAGATCAAAAAACTCGGGTCTGTCAGCAGTATATTGGCTCCATAACCTTGGATAATGGCTTTGAAAAACCCAGCCAGGCACATCTCTGTAAAAAGGGCTTTTTGTAGTATATGTATATTCTATTATTGAGCCTTCTTTTATTGCAGGGAATGTAAATTTTTTCATTTCATAATCACCATCTTTATCCTGAAAGATTGCAGTTTTATCAATTTTTGTTTGCACAACTTTTCCATCTTCAATATTATAAGTAGCGGCTTCCAGGTCCTTCAGTTCTTCTTTATCTTCATTCTTTGAGTATAATGGAATTTCAACAGTGCCCAGATCATCAAAGCTTTTCTTGTTTAATAAACGTATGCGCCTGTGAACTTTATAAATTATTGAAAACCATCCAGACGTATTTCCTTCATATTTCATAGAGCCAATATCGTCCAGGTAAACAGCATCAGCAGAAGAATCAATACTGTAAACCTGCTGTTTAAAATCGTTTGCCTGTACATCTCCAAATTTTATTTTTGCTTCTTTGTATTGAGCATGCAAGTTTATATAAATAGCCATGCAAAAAAGCAGTGTAAGTAGCCGGTTGAAAAACATAAGTAGTTAGTTTGTAATTTCAATACAATTATACAAATTCTAGACATTCAAATTCTATTTTTGCCCCGATTGGATAATAAAAAAACTCATACACAAATCATTAAAAATTTTGCTGCAAATCTTGGCTTTTATTATTGTGGTATTGCAAAAGCAGTTAAGCTGGATGATGACGCACGCAGGCTTGAAAGCTGGCTGCAACAAGGCTTTCATGGTAAGATGAATTATATGGAAAATTATTTTGATTTGCGGGTTGACCCTTGCAAGCTTGTTCCGGATGCTAAATCAGTTATTACATTATTGTTGAACTATTTTCCGCAACAGCAACAGCAAACCGATGCACCAAAAATTTCAAAGTATGCTTACGGAAAAGATTATCATGAAGTGATCCGCGATAAACTGAATGTATTGCTTCAACACATTCATCAGAACATTGGAGAAGCTAGCGGCAGAGGTTTTGTGGACAGTGCGCCGGTGCTTGAACGTAGCTGGGCCTTACGCAGTGGTGCAGGCTGGATTGGCAAGAATGGAAACCTTATAACTAAACAACAAGGCTCTTATTTTTTTATTGCTACTTTAATTGTTGATATTGAATTGTTATATGACGATGCTTTTGCGAAAGATTATTGCGGCAGTTGTACAAAATGTATTGATGCCTGCCCCACCAACGCCATTCTTGAGGATAAAGTAATTAATGCAAGCCAGTGTATTTCTTATTTTACTATTGAGTTAAAAGATGCAATAATACCTGGTGAAATGAAAGGTAAATTTCATGACTGGATGTTTGGCTGTGATACCTGTCAGGATGTTTGCCCATGGAATCGCTTTAGCAAGCCAACTAAAGAAGTTTCTTTTAAACCAATACCTGAAGTTTTAAATCTTTCAACAGCTGAATGGGAAAATCTTTCTGAACAAACCTTTAGGGAAGTCTTTAAAAATTCTTCTTTAAGAAGAACAAAATTTAAAGGCATTGAACGAAATTTAAAGTTCATTAAAACATAATTTCATTAATTACTTTTAAGGCTTAATCATTTAACGAATGAAAACATCAAGACGCAGTTTTATTAAATATAGCAGCCTTGCATTAGCAGGTGCATCTATCTTATCAAATAAAATATTTGCTGAAGAAAATGTAGCAGGTCATTTCATCGGCATACAGCTTTATACTGTGCGTGATGATATGCACAAAGACCCGGCAGCCACGCTTAAACAAATAGCTGCTATCGGTTATACACATGTTGAACATGCAGGTTATGCTAAAAGAAAATTTTATGATTACTCACCAGCAGATTTTAAAAAGTTATTACAGGATAATGGTTAAATAATGTTAAGCGGTCACAGTTATCTTGGTGCAGAAACATGGAATAAATCAATTAACGATTTTACAGATGACTGGAAAAATACTTTTGAAGATGCAGCAGCAGTGGGCATGCAGTATGTGATTAGTCCTGGTGTTGATGAAAGCCTTTGCAAGAATGAAGATGACTATAAATGGTACATGCAACTGTTTAATAAAACAGGTGAGCTTGCAAAAAAATCAGGAGTACAGTTTGCATATCATAACGAAAGTTATGAGTTCAATCATTACTTTAAAAATATAAGATTGTATGATATTCTTTTAAAATCAACTGATAAAAATTTAGTGGCGCAGCAAATTGATATTGGTAACATGTATGGCACCGGCGGCAGAGCGATGGAATATTTAAAACAATATCCAGGCAGGTTTTTTGCCATGCATGTAAAAGATGAAATAAAAAGTGCTACACATAACGAAGGCTATGAAAGTACAGTTTTAGGCGAAGGTGTTGTTGGTGTAGAAGCTATTGTTGATTATGCAAAAAAATATGGTGGTACAAAACAGTTTACAGTTGAGCAGGAATCTTATCAATACAAAACCCCGATTGATTGCGCTAAAGATGATTTAGCAATTATGAAAACCTGGGGTTATTAATTTTACATTTTATTAAAAATAAGAAAGCCGCTATGCTGAGGCGGCTTTCTTTATTTATAACTACATTAAATTATTCTACTATTACTTTCTGGTCTTGTTTCCATGTGCCATCTTTCGTTAACAGGTTAACTATATAAGTTCCCGGCTTTAACGTGTATGAAAGATTTAATGAACCACTTAGCGTTTTGTTTTCATTACTAATCTTTCTGCCGGCCACATCTGTTATAGCAATTCCTATCATCTTATCTGTGCCGCTGTTATTCTGCAGCATAATATTCAATAAACCATGCGTTGGATTAGGATAAATATTCAATGCATACCCGATGGCACTAGAAGTATTATTCACGGCTTTAATGCCTGAATAGTTCACGCTACCATCAAAATTTACAATTTTTATCCTGTAATAATTATATCCTTTCAATGGCAATGGATCATAGCCTTGATATGATCTTACAGCAGACGTATTACCGGAATTTATTTTACCTGAAATATCAGCAAAATGAATAGCCTCTGGTGAACGTTGAATAATGTAATAGCTGTTTGTGCCATCTTCAGAAGCCTTCCAGTTTAATACCGTTTTATTGTTTTGAAGCACTGCTGAAAGATCAACAAGATGCACCGCAAGTACTGTATTTACAGCACCAATTTCCAGCCATTCATTTGCGCTTACGGTTTCAAGTCCGTCATAACCGCCAATGCTTGCCATGTATAAAGTATCTTTATAAACGAATGGTGAAAAATCGCTGATGTTTGAAACACCGGTTGGTTTATCAGGACCTTTTAACCACACACCTGCATTTACATCATAACCCCATGTATCTTTTTTTCCAATACTTGCATCTACATTATCAAACCCGCCTGTAAAATATACTGTTGTAACTTCCGGATCTTCCAGGCTTGAAGCACCAAGGCGTGATGTTGGACCTGCAGGATAATTTGCAATTTGTGTCCACTTAATCTTTTTTGGATTAGTTGAATCAATTACGCCGATAAAAGCCTGCGAATGCAATTCTTGTCCAGCCTGACTATAGCCACCCACGGTAACAATAGTGTTATTAATAATGCCTGCCCTGCCGCCATCAACCGGTATACCGGGATAACTATAAGCCGTTGACCAGGTACCGGCAGCAGCATTAAATAGATAAACTGTGCTAAGGTCACTTGCACCGTTAAATCCACCAATAACATAGTACAAAGAATCATGATACTGGCAGCTACCATAGTCACCGACTGATACAGGTAATGGCGAGCCTTCACTCCAGCTATCTGTAGCTATATCATACACTGAAACATGATAAGTAGGTACAAAAAAATCAGTATATCCGCCTACGTAATATATTTTTCCATTATACGTAAAAGTGCTTCCGCCATAACGTGGAAGCGGCATTGGAGAAAGTGCCGTCCAGGTTTTTGTTTTAACATTAAACTTGTAGTTGCTACCCAATATTTCGCTCAAATCATTCGAGCCTCCTATGCTAAAAATATAAGCACTATCATCAGGACTCGTTCCCCTGAAATAAGTTGTTATAGCGTTGCCAAAAAGAGGTTCTGGCAGATCATTAGATATTATCCATCCTTTATTTACAAAATAATTTAGCACATTAGCTGTAGAATGGACAGTATCATTTTTGGTGTTATCATCACCAGCCAAAGAAGAGTATGCAGTTAAGCTAATGTTGCCTTGCACTGATGGCGAAGTATAATCATCAAATGTTACCTGTTGCGTACTTAATGGCGGAAGCGCTGTTATGGTTTTTGTTGAAGTATATGAACCGGAAGTTAATGTAACATCGAAGGTTTGTGTTTGGGATCCTATATTCTGAAACGTTACCTTTGGCAAAATAGCGGTTGCGGTTTGTATGATTGGCGGCACATCAATGCTTACAGCAGTAATATCTTTTGAAGGCGGCGTACCCAGTGCAACATCATCAACATAAACGCCGTCACCATCCAGGTCAACATGCTTGAATGCTACATAAACTTTCTGACCGGCAAAAGCAGAAAGATCAGCAGAAGCTCTTACCCAAGTTCCCGCAGCTGGATAATTACTACCATCATAAAAAGTAGCCAGCGTTGTAGTAAAAGATGTGGCGTTTGTATTGCTTGTAGAAACCTGCACATACAAAGTATCCGGAAAACCGGTAAACTGTGGCGTAAACCAAAAAGTAACCGAATCACCGGCTGCTACTGTAAACTTAGGTGCAACCAGGTAATTTACACCCTTTGGATCAGGATAACTGTAAGACGAGAAAGCGCTTTTTATACCGGAATGCGCTACCGTTCTTGAAGGCAGCCAAACATTAGAACCAGCACGATTTATAGTTAACCAGCCAGACGGCGGAAAACTTGCGCTTTCGAAATTTTGTTTATAGTAACCTGACAATTGAGCATTGGCAAATGTTACCATAAATAATAAGCCAAATAAGAGTAGATTTTTTTTCATAGATGATTTTTAAAGTGAATAATGATTTACAATGTAGTGCTTCTTTTGTAAAAAAAAAAAATTCCTTAATTCTTCTGTCTGCTTTAGTTAAAATAAGTTTTAATATCAGTTTAATATATTAATTGAATTAAAGTAATATCCTAAAATTGCTAATAAAAATGCCTGAGTGAACAAAAAATTTATACATATAAAGGTTATACAAAAACTATATTGATTTTATACAAACTATGGCTGCTGAAGAAAGAACAATCATGAACAGTATATTAAGTTACTATCAAGCTGAAGGTAATCACTGTAATACATGTCGTGTATTTTCATATTAGCTGATTTTAAATCATAATTTAATAACTAAATAAATATTTTTTAAATTTCAACTTGAAATTCAAAAAATTCCTATAAAATATAAAAAAAAATTTACTTTAGCATTATCAATCCGTTTGCTAGCCACTTGAGTTCACTTAAAATAAAGGTTATGTACCCTGGAGATGTTTATTATTACGTAACCGGCATTCTGTTACTATTGCTGGTTTATAAAAGTATCCTCTTTGCTGGAAGTACCAGTAACCGAAATATTTCAAGCTGGTTTTTCTTCACAAACAATGCAATGTATAATTCAAGAAGTACAAAAAGCAGAAAAATGAAAGTGCAGCAAAACAAGCTAACTATTGCAATACTTGCGGTTGCATTGGTGGATATTATTACCTTTATTATTTTTCATTTAGCATAATAGTACGCACTTTAAAAAGCTTCTTTCGAATAAAATACATTGCTCTGCAATAATTCTAAATACACTTTTTCAATACCATCTTTTAAAGATATCGATGCAGTCCACCCTATATTTTTCAATTTAGTAATATCCATTAATTTTCTTGGTGTGCCGTCTGGTTTAGCAGGGTTTGTTGCTATCTTACCATTAAATCCTGTAACATTTTTTATAAGATTGGCTAAATCTATAATAGATATATCTTCACCTGTTCCAATATTTATTAGTCCTTGTTCATCATACCATTTCATTAAAAATAAACAAGCATCTGCAAGGTCATCAACATGTAAAAATTCACGTCTTGGTGTTCCGGTTCCCCATATCTCTACAACCTGCAATTGTTTTTGTACAGCGATAATAAATTTTCTTAATAAAGCTGCTAACACATGAGAATTTTCAGGATGATAATTATCGTTTGGGCCATATAAATTAGTAGGCATTACCGAAATAAAATTGCATCCGTATTGTACACGATAAGCGTTGCAAAGTTCAATACCCGCAATTTTCGCTATGGCATAAGGCTGATTTGTTTCTTCAAGATACCCGCTTAAAATATATTCTTCTTTTAAGGGTTGGGAAGCAAGCTTCGGATATATACATGAAGAACCAAGAAACAGTAACTTTTTAACCGAAGTTTTATAAGCTGCGTGAATGATGTTGGATTCTATCATGAGATTATCGTAAATAAATTCTGCACGATAAATATTGTTTGCAACTATGCCACCAACCTTTGCTGCAGAGAGAAAAACATAATCAGGCTTTTCTGCTTCAAAAAATGAATTTACTGCAGCCTGGTTTCGCAAATCAATTTCTGACGAAGTTTTAAGAATAAGATTTGTGTAACCACCGTTCTTTAGTTTGCGCACAAGCGCCGAGCCTACCATTCCATTATGACCTGCTACATAAATTTTATCTGTTGTATTCATCAAAAAATGACTTAATTATTCATATTGATTTTTTACTTTATAGCCTGCATCTTTTAAAAGTTTCTCCCGGCTAAAAAGCTCAATATCTGCAGCAACCATTTCTTTCACCAATGCAGCAAGATTATATGAAGGCTTCCAGCCAAGTTTGGTTCTTGCTTTTGTAGCATCACCAAGCAGTAAGTCAACTTCTGAAGGCCGGTGATAACGTTCATCAATACATACAACTTCCTGGCCTTCTTTTAATGTGTACGCATGATTTGTACATGCAACCACAAACCCTTTTTCTTTTTCTTTTGTACCTTTAAATACTATCTCTATTCCAAGTTCTGCAAATGCCATGCGTATAAATTCTCTCACCTCCGTTGTAACACCAGTAGCAATCACAAAATCTTCTGCCTCCTTTTGCTGCAACATTAACCACATAGCTTGTACATAATCTTTTGCGTGACCCCAATCTCTTTTTGCATTCAGATTACCCATAAATAATTTATCCTGCATACCCAATGCAATCTTTGCTACCCCACGCGTAATTTTTCTTGAAACAAATGTCTCACCACGCAAAGGGCTTTCATGATTAAATAAGATGCCGTTGCAGGCATACATGTTATAAGCTTCACGATAATTAACCGTTATCCAGTAAGCGTACAATTTAGCAACACCATAAGGTGAACGTGGATAAAACGGCGTTGTTTCTTTTTGAGGCACTTTCTGCACCAGCCCGTATAATTCTGATGTAGATGCCTGATAAATGCGTGTTTTTTTTACAAGATTAAGCAAGCGCACCGCTTCGAGAATGCGCAAAGTGCCCATGCCGTCGGCGTCAGCCGTATATTCAGGTGAATCAAAACTAACTTTTACATGGCTCATTGCACCAAGATTATATATTTCATTAGGCTGTACTTCCTGTATTATTCTGATAAGATTTGATGAATCAGTAAGATCACCATAATGCAATTTCAGCTTTACATTTTTTTCATGTGGATCCTGATATAAATGGTCAATTCTCTCTGTGTTGAACAATGAGCTTCTTCTCTTAATGCCATGCACCTCGTAATCTTTAGATAACAAAAGTTCTGTAAGATATGCACCATCCTGACCTGTAATACCTGTTATTAAAGCTGTCTTCATTTTTAATTTTCTGCTGCGCAAATTTAATAGTAATTATACTCTGATATGTGTATTAAAGAGCAGATCAATCGCTTATTCCAATCACATCTTCTTTATAGTGTTTCATGATTCTATCGACAGATAAAAATTCTTCTGCATAATTGCGTGCATTGATACATATTGAGGTATAATCATTGATCAGAATTTTTTTAATTGTTTCATATAGGGACTTCACACTGTCAGCCTTACAAAGCAAACCAATGTTATGTTTAGAAACCATGTTGTACAAACCAGATCCTTCGTTTGCAGTAACAATAGCCAAACCACTTACCGATAAAATTGTGGTAAGTTTTGAAGGCATAACCGCATCTGCAACATCAGCTTTTTGAATAACAAGATGTGCATCTGCAATATTTAAAAACGCGTTCAGCTTTTCAAATGGTTGCAATGGAAGGAAAGCAACGTTATTTAATCTTTTCTCACCGGCAATTTTTTCAAGTGTGGTTTTATACGGTCCTGAACCGCTAATAACAAATTGTGTATGCAAGTTTTCTTTTATGAAAATTTCTGCAACTGAAAGCATTACTTCAAGACCTTGCTTTTCGCCAATTGAACCAGAATATAATATCACAGGAATATCGGGCTTAAATCCATAGGCTTTTTTTGATAACGCTTTATCTGGTAAAAGATAAAATTTTTTTACATTCACCCAATTCGGAACAATATATACGGGTTTATCTGTCTTGACTTTTACCTTATCAGCTATACCTTCTGAAATAGTAGAAATCTTATCGGCCTTTTTAAATATGTATTTTTCTATGCGATAAAGTATATTCAACAATTTCTTTGAACTTATCATATTAAGTGAATCTGCTGCATCAATCTGCAAATCCTGTATATGATATAAGAATTTTGCCTGAGATACATTTTTATACAAAGCAGCTAAAAAGCCAAGTGATAAAGGAGGCGTAACGCTTATAGCATAATCAAACTTTTTTCCGGTTAAGCTTATTAATCGTAAACCTGCAAAAACAAAAAAGGAAAAATCAAGAAGCATTCTTGTTTTGCCTGTAGGCCTTAAAGGGACATAATGAGGACAACGATATATTTTTATTTCATTGCCTTTAAGTGTAGTAAGCTTTTCTTTATAATACCATCCTTTTTTTTTACTATATAATCCCTGAATTCTCCAGGAAGGATAATAAGGGTAAGTAGAAATAACAGTACAATTAAAGCCATTATCAGTCAGCCAGGTCATCATTTCGCCATTGTATTTGCCGATACCTGTAGGCTCAGGATAATAATTACCGGCAATGAGCAAAATTTTTTGTTGCTGCATCAAAATAATTCAATCATAAAACAGGAAAAATACTAAAAACCGGCAATTTGTAAAGCAAAATAAGTGGTAGGAATAATATGCTAATATGCGTTTACATCACCTTTCAAAATGCTTAAAAAAGTGAGCCACAAAATTTTTATATCTAATAAAAGTGTCCAGTTTTCCATGTACCAGATATCATGTTCAACTCTTTTTCTCAGCAAGTCAATCTCAGTTATTTCACCCCTGTAACCATTTGCCTGTGCCCAACCTGTTACACCCGGTTTTAAGTATAATCTTGCCATATAATTATCTACCTGCTTATTATATTCTTCCGTATGGCTTAACATGTGTGGACGCGGACCAACAATACTCATTTCTCCTCTGAGCACATTAATAAACTGTGGCAACTCATCAATACTTGTCTTACGTAAAAATTTTCCGAATGTAGTTATCCGAACATCATTTTTTGTTGCTTGTTTAGAATTGCTTTGGTGATTCTCCTTCATCGTTCTGAATTTTAAACAAACAAAAGGGTTGTTATTTGTACCTGAACGTTGTTGCCTAAAAAAAACTGGTCCCTTGCTACCTAATTTGATTATTATTCCAACCAAAGGTATAAGCCAGGAAAGAATAAATACCATTATAAAAATACTTAGTGTAACATCGAAAAATCTTTTCGCAGCCTGGTTACGTAAGCGAATAAGTGGCTCTTTATACTTTTTCAGAAAAGGCATATCATTCACATAGTGAATACTATAGCCAAGACTTTCAGTTTCACCGTTTGCTATAAAATTTACTTTTATGCAATGCTTTTCTGCTTCTTCAACAATTGTATTTATTTGTCCTGCATTTGTTGCAGGTACTGACCAGTAAAACTCATTAACACGATTTTTTTTTGCAAAATCTATATATGGTGATAATGATGTTGTTTTTAAAAATTCATCCACATCAAAATCTATTCTTCCATGAAAAAAACGATTCTTGTTTTTCTCCAGCCTGCTTGCTACCTGCAAAGAAGTTTCCGAGTTACCAACAATCACAATACGCTTTCCTCTTTTTAGGGCTTTATTTAAAAAGATTGAAATATCATTTTCAAAAATTCTTGCTATAAGTAAAGCAAAGCTCCATGCAGAATCACAAGTAATTAAATATTGACTGATAGCCTGATTTAATAATGCAAGCAAATGAATTGCTAAAAAGCCACTTGCAGCAACAACAATTAATGTTCGCTTCCTGCCAATGAATAAACTTGCATGATCCTTTCTAACAAATTTCCGAAGGTTATAAAGTGATGCAATAAGAAAACTAATGTTTATAAAACAGCATAAAAAATTAGCCGAAATACTATAAACATAAGTATTCCGAAATAAAATGGATGCAGCAGCAATTAAGTTAAATAGTATAATCTTATATACCGTTAATAAGCGAAACATTACAGATTAAAAATTAACTTCAATGAATGAGATTAGTTTCAGTACAATAAATACAAATATGACTCAAAATTACGTCACTGAACTATCAAATAAAAACATTTCACGAATGTAATTATTGCTTTAACGAAAATATTTGCTCAATATTATCTATACTATAATATGTTAAGTTCAATTAACTACAACCCATACTATTACCGCAATTCAGGCATTTATAGCACGTGCCGCTTCTAACAGTTATATGTCCACAAACATTGCATGATGGTGCATCGCTTTGCATGCTTTTAGCGGCTGCATTAACAGCATCTAATCCGGCAGAAGTTTTAATTGAACCGGATAAGGTTTTTTGTAATTTTTGCTGCTGCTGTGAATTATCACCAGGAGTTATAACTCTAATGTTACTCAAAGCAGGTTTTCCTAATATGGTTACATCTTCTTTTATATCATAATTGGAAATTTCCGGTGTATCAACAACATGTACAAGGTCTGTTCTGCCTAAATATTCATAAGCTAAAGCCCTGAACACAAAGTCAACTAATGATGTGGTGGTTTTAATATTCGGATGATCTACCATACCGGCAGGTTCAAATTTTGTAAACACAAATTTTTCAACAAACTCATCTAAAGGAACGCCATATTGCAAGCCCACTGAAATGGCAATAGCAAAACAGTTCATCAGGCTGCGTAAAGTTGACCCTTCTTTTGCAAGATCAATAAAAATTTCACCTAAGGTTCCATCGCTGTATTCACCTGTGCGCAAAAACAAAACCTGCCCGTTTATTTTAGCTTTTTGTGTAAAGCCGCGGCGTTTTGCAGGCAATGTTTTTCTTTCAACAATCTGCGATAATTTTCTTTTTAAAGATGTATCGTTACTTGCCTGCATACGCTTTTGCACTTCTTCCAATAAATCTTCTGCAGTAAGTTTTGATAAGTCAACAATATTTGGTTCTGGCTGAAGGCTTACAGTTTCTAATTTTGTTATTTCCGATTTCATTTCTTCTTTACTTACTGACTTGCTGTCTTCCTGACTTGCTGACTTTTTTTTCTTATCCGATTTATTGCTTAGCGGTTGTGATAACTTAGAACCATCACGATATAACGCACAGGCTTTTAAACTCAGTTGCCAGCTAAGCATATATGAGTCTGCAATTTCTTCAATGGTTGCTTCATGCGGAAAATTAATAGTTTTAGAAATTGCACCACTTAAAAATGGCTGACAGGCTGCCATCATTTTTATATGTCCATGTGCATGTATGTAACGTTCACCTTTCTTGCCACATTTGTTGGCGCAATCAAACACAGAAAGATGCTCTGCTTTAAGATAAGGCGCACCTTCAACTGTCATCGTTCCGCAGATATAATCGTTAGCTGCATCAACCTGTTCGTCTATAAAACCAATAGCTTCAAGCAAATCAAAATTCCAGTCGTTATATTGTGCTGATGAGAAGCCTAATCTTTCCAAACATGCTTCACCCAGAATAAATTTATTAAACAAGAAATTTATTTCAAAAGCAGCTTTAGCAGCATTACTCAGCTTTGCAATTTCTTCAGCAATAAAACCTTTTTCGCTTAATGTTTGCGGGTTGATGAATGGCGCACCTTCAAATGTAGCAGCACCAACTGCATATTTTACTATAGCATCAATCTCCTTATCATTATAACTTAAATGTTGCAAAGCAACGGGTACACTTTGATTAATAATCTTAAAATATCCACCGCCTGAAAGCTTTTTAAATTTCACTAATGCAAAATCAGGTTCAACACCGGTAGTATCACAATCCATTACCAAACCAATAGTTCCTGTTGGTGCAATCACTGTTGTTTGCGCATTGCGGTAACCATATTTTTCTCCAAGCTCAACAGCATCATCCCATGCTTTGCATGCAGCAGATAATAAATAATCAGGGCAATATTTTGCATTTATACCAACCGGATTAATACTTAAACCTTCATATGCATCAGATGCATCATACGCTGCTGCCCGATGGTTATGCATTACACGTAACATGTCTTCTTTATTCTCTTTATACTTTGAAAAAGTTCCCAATACAGCAGCCATTTCAGCGGAAGTTTTGTAAGATACTCCTGTCATGATTGCGGTGATAGCACCAGCAATACCGCGTGCCTGTTCGCTGTTATAAGCGATGCTGCTTACCATCAACATCGTTCCAAGATTTGCAAAGCCCAAACCAAGCGTTCTGTAATCATAAGATAACTGGGCAACTTCTTTTGAAGGAAACTGCGCCATCAATACAGAAATCTCAAGTACGACCGTCCATAACCTGCATGTATAAGCAAACCCTTCAACATCAAAAATGCTTTTTTCAACATCAAAGAATTTCATAAGGTTGGCACTGGCGAGGTTACACGCAGTGTTATCTAAAAACATGTATTCACTGCATGGATTAGATGCATTAATTCGACCACCCTTTGGACAAGTATGCCATTCGTTTATAGTTGTATCGTATTGTATGCCCGGGTCTGCACAACGCCATGCTGCATAATTTATCTGGCTCCATACTTCACGTGCCGGAATTTTTTTCATGGTTCTTCCATCAGTTCTTGCTTTCAATTCCCAATCGCCATCTTCTTCAAGCACCTTAAAAAATTCATTCGGTATTCTAACTGAATTATTTGAGTTTTGACCTGATACAGTTGCGTACGCTTCACCTTCATAACCACTGTCATAACCTGCTGAAACCATTGCAGCTACTTTTTTCTCTTCATCTTTCTTCCAGTTAATAAAATTTATTATTTCAGGATGGTCTAAATCAAGACAAACCATTTTTGCAGCGCGTCTTGTAGTGCCGCCACTTTTTATAGCACCTGCCGATCTATCTCCTATTTTTAAAAAACTCATCAAACCACTTGATGTACCGCCGCCGCTTAACCTTTCGCCTTCCCCACGTACTTTAGAAAAATTTGTTCCAACGCCGGAACCATATTTAAATATGCGTGCTTCACGAATCCATAAATCCATAATGCCACCATCATTCACCAAATCATCATCAACACTTAAAATAAAGCAGGCATGTGGCTGTGGCCTTTCATAAGCGCTGGTTGATTTTTTTAACTTACCATCTTTTCCATCAACATAATAATGACCCTGCGGCTTGCCTGTTATTCCATAACTTTCATGCAAGCCTGTGTTAAACCATTGCGGGCTGTTGGGCACGCAAGCCTGGTTTAAAATACTATATACTAACTCGTCATAAAATATTTGTGCATCTTTTTCTGAATTAAAATAATTATAGCGTTCACCCCAAACACGCCAGCAATTTGCCATGCGATGTGCTACTTGCTTTGCAGATGTTTCCCGACCTAAACTTCCATCAGGTTGCGGCACGCCGGCTTTACGAAAATATTTTTGTGCAATGATGTCTGTGGCAATCTGGCTCCATTGTTTTGGAACTTCTACATCTTTCATTTCAAACAAAATTTCTCCTGTGGGATTTTTGATTACGCTGGTTCGGTAATCATATTCAAACATATCAAAAGGGCTAACGCTTTCTTTTGTAAACCTGCGCTGAAAGCACAACGCGTTTTTTGAAGTTAGACTTTCCATCTAAAATTTATTTAATGAGTTTATAATTAATTTTTACTTAGTAGTCAACGCTAGAGACGGGAAACGAAAATATCTTTATACATTCAAAATTGAAACAATCAATATACACATAATGTGGAAAATAGATGTGCTTTTTTTCAAAGCCCAATACTGCATTGCTTTATAGAAACTTTTTGTGTAGATAAAAAAATATCAATCTTTAAAATAAGAAAATTAAGCATCAAAACACTATTTTTACTGATATACGTATTTACATAAAAACGTCATATTGCAGAAACATTGTTATCAGGTTCTAAGAATTAAAAAAGTTTTTGCATTTTTGCAATAATGTGTAAACCAAAAAAACCGCATGAAGCACACGTTATATAACCAGTTACAGGAAAAAAAACGTTCGGGAAAAAAATCTTTCGCGGTGCTTGTTGACCCTGATAAAATAAATGTTGCCACTACTGAACAACTTGTATCGCTTGCAGTAGATGCCAAAATTGATTATTTTTTTGTTGGTGGCAGTCTTGTTATTTCAAATAATCTGGATGAGTGTATAAGGCAAATAAAAGTTTCCTGTTCTATACCTGTAATTATTTTCCCTGGTTCATCCAGCCAGATATGCCGTTATGCTGATGCGCTTTTATATTTATCACTTATATCTGGCAGAAATCCCGAATTGCTTATTGGCCAACATGTGATTAGTGCACCGGCAGTAAAACAAAGTGGTTTGGAAATTATGCCGACAGGCTATATGGTAATTGATGGCGGAGCGCCGACCACCGTTTCTTATATTTCAAATGCAACGCCGTTACCGAGTGATAAAAGCGAGATTGCGATGTGTACAGCAATGGCAGGCGAAATGCTTGGAATGAAATTAATTTTTATGGATGCCGGCAGCGGTGCAAAAAATCCTATATCGCAACACATGATTGAAAAAGTTGCTTCTCATATTGAAGCGCCGCTGATTGTTGGCGGCGGAATAACCAATGCTGAAAAAGCTTATCTTAATTGCCGCAGCGGTGCTGACATAATTGTTGTTGGTAATGCAATTGAAAAAGATGCATCATTAATAAAAGAAATGAGTGATGCTATACATTCTGTTGCAGTGGTTGCTTAATTTTTAAATTTTATAATTAGTAAAGCTTTTTATGTTTTACTTGTTGTGGGCTTTACTAAATCTCACACTTTTAATTTATTTTATAGCGATTTGTTTTAAAGCGACAAAACTTTTGAGAGCGAATTCTGGATGGTTTGTGTCTATAATTTTTGTATTTGGGTTTTTATCTTCCACAAATTTTTCAAATAATGAAAGTAATAATCCATCATCTAACCTAAATAAATTTAAAACATCAGATTATATTTTAGCAGATAGTTTAAACCAAGACGGAAAGACATCATTTTTGGAAATAAAATTAGAAGACAACTTTATATCAGAATATAATTTGAATATTATTTACAGTAAAAACAAGCAATCAATTAACGTTCCACTAAATGCGTATTCAGATGCAACAGGATTTATGATTGGAACAAATTGGAAGCCGTTCAGAACGATAGTAAAGCCAACCAGTAACAATAATAAGTTTGAATATACAGTTGAAGGAATAGTTCAATGGAGGTTGATTGGGCCATTAATATACAGGCAACTTAAAACTTACAATGGTTTTGTTTTTATAAAGAACGAACAAGATTAAAAGCTCATCATTTCTTTAAACTTTACCGTTTGCCTGCGGCTTACTTCTATTTTTTCGCCACCTTTCAAATCAACTAATAAGCCACCATTAAAGTAGGGTTCTATTTTTTCAATCCAGCGCAGATTAATAATGTGTTTCCGGTTAGCACGGAAAAAAACACGGTCATCCAGACGTTCTTCCAATGCATTTAGTGATTTTAAAATCAACGGCTTATTGGATGCAAAGAAAACCTTTGCATAATTACCTACACTCTCAAACAATCTTATTTCATTTAGCTTAACAAACCAGCAGCGTTCACCATCTTTTACAAAAACCTGGTCTGCTTCTGTAAGTGGCCCACGGTTATTACCATGCGGATCTTTTTCTTTACTTATTTCATCCCGCAACTTATGTACAGCATCGGCAAGACGCTTAGGTTCTATTGGTTTTAATAAATAATCCAAAGCATTTACTTCAAATGCTTTTAAAGCATATTCATCATACGCTGTTGTAAAAATTACATGCGGCGCTTTTTCAAGTTCAGCAAGCAAATCAAATCCTGTTTTGCCAGGCATCTGTATATCCAAAAAAATGATGTCTGGATTTTGCAGTTCAATTTTTTCTATGCCTTCCTCAGCATTAGCCGCTTCATCAATAATATTGATATCAGGAAATTCCTGCAATAGCTTTTTCAATTCTGTTCTTGCGAGGCGCTCATCATCTACGATAATTGCTTTTAAAGACATATGTTTTATTTTGAAAATGAAAGTGCAGTAACAGGTAATATAACTTTAGCCTGCACTATGCCGTTGCTTAAATTTTTTATACTGAAACTTGCATTGTTACCATACAATAATTTTAACCTGCTTGTAGTGCTGGCGATACCAAAACCATCGGGATTATTTTCATAGTTATAACTGCCTGTATTTTCAACTACCAGTTCATGATGGTCATCAGTAAAATCGGAACAAATTTTTACAACGCCGCCATTTAGTTGTTTGCTAATACCATGCTTGATAGCGTTTTCAACCAGCGTTTGCAACATCATTGGCGGCACTTGCTGGTCTAATGTATCTTCATCAATTACATATTCAACTCTAAGCCTGTCTTCAAAACGTATCTGTTCCAGTTCAAGATAATCTTTTACAATATTTAATTCTTTTTCAAGTGTTGATGTCTCTGTTTTTTCAGCCTGCATGCTGCTTCTTAAAATATTGCTTAGTTCGGTAATAGCTGTTCTTGCTCGTTCAGGGTTTTCATCAACCAACGCCCTTATACTATTCAATGCATTAAAAATAAAATGTGGGTTGATGTGTGATTTAATTGTTTTGAGTTGCAACTCTTTTACAAGGCTTTCCATTTTCACGCTGTCAATTTTTGTGTTACGTGTGTTTTCAAAATAATGCCATATATAATATATAGAAAGCCAAACCAAAATAATCGGTGAATCGCTGGCAACATTCAAAAAAAATCTTTCCGGAATTGTAGCTTTTATTTTAGGGTCATATAAACGCAGCCATTCTACAATTGTGCTGCTTATAAAGCTGTATGCAATACAAGTGAAAAGGGCTACTGAAAATAGAAAAATCCATTGCCTGCCGAAAATAGGCGGCAACAGGTTTAGTTTTAAAATGGCAAGGCGCAAAAGATGTGTAAACAATAAACCTAATGAAACATCAAGCAAAATTCTTAATGCAAACATGGTAGTTAATTGCATGTGAAAAACCCAGGTGAAAAAAAATAAGGTTAACCCGTAAAAAGTCCATCCACCTATTTGACACCACCAATATGCTATCTGATTTTTATGCATGTTATACAAATTAAATATACAAACTCTGGCACATCAGTTCAAATTTGATTAAAGGCAAATTAGCAATCTGGCTGGCTTAAAAAATTCGCAGTTACCAAAAGCATTGAACATCCGTATATAATTACATAATCTATAAACGTTACTTTTACATTTCAATATCTTTAAATGGAGATTAAACCAGGCGTTCTGCTTAGTAATATAAATTCACCTGACGATTTAAAAAAACTTTCTGCTGACCAGCTTTTTCAGGTATGTGATGAATTACGGCAATATATTATTGATGTAGTAAGCGTGTATGGCGGCCATTTTGGTGCAAGCCTTGGTGTGGTTGAACTTACAACAGCATTGCATTATGTTTATAATACACCGTACGACCAGTTGGTTTGGGATGTTGGGCACCAGGCTTATGGACATAAAATTTTAACCGGGAGAAGAGATAATTTTATTACGAAC
The DNA here is from genome assembly GCA_903642275.1 of Chitinophagaceae bacterium. Classification (GTDB taxonomy): domain Bacteria; phylum Bacteroidota; class Bacteroidia; order Chitinophagales; family Chitinophagaceae; genus Parafilimonas. The sequence goes on from CAHJWK010000012.1 coordinate 35,430, forward strand.
AGAAAATATAACGGCCTTAGCGGCTTTCCTAAACGAAGCGAAAGCGAGTATGATACGTTTGGTGTCGGGCATTCATCCACCTCTGTTTCAGCAGCGCTTGGTATGGCAATGGCTGCAAAATATAAAGGTGAAAAAAACAGGAAAACAGTTGCCGTTATTGGTGATGGTGCAATGACTGCAGGTATGGCTTTCGAAGGCTTGAATCATGCAGGTGTAGCGGATGCTGATCTGTTGGTTGTGTTGAATGATAACTGCATGAGCATTGACCCAAATGTTGGTGCTTTAAAAGAATATTTGACTGATATAACAACATCACCAAAATATAATAAGATAAGAGATGACATCTGGAACATGCTTGGAAAATTGCCGGTTGGAAAAAGATTTACCCGCGACATGGCGGCAAAGCTTGAAGCCAGTATTAAAGGCATGGTAAGTAAAAGCAGTAACCTGTTTGAGTCTTTTAATTTCAGGTATTTTGGACCGATTGATGGGCACAACATCACCAAGCTGGTTGATACTTTAACTGACCTTCGTAACATTCCCGGACCTAAAATTTTACACATTATTACGGTAAAAGGCAAGGGTTATTCATTGGCAGAACAGGATCAAACAAAGTGGCATGCACCAGGTTTGTTCGATAAAGTAACCGGTGAAATTTATAAGAAGAAATTTGATCTGCCGCAACCTCCAAAATACCAGGATGTATTTGGTCATACAATAATAGAGCTGGCTAAACAGAACGAAAAAATTTTAGGTGTAACACCGGCAATGCCAAGCGGTTCATCATTAAAATTTATGATGGAAGTAATGCCGCAACGTGCCTTCGACGTTGGCATTTGCGAACAACATGCTGTTACATTAAGTGCGGGGCTTGCAACTCAGGGTATGCGAATATTTTGCAACATTTATTCATCATTTATGCAACGCGCTTATGACCAGGTTATACATGATGTTGCTATTCAAAAGCTGCCGGTAATATTTTGTTTAGACAGGGCTGGTTTGGTTGGTGAAGACGGGCCAACGCATCATGGTGCGTATGATATTCCTTACATGCGTTGTATACCAAATATGATTGTTAGCTCACCTATGAATGAAAGTGAATTGCGCAATCTTATGTACACTGCGCAACTTGAAAAAAACAAATATCCTTTTGTAATACGCTACCCACGCGGTGAAGGTGTACTGTCTGAGTGGAAAACACCATTTAAAGAAATTGAAATTGGCAAAGGCAGGAAAATTAAAGATGGAACAGATATTGCAGTTCTAAGCCTCGGCCATACAGGAAATTTTGCCGCAGCGGCTATTCGTGAATTAAAAACAGGTGGTATTGATATCGCTCATTATGATATGCGTTTTGTAAAACCAATTGATAAAGATTTATTACATGAAGTGTTTAACAAATTTGATAAAATAATTACGGTTGAAGATGGAACAATTGTCGGCGGTTTCGGAAGCGCAGTTTTAGAGTTTATGAATGAGCATAACTACAAAGCTGAAATAAAAATATTAGGCATTCCTGATAAAATTGTTGAACATGGAACGCTTAAAGAATTGCATCATGAATGCAATTATGATGCTGCTGCCATTGCTGATACTGTACGTTTGATAATTAAAAAATCTGAAGTAAACGTAATAGCTTAACAACAGCTCAATATAATTTTTTTATAATCATATAGCTGTTATTAGAAGAGATTTCCTACTAATATTTTACTTGATTAAACAAGGCTTTGAAGATGGTAAAGCCTTATAAATTGTGCAATGCAACTGAGCGCATCACTATAAATACGTTGTAAAGATCAGAACTATAACCTAAAAAGGCATTCATACAATTGTTACAATTCAACAGCGTTAAAATGCTAATCTCATAAATTTTAGATTTTTAAGTGAAAAAACCGCTCCTTTCCAGGAGGGGTTTTTTATTTTTATGCGCTTATCTTTAAAACAAGTTAACGCATACCTATGAGGAGAAAATACAAACACGATAAACTTGAATGGAACAAAGTGCTGGACATAAAAAGCTTTTTGCATATTCTGGTAGGTATAAGCCTGGCTACATTTGCTATGAAAGGCTTTATGATTCCTAACCGGTTTCTGGACGGTGGTGTTACCGGTATATCAATATTGCTGCATGAAATATTTCATATCAATATAAGCATACTGGTTGTTTTGCTTAACTCAATATTTATTTATCTTGGCTACAAAAAAATAAGTAAAACATTTGCCGTTCAAACAACTATTGCTGTTATACTACTTTCACTGGCTTTGTTATTCATCAATATTAAACCCGTTACAAACGACAGGTTACTCATCGCCATTTTTGGAGGATTACTTATCGGTACAGGCATTGGCCTTGTAATAAGAGGTGGTGGTGTGATTGATGGTTCAGAGGTTATAGCTGTGTTCACGCAACGAAGAACCGGTTTATCAAATACTGAAGTAGTACTAATTCTTAACAGTATTATTATGCTTATTGCTGCATTTCAATTTGGTATTGAAACGGCTTTATATTCCATCATTACTTATTTTACTGCAACAAGAGCTACTAATTATGTGGTTGATGGCATTGAAGAATTCACTGCTATACATATTATTTCCGCTTCGTATGATGAAATAAAAAGCTATCTTGTAAATGAGTTAGGCAAGGGCATTACTGTATATAAAGGTGAAAGAGGCTATTTGCCCGGCAGCTTTGATATTAGAACCGATTGTGAAATAATAGTAACAATTGTAACCCGCCTTGAAATAAAACAGATACAGGATACGCTTGAAGAAATTGATCCCAAAGTATTTATCTACATACAAAGCGTTAAAGAAGCAATGGGCGGTATTTTAAAAGTAAAAGCGCATGTAAAATAGCAGTGTTTATTTAAACGAATTATTATGTCATTTGAGTTTATTATAGTTATTCTAATTGTTTTTTATTTACGCAGATCGCTTAAAACGGCACTTACAATGCCGCAATGGAACAAGCAATTATTGTGGCTGATGTATGCTTCTTTTGCCTTTGGAATTGCGCAATTTTCTGTTTCTTCATTTTATACCATCGGACAATGGCTTTCTATAATTATGCTTGCAGGTTTATTGTATGTTATTTATACAAATGAAGCTTTTAAAACAGCCAGATTTTTAATTACCGCTATTGTACCTTACCTCGTTGTATCATTTGTTGAAGAAGCTGTTAAACTGGTAAGCAAAAGTTTTTACAATAAATGGAGCGACTGGGGAGATATTGCAGAAACATTTGCTGTTATATGGGGAATAGGCACATGGATAGTAACACGCAAACAACAAAAAGAACTTACAAAAGCTCGTGAAAAAGCTTATAAAGAAGAGCAAAACAACATAATAATAACTGCCATGAAGGCCGATCTTGAAGTACAGGTGGCTGAACGTACTGCAGAACTTACTCAACAAAAGGAAGAACTCGAAAATACATTGAATGAATTAAAATCAACACAAGCGCAACTTATACAAAGTGAAAAAATGGCAAGCCTTGGTGAGCTAACTGCAGGCATAGCACATGAAATTCAAAATCCGTTAAACTTCGTGAATAATTTTTCTGAGGTGAATAATGAATTAATCGAAGAGTTAAAAGGTCAGAAAGTTAATAGCCAAAGCAACAGAGAAGCATATGAATTGTTGAATGACATTTTTCAGAACAATGAAAAAATTGCTTTTCATGGCAAGCGTGCAGATGCCATTGTAAAAGGCATGTTGCAGCATTCAAGAAAAAATACGGGGATAAAAGAAGCGACAGATATAAATGCTTTATGTGATGAATACCTGCGTTTAAGTTATCATGGTTTACGGGCAAAAGACAAATCATTTAATGCAGATTTTAAAACAGATTTTGATAGCTCAATCAGCAAAATAAATATTGTTTCGCAAGACGTGGGCAGAGTAATATTGAATCTTGTTAATAATGCATTTTACGCAGTAAATGAGAAAAAGAAAATGGCTGATGAAAGCTTTAAACCAGCCGTTATAATTCAAACAAAAAAAACCGGTGATGATGTTGAAATTATTGTAAAAGATAATGGCAGTGGTATGCCGCAACAGGTTCTTGATAAAATTTTTCAGCCTTTTTTTACCACAAAACCAACAGGACAAGGTACGGGATTAGGTTTATCACTTGCTTATGATATAATCACGAAAGAACATAATGGTACGATAAAAGCTGAAAGTAAAGAAGGCGAAGGAACTATGTTTATAATTTGTTTGCCTCTATAATATAGATAGTGCAGAAGTTAGTATTTGTTTATCTATGTCAGTTATCTTAGTTGCTCATATTTTTATCATGTCTTTTATCATCCTCATTGCAGGTATTATTTTTTTAATCATTCTTATTGCCTGGATAAAGCTTAATGCATTCCTGTCATTTCTTATCACTTCCATATTAATTGGCTTATGCAATCAAATGCCGGTAAACACTATAGTTAATGCAACAGAAAAAGGCATCGGTGATATTCTTGGTTCATTAAGCATTATTTTATGTATGGGTGCTATGCTTGGCAAACTGATTGCAGAAAGCGGTGCGGCGCAAAAGATAACCACAAGTTTGGTTGATGCCTTTGGTAAACGTTACATTATGTGGGCAATGGTTTTAACAGCTTTTATTGTGGGCATTCCTTTGTTCTTTGATGTAAGTTTTGTCTTGATGGTTCCGCTGATAATTGCTGTTTCAAGAAGATATAATATTCCTGTTGTGTACATTGGTCTGCCTGTTGTTGCTGCTGTATCTGTAACGCATGGATATTTGCCGCCGCATCCTGCACCAACAGCATTAGTAGCGCAATACCATGCGGATTTAGGTTTGACTTTATTGTATGGATTATGCATTGCTATTCCTGCTGTAATTATTGCCGGGCCAATGTTTGCAAAACGCTTAAAAAAATATAACAACAAGCCACCTGATACGTTTGCAGCAAAAGAATTATTGGATGATGAATTACCGTCATTCTTCAATAGTTTATTTACAACATTTTTACCTGTTTTGTTAATTGCTGTGGCAACATTTTGCAAACAATTCATCGCACAACAAAATATTGTTACAAATTTTTTTATCGGGTTAGGTAATCCGCCTATTGCAATGATAGTTGCCGTTTTTTTTGCGCTTTATAGTTTGGGTTTAAAACAAAAAAAATCAATGCCTGTTTTGATGAATCATTTGTTAGATGCGATAAAAGATATTTCGCCCATCTTACTAATTCTTGCAGGCGCTGGCGCCATGAAAGAGATTCTTACCGAAACAGGTGTGAATACCCAAATAGCAAAAGCGCTTGATAACTTTCATGTGCATCCGTTATTTGCCGCATGGATAATAAGTGCAGTAATACGCATTGCGCTTGGCTCTGCAACTATCGCAGGTTTAACAACAGCTGGCATTATTGCGCCAATGATTGCAACAAGTGGTGTTAACCCTTGTTTAATGGTACTTGCAACCGGCGCAGGCAGTTTGATTTTTGGCCATGTGAATGATGGCGGTTTCTGGCTGTTTAAAGAATATTTTAATTTAAGTTTAAAAGATACTTTTAAAACATGGAGCGTAATGGAAACAATGGTTTCTATTATTGGATTGATTGGTGTTTTTGTGCTGAATTATATTATTCATTAACCTTATAACTTTTTTACTTACGATTATAACTTATAATATGAATGCTAATAAAAACTTTGAACAACTAAACTTACAACTGCCACCTGCACCAGCACCACTCGGTGTTTACAAACCTTTCCTGATTGTTGGTAGTTTTGTTTATGTTTCAGGACATGGACCATTAAAAGCTGATAAAACGTTAATCATTGGTCGTGTGAATGATACAATAAATATGTATGAAGGTAAGCTTGCGGCACAGCAGGTTGGGCTTGCTATTCTTGCCACATTAAAACTAAATCTTGGTTCGTTAAATAAAATTAAACGTGTAATAAAAGTGTTGGGCATGGTTGCCTGCACGGCTGATTTTGAAAAGCATCCTTATGTTATAAATGGCTGCAGTGAATTGTTTGCAAAAGTTTGGGGTGATGATAATGGTGTTGGTGTGCGCAGTGCTGTTGGTATGGGTTCTTTGCCTGGTAATATTCCGGTTGAAATTGAAGCAGTGTTTGAGCTGGCTTAGGTATTGATTTTTACACCTTCATAAGTATCTTCAATTAATATGCTTTCGTTTATTGCTTTAATTTGAAGTTGTTCGTTCAAATTATTGTATTCTTCAAGCTCCCAATGATTGGTTTCATTCAGCCTGAAAATTTCTATATAAATATTCTCTGAATCAACCAATAAATATTCTTTCAAAGTTGCAATATCACGGTATAATTTAAATTTTTCACCGCGGTCATAATTCCTTGTTGACTTTGAAAGCACTTCAATAATTATGGTTGGGTTTAAAACATTGAATCATCATTATTCAATGTTATTACTTTACCACAAACAATTGAAATATCAGGATAAGTAAATAATACATTTGATGGAATATGTACACGTGTATCGCTGCCATAAGGTTTACACTTTTTTCCTTTTAACTTTTGTCCAAAAGCAATGAATAAATTACTTGTAATTGTATCATGCGGCATCTTGGTACCTGACATGGCAAACACTTCACCTTTATAATATTCATGTTTTCAATCGCTGCATTTTCCATTTCAAGATATGCTTCAATAGAAACTTTTTGTTTGCCATAAGCAACCGTAGGTTCATTAACTTCCATGCTTAAAAATACAAAATTTGTTTTTATAATTTATTATTGATGTATGAACTGGTACGAAATAAATAATATCAACAGTATTGATTCGCCTGCCTTAATAATTTATAAAGAACGTGCGCAGCAGAACATTAACGAAGTAATAAAAATGAAAGATGTTGCGCATTTGCGGCCGCATGTAAAAACTAACAAGATGGCTGAAGTATGCACAATGATGCTTGATGCAGGTATAACAAAATTTAAATGTGTAACCATTGCTGAAGCGGAAATGCTGGGAATGATTAAAGCAAGTGATGTATTATTAGCGTATCAGCCAACAACAACAAAAGCAAAACGTTTGCTTCAACTTATAAAACAATTTCCTTCAATGCATTTTGCATGTTTAATTGATGATGTAATTAATGCAGAAAATATCTCTTCCATTTTTGCTGAGAATAATTTGTTACTTGACGTTTATATTGATATGAATGTAGGTCAAAATAGAACAGGCATTAAACCTGAAAATACTTTAGACCTTTTTAATGAATGCGAAAATTTTAAAGGCATAAATGTTATTGGTCTTCATGCGTATGACGGACACATCCGTGATACAAATGTCGAACAACGTAAACTAAATACAAATAAGGCTTTTGATAAAGTGATGCAATTTGCGGATGCAATTGAATCATCATCACATAAAAAACTTAACATTGTTGCAGGCGGCTCTCCTACTTTCCCTATTCATGCACAAAGGCAAAATGTTGAATGCAGCCCGGGCACTTTTGTGTTCTGGGATTATAGCTATAAAACCCAATTTCGTGATGAACCTTTTGAATACGCTGCACTTATCATTACAAGAATTATTTCTATTGTTGATGAGTATACTATATGCACAGACCTTGGCCATAAATCTGTAGCATCAGAAAATACAATTGATAAACGTGTGCATTTTTTAAATGCTGAAAACGCTCAGCCTATCAGTCAAAGCGAAGAACATTTAGTATTAAAAGTTGCTGATGCAAGCCGTTATAAAATTGGTGACGTTTTATATGGTATTCCCTATCATATTTGCCCGACCGTTGCTTTATATGAGCGTGCTGTTGTTATTGAAAATAATCACATAATTGATGAATGGAAAGTAATTGCAAGAGATAGAAAAATTTCGGTTTAAGAAAGATTCTTAAACAAACTTATTATGCAGGCTGAAACTAATACTGACAGTAACAATATTATTGACAAATCTAAAATTCCGCTGCTTCGTTCGCTTGGTTTAACTACGGCAATTTTAATGGTAGCCGGTACAATTATCGGCTCAGGCGTGTTTAAGAAAATTGCACCAATGTCTGTAATGCTCATGAATGAGCATTACATTTTATTAGCATGGATAGTAGCTGGCATCATCTCTATGTTTGGTGCTTTCACAATGGCGGGTTTGGCAACATTAACCAATGAATCCGGAGGCATTTATGAATACCTGCGTTTAAGCTTTGGCAATCTTTTTTCTTTTCTATATGGATGGGCATCGTTTCTTATTATAGGCAGTGGCGGCAATGCGGCAGTGGCTTATGTTTTTGCGCAATCAGTAAACTCTGTTGTTCCATTGCCCAACCCGCTTGATAAATGGAAAGATATTTCAATCGGTCATTTTATCTATCCCTTTGATAGTTCCGGTGTAAAGATTCTTGCCATTATTGCTATTATTTTTCTTACGTGGATAAATGTGTTAGGTGCAAAAAAAGGCGGTAATCTAAGCAATGTTATAACTGCTGCAAAAATCATTGGAATACTTACACTTATTGTTGCAGGCATATTATATCCGGGCACACATCATCCACAAGCTGATTCACATATTACTGCAATCAATACAAACATTTTAAGTGCTTTTATGGCCGCAATGGTAAGCGCCTTCTGGGCGTATGATGGCTGGTATTGCATTGGCTTTATGAGCGGTGAAATCAAAAATCCAAAAAAAAATATTCCTGTCTCCATCATTAGCGGCGTAAGTATTGTGATTGTATTGTATGTGTTGATAAATTATGCGTTTATACATGTTTTATCATTGCCCGCATTAGCGGCGATGAATGAAAATAATATTGCTGCCGTTGAAGCAGCACGTATTTTATCAGGTAATATTGGCGTTGTGTTGCTTGCTGTATTAATTGCCGCAAGCACATTTGGTTCTTTAAATGCGCTTATCATTACTTATCCAAGGTTATATTATCGAATGGCACAGGAAAAATTTTTTGCTAAGAAATTTGCAAATGTGCATCCGCGTTACAGAACACCTTATATCTCATTAATATACTCCGGCATCTGGACATGCATTATGGTTATCTCAGGCACGTTTGATATTCTCACAGACACTGTAATTATAGTTGAATTTTTATTTTTTATTTTGTTAGGCTGGGCTTTGATAAAGATGAAAAGAAACAAAACAATAACCGTCAAAGTAATTGCTTATCCTTTGTCGCCAATCATTTTAATATTGTTTTCAATTGGATTAGTGGTTAATACTATTATGGTTGAACCAATACAATCTGCTGCAGGATTAACATTTACGTTCAGTGGTATTCCACTTTATTACTTTTATAAACAAAAACAGAATAAGCAAAACAATTTTATTGCAGTATAATTCAATTTGATAATCAGTTTATTATCTAATCTTATAACTCTTATTATATTGTGCTGATAAACCATTTGCACATGAAAATATTTTTACTGCTGTTATTGTTACCTGTATTTGTACTCGCTCAAAAACTTCCGGCAATCGAAATCAAAATAAAAGACTTTAAAAAGTATGCTGGTTTTTTTAATTATTATGTTGATGAAAACAATGGCAGGATACATCTTGAAATTAGCAAACTTGATTCAGAATTTTTATATCAAACATCATTACCTGCAGGATTAGGCTCTAATGATGTTGGCTTAGACCGCGGCTTGTTAGGCGACACTAAAATTGTAAAGTTTGTAAAAATTGGAAAGAAGGTTTTATTGATTCAACCCAATTACGATTACCGTGCTGTAACAAATGATTCCAATGAAAAACGTGCCGTTGAACAATCATTTGCACAATCAACCATTTGGGGTTTCCAGGAAGAAGCTACAACCAACAACACCGTGCTTATTGACATCACTGATTTTTTATTGCATGATGCAATGCATGTTGCAAACCGCTTGCATGATAATGAGCAAGGCACTTATGCAATTGACCCATCACGCAGTGCTTTATATTTTCCAATGACAAAAAATTTTCCGCTGAATACAGAGCTTGAAGCAACGATAACTTTTGTAAACAATGATGGGAACATCGGCAACTATGTTCAAACTGTTACACCTTCACCTGATGCCATTACGTTACGCATGCATCATTCGTTTGTGCAATTGCCTGACAATAATTATAAGCCGCGTGTGTTTGACCCACGTTCAAGTTTTTTCAACATATCTTATTTTGATTACAGCACACCAGTGTCTGAACCGATAGCAAAATATTTTATCTGCCGTCATCGCCTGCAAAAAAAAGACTCAACTGCTGCCGTAAGCGAAGCGATAAAGCCAATTATTTATTATGTTGATAATGGCGTTCCCGAACCTATACAAAGTGCGTTGCTGGAAGGTGCAAGCTGGTGGAGCCAGGCATTTGAAGCAGCCGGTTTTAAGAATGCGTTCCAGGTAAAAATTTTGCCTGATGGTGCTGACCCAATGGACATTCGTTACAACATGATTAACTGGGTGCATCGTTCAACACGCGGATGGAGTTATGGCGCTGCTGTTATTGACCCTCGAACCGGCGAGATTATAAAAGGCAATGTGTCGCTTGGTTCATTAAGAGTAAGACAGGATTATTTAATTGCTCAAGGCTTGCTGGCACCGTATGAAACAGGCGTGCCTGCCGATGATAAAATGTTGAAGATGGCATTGGCAAGATTGCGTCAGCTTGCTGCACATGAAGTTGGGCATACGCTTGGCTTGATGCATAACTATTCTGCAAGCACCGTCAACCGTTCAAGTGTGATGGATTATCCGCATCCGCTGATAACATTAAACGCAAGCGGCAATATTGATTTAAGCAATGCGTATGATAATAAGATTGGTGACTGGGATAAAATTTCTATTGCGTTTGGTTATTCACAATTTGCTGCAGATACAAATGAACAGGATAGCTTAAATAAAATTTTGACCAATGCTTTCAAAAATGGTCTGCGTTTTTTAACTGACCAGGATGCAAGACCGCAAGGTTCTGTTAGTCCATATGCGCATTTGTGGGATAATGGCGGCGATGCTATAACTGAATTAAAAAAGATGATGCAGGTAAGAGCAAAAGCTTTACAACAATTTGGTGCAAATGATATACGACCAAACATGCCAATGGCAATGCTGGAAGATGTATTGGTGCCTGTTTATTTTGGGCATCGTTACCAGTTGGCGGCTGTTACAAAATTAGTTGGCGGCATGGACTATAACTATGCATTGCGTGGCGATGGACAGTTCATCACAAAACCATTATCAAAAGCTGACCAGTTAAGAGCTTTAAGTGTAATAGCTGATTGCATGGACCCAAACGTTTTAAAATTACCTGATACGATTGTTGAAATGATACCGCCAAGACCAGCAGGCTATGTTTCATCAAGAGAACTATTTAATAAGCGAACAGGGCTTGCGTTTGATGCATTATCACCTGCAGAAACGGCTGCAGATTTTCCATTTGAATTTTTGTTTAACAGCGAACGTTTAAGTCGCATGAATCAATATGCCGTGAATGGCGGTTTAAGTGTAGATGAAATGATTGACACATTGATTAACAGAACATGGAAAGCACCAAGGCTTACCGGAATGAAACAACAAATTCAGCAACAAACAGAACAAATTTTATTAACTTATTTATTAAGCACAACGGTTAATAAAGATGTGCCTTTCCAGGTAAGAGCAGATGCGAAACAAAAATTAGAAAGCTTAAAATCTTTTATTGATGCGCAGATTAAAACATCAAAAGATGATTCTTATATAGCGCATTTGATGTTAGCAGAAGACCGTATTAAAGCACCAGCAGAAGCAAAGCCTGCATTGCATGAAGTAATTCCGCCCGGCGACCCTATTGGTAACGATGATGATGAAGCAGGTTATTAAAATCAATTAAATAATATGATGAAAAAAATTACTTGCATAATACTAATCTTTCTTTCAGCACAAAACATTTTTGCCCAAACCAAAATTGATTATGGCAATAATGCATCCGCAGGAAAATATTATAACATACGCGGTATAAAAATGTATTGCGAAATATACGGTAGCGGCAAGCCTTTGTTGATGATTCACGGCAACGGAGGTTCAATAAAAGCGTTTGAACATAACATACTTTACTTCTCAAAAAAATATAAGGTAATTGTTGCAGATAGCCGTGCACAAGGCAAATCAACTGATGATAAAGACTCGCTGAGTTTTGAAATGATGGCTGATGATTTTGCCACGTTGTTAGATACGCTTCATGTTGACTCGGCTTATGTTATTGGCTGGAGTGATGGCGGCATTAATGCTTTGCTGCTTGCTATGCGCCATCCTGATAAAGTAATAAAACTTGTTTCAACGGGTGCCAACATCTGGCCGGATTCATCAGCATATAATCCATCATTCTGGCAATCAGAAAAAAAAGATTACGATAAACAGCATACTAAAACATGGATAACATCAACAGAAAAAAATACCTGGAAATTGTTTATGCTTGACTGGAATCAGCCAAACCTTACATTGAAAGATTTACACGCCATACAATGCCCATCACTAATAGTTTGCGGTGACCATGATTTAATTTCTATTGAACATACGATGCTCATTTACCAAAACATTTCAAAAGCATATATGTGGGTAGTTCCTAACTCACCCCATTCAACTTTAATTAATCATGCAGATGAGTTTAATAAAAAAGCGGATGAATTTTTCTCAACACCATTTCATGAATGAAAATAATTATTGCGAATAGTGAAACGTAAATGGTAATTACTATAAATAATAAATAAGATTACACCATCGCATCCTCCAAAATTTTCGTTGCCAGTTCTGTTAACATGTAATGCTGAAACGACGTTCTTATCACAAGCCCTTTCTTCTTCATTGCCATAATTCTTTTCGTTAAGCCATCTTCAGAAAGCCCGGTTAGCTGCCGCAGTTCTTTATAAGAGTTGCGTGGTTGCGTATGCAGCTGAATAAGAATTTTTGCTGTGTTACTAACGCCGCCGTCAGATGCTGTAACCATTATTTTACGCAGCCCGCTTTCCACTTTCCATAAAGATGGCGGTTTTAGGGCTTCCGGAATTTTCCGGATGGCATCCGCACTTGTATTTACTCCTATGTTTTTTTCGGGAAGTAAGTTTGACAAAGAGTTTCCTCCTTCCTGATTTTTATTATTGGAGTTTTCTAAATGATTTACGCCATCCTTATTTTTTTGATTGGAGTTAATTTTGATTTTATGAGTTCCTGATTTTTATCATCGGAGTAAATCATTTGATTTTCTCCATCCCTATTTTCATCATTGGAGTAAAGCACTTTTTCTATGCGCATTATTTTTCCGGCAAGTGATGCAATTATATTTTTTAAGGTGGCATTTTCTTCGCGCAGCTGTAAAATTTCCTCATCCATACATGTAGGTTTAGATGAAGTAAGTTAAAAAATTTGCGCTATTTCTTCTTCATTTATTTACTGTCCGTGCAAAAAGTTGGTAATTTATATTTGATTAAAGATAACGCAGCTTTTAAAAAAGAAACCCATGTTTACAATTGATGCCCATTTAGATTTAAGCATGAATGCGATGGAATGGAACCGCGACCTGCGTAAACCTGTTAATGAAATAAGAGCATCAGAAAAATATTTGCATGATAAACCAGATAGAAGCAATGGCACAGTTGCATTGCCTGAACTTAGAAAAGGAAATATCGGGTTGGTGGTTGCTACGCAAATAGCAAGATGTGCAACTGCCGGTAATACTTTGCCCGGCTGGCATTCGCCACAACAGGCATGGGCGCAAACGCAGGCGCAGCTTGCATGGTATAAAGCAATGGAAGATTGTAGTGAAATGAAAATGATAACCAATGTTGATGCGCTTAATGCACATGTTGAATTATGGAGTAATGATGATGATGATTTGAATGATAAGAAACCTGTAGGTTACATATTAAGTTTGGAAGGTGCAGATTCATTGATTGATATTAGTTATGTTGAACGGGCGCATAATTATGGCTTGCGTGCAATTGGACCGGCGCATTATGGGCCGGGGCGTTATACAAACGGAACAAATGCAAAAGGCAAATTGAATAATGATGGCAAAGCTTTATTAAAAGAAATGGAGCAGTTAAACATAATTCTCGATGCAACGCATTTATGTGATGATGCTTTTTGGAATGCGATGGATTTATTTAATGGCAATATTTGGGCAAGTCATAATAACTGCAGAAAGTTTGTTAATCATAATCGCCAGTTTAGTGATGAACAAATAAAAACTTTAATTGAACGTGATGCTGTAATTGGCTGTGCGTTTGATGCATGGATGCTTGTACCCAACTGGCAACGCGGTACATCAACACCAAAAAATATGAATTGCGATTTGAATAAGGTGATTGATAACATAGACCACATTTGCCAGCTTGCAGGTAATGCCTTACATGTTGGCATTGGTTCAGATTTGGATGGTGGTTTTGGCAAAGAACAATGCCCAAATGATATTGATACGATTGAAGACCTGAATAAAATTCCGCAACTGTTAAGCAATCGAGGTTATTCAAACAAAGACATAGAAAACATTATGCATGACAACTGGTTAAGGTTTTTAAGAAAAGCATGGAAGTGAAATATCTACCTTCACATCTAATATCATTTTACAATGAATCATCAAACACATTACGATACAGTTTCAGAAGCAATAGAATCGTTACATAAACAAGGTTATACAATTGATTTTAATATTGAAGATGACCAGCTTGTTTGCAGTAAAGCCAAATACAGCGCAAGTAATTTTGAAGTGATGGATGTGTATCGCTATGAAGGTAATTCAGACCCCGCAGATGAGGCCGCGGTGTATGCCATACAATCTTCAGATGGAACAAAGGGTATTCTTGTTACCGGTTATGGTGCATCTGAAAATATTTCCGATGACATGCTTAAAAAACTTAACAGCGCAAACAGGAGTTAATTCAAAGTATAATCATTAATCATAAATCCAGGTATCCGGTCCAATACTCAAAACTATGGCCGTTACGTTCATTGCCCTTAAAAAAGCCGGCAAATGTTATGGTTTTATAACTGATAAAACTCTTGTCATAAATAGCTTGTCTGTGTTGAGCTCTCCATGTACCTGTGTTCAAATAAATCTTGCTGAACTGGTTTCCATTTTCCATATATGAAGACATAGGTACAATTTCAGCGTAATGCGTATGACCCATAACATAAAAAGATTTCCTGGTGTAATCACCATTGGCAGTAAGTGTTTTCGCATATTTCCTGTATGATTCAAAAACATCCTTACTTAATGCAAAAAATTCTATAACAGACGCTAAATCTTCAATGGTAAACTTTGTTCTGAATAATAAACTGGTAAGCTGCATTTTAATTACTGTTGCCCTGTGCTGAGACACTAAAGGGTTCTCAATAAAATCATTAATAAGTACTTTAAATGCATCCCGTATGGCATCATTAATAAATTCAATATCAAGTTCATACTTTTTAATAATATGAGAAATCCATTGCGCCGCTAATGAATAAGGCCTTAAATTATCTATCTCACGAAGTTCTTTAATAAATTCAGTATCATTTTTTATCAACCCTTTCTTGTCCTCGGGAAAATTCTTAAGTTGTAATTCAATCTGGTTTGGTATTTCATTTAATAGTTTTAAAACAATAACATCACCAACGGAAGAACCATCCCTATCCGGGGCAGTATAGTTGGTTTCATCAAAAATATCTCCATGTATAGCATATACATTGTGATCGTTTAGCATGCTTTGCATCGCATCATTTTCGGAAGGATAATATGGGAAGCGTTCATTTTTTTTGTTAGCCAGCCCAAGGTTATCTATAATAAGATTGCGGGCGTCATTTAATCTTTCATCATTGATGTACAGGAACCAGTCGTGGTTACCAACCATATAATAGATATTTACTTTGAGAGCAACCTTATCATCGCTTGCTTCAAATCCTTTTTGTGTGGCAAGGTTTTCATCATCAGAAAGAGTGCGCATTGAAGCCGGAATTTTAATACCATTTTCTGTCATATCCTTCAGCACAGCAAAAGACATTTTATTGTTTTCCAGTACTCCATTAATAATATTAGTGACTTGTGCAAAAAAAGCATCGCCTCTTTGTTCCGTCCATGGCATATCTATTTCGTTCGTATGGTTCCATTCCTCAGATCGTATGATATCAATAATATCACCCAATAATAAAATATTGATTGCATCAATTGGTTGATAATATGCTTCTGCATTTAATGATTCAGGCTTGCGCCATGATACATCATAAGCCATATCGCTTATGCGGTTCCTGAATATTCTGAAAGCTTTGTCATTCAAAATTTCGCCTGACGTTCCATCAGTAAGATGCAGGTCACTAATAATTACAAGCATAAAATTAAATTATTTATACAATAAAAATCATCTGACTAAAGTAGATAATATTTTTATGGCTTTCATAAAATTACAGTGGTTACTGAATCTAAAAATCATCACTTTTTTAAATAGATACAAACAATATTCGACGTTATATTAATTAGCAATAATCTTTTCAATTGATTGCAGCTCTGCTTCACTAAAATTTAAATTATTTAAAGCTGAAAGATTATTACTTAATTGTTCAACAGAACTTGCTCCTATCAGCACACTTGTAACACGTTTGTCTTTTAATAACCATGCTAATGCCATTTGTGCCAATGATTGATTGCGCTGCTTTGCAACATCATTAAGGTGTTTTATTGTATCTATTTTTTCATGAGTGATGTCATCTGCTTTTAAGAAACCGGTTGGCTTTGCAGCACGTGAATCTTCTGGTATTCCATTTAAATAACGGTCAGTCAACATGCCTTGTGCCAGTGGTGAAAATGCAATACAACCAACACCACCTTCATCTAACACATCAAGTAACCCATCTTCAACCCAGCGTACAAACATGGAATATTTTGGCTGATGAATTAAGCATGGCGTACCTAAGCTTTTTAAAATTTCTATTGCTTGTTTTGATTGGTCTGCATCATAATTTGAAATGCCTGCATACAATGCTTTGCCTTGTTTAACGATTGTATCCAACGCCATCATTGTTTCTTCAATTGGTGTGTTGGGATCAGGACGGTGCGAATAAAAAATATCAACATAATCCAAACCCATTCGCTTCAGGCTTTGATCACAGCTTGATATTAAATATTTACGTGAGCCCCATTCACCATATGGCCCGGGCCACATTAAGTAACCGGCTTTTGATGAGATGATAAGTTCATCACGAAGATTACCTGTAAAATCTTTACTTAAGATTTTACCAAAATTCTCTTCTGCAGAACCTGGTACCGGGCCGTAATTATTGGCAAGGTCAAAATGTGTAATGCCGTTATCAAATGCATGATGAATAATTTTTCTGCCGTTTTCAAATACATCTACTGAACCGAAGTTGTGCCACAAGCCAAGTGAGATGGCCGGTAACAATAATCCACTTCGTCCGCAACGATTGTATTTCATAGTATCATATCGTGATAATAATGGTGTATAATCCATAATTTATTTTTTATGTACTGATATTTAGCTTTTAAACAGGCACAAATATCGGAGTAAGATTAATTAATTTTATCGGTATATTGCTTGCTTATTAGTTTCTATTAAACTAAAGTTGTTGCGAACAAGTTTAAATAACGATTGTTATATACTGAACTAAAATGCCATAATTAATAATGAATAAAGAACCTTTGGTTTCTGTTATCATTCCTTTTTTAAATCCGGGCAATTGGCTTACAGAAGCAATTGAAAGCGTAATCAATCAAACTTATAATAACTGGGAAATTATTTTAGTAGATGATGGTTCTGTGAAAGCAGATTCTAACATTGCAGTTAACTATTCAAAAAAAAATCCAGGTAAAATTTTTTATGTTGAACATGAAAAGCATGTAAATAAAGGATTGCCGGTAAGTAGGAACACTGGAATTGAAAATGCCAATGGTCAACTTGTTGCCTTTCTTGATGCGGATGATTGCTGGATGCCGCAGAAGTTAGAAAATCAACTTTATATATTTAAAAAATATCCCGAAGTGCAAATGATATGCGAAGCGTCCTGTTTTTGGTATAGCTGGCAATATCCCGGCACCGAAAATTTTATACAACCAATAGGAACACCTCAGGGCATTTATCAGCCACCGGAATTAATGAAAGCGCTTTATCCTTTAGGTGAAGGACAGCCACCTTGCCCGTCCGGAATTATTCTTACAAAAGAAGTATTACAACGTTGTGGTGGCTTTGAAGAAAAATTTTCGGGCATTTACCAGTTATATGAAGACCAGGCTTTTTTAAGTAAAATATATTCCAGAGAAACCATTTACATCTCCGGCGAAGCAAATAATTGTTATAGAAAAAGAGCTGATTCTATGTCATCTGCAGTTAATGATAAAAACATTTATAAGAAAGTAAGATTGTTTTATCTGGCATGGCTGGAAGATTATTTTTTGAAATCAAATAACACAAATCCTAAGATAGTACAATTAATTGCTGGTTTTAAAAATAAGCTGATGTTGTCATAACTATACATCAGGAATAACACGGTAGTTTTTACGCAAGCCGGTTATTATTAAAACACATAAGAGAATCAATCCGCATATCAGTCCAAGTGTTGGCGCCGTTATTTCAGTAAGACTCCATCCCGTTACATAAGAGCCAACCACATCACATAAATTTATAAGCGCTAAGTAAGTTGTAAACTGCGAGCCTTCCACTTTTTTAATACACAAGCCCATCAGAATCGGGAACACACCAACCGTTAGTAACGGGTCCGCAAGATTCCAGGTAACTAAAGCAAAACCTGAATAATAATGATAACTCCAAAAGTTATGTGTTGCATTTATAATGATAAGAAATAAACAGATGGCCCACATTATTCTCACCTGCAAAGGCTTGTGACCAATTTTATCTGATATATTGCCTGCAATAATTATAGCCGTAAATGTTACAATACTTCCCCAGCCACCCTGCAAAAGAGAAATCTGTTTATCACTCCACTTCATCACATTAATCAGGTGAAAACTGTAAGAACGAATAAATACACTGTTGCAGAAATAAACCAGTGCAATTAAACTAAAATATTGCAGGCTTCTTTTATTGGTTATGCCCTGGTAAACATCTTTAAAAACAATTTTGAAAGGCGGGTTTTTTTCGCTTGTACCTTTTGGATTGATTTTTTTAAAAGATGGCAACAATGTATTATGGCGTTCAAGTTTTGTAAAAAAAAATATAACAGAAAATATGGCCAGCATAGTGGTCTGAACAAGGGCTGTGTTTTTAAATGTATAGCTATGCAACATGATTGAAAACACGGTTGATGCGAAAGCAATGCCTAATAAAAAACCACCGCGCATAAAACCATTAACCCTGCCTCTTTCATTAGCAGGTGCAATAGTAATTGCCATTGCATCAATACTGGCAAGTTGAATAGATGAAAAAATGCTGTTAGTAAAAAAAACGCCACTTAATAATGGCAAACTTTGCTGTGGCATTTTGATAATAAACAAGCCTGTTGTAGCTATTATACTTCCCCATTGTGCAAACACTATCCAGTGCTTGCGGTTGCCCATGCTTGAATACTGAAACCTGTCAATCAATGGACCCCAAACAAACTGAAGTATCCATGGTAAGCCAACAAGTGCTATAAATGTGCCTATGCGGTCAGATGTAACGTTTTTGCCTGCCAGGTAATTAGCAAGTGCATACAGAGCAAAGCCTGCTGGTATTCCCTGGAAAACGTATAAGTAAAAAAATGTAAAGTATCTTAAATAAGCGCTTTCGTGTAATACTGGAGCCTTCATTAAATTGTTTTATTGTTCGATGTTTGTCATCTCTTATAATAACTGTTCACTCCATTTGATTAACTGATTTTTGAAATCTGGCAGGCTCCAATCACAAACCTGGAACCTGCCAAGCTTTAATTTATCAGAATTGATATTAATACCAATGGCTTCAGTGGTAAAGCATGCATCAAGCCGTAATTCTTTAACAGCTTCAATAGTAGTATTATCAAACCTGCCATATGGATAAGCAAGACAATTACTTTCTATACCATACTTTTTATTCAGCACATTTTTACAGCGTAATATTTCTTCAAGCTGAAGCTGCTTGTGCTTGCCATACAGGTCTGCATGTGTATGTGTGTGGAGACCTATTTTAAACAAATTATTTTTTGAAAGATTAAGCAATTGTGGTTCATTCATAGGTAAACAATCTGCAGAAGCATTATCATTAACTCCTAACCATTTTTTTATTGCAAACATTTGCTTTTGTATTTCTGCATGTGATTGAGGGCGCAACTTTTCCCACAAATCTAAAAACACTTTACATCTCTTTGTCGGCGGTTCTTCATACCATTTCCATTGTTTATGCTTCAGCCATTGCTGTTCTGTGAGTTCAATTTCATTAATAGTGTATGCATGGATTGTTCCGTCAATATTTAATAAAAGCTCAGGTGGTAATTTTTTATAGCGCAGTAAAATAAACTCTAATTCATCCCACCAAAAAAATTCATCCTGATTTATAAAAGCTGTAGATATAAAAAACGTTGCCGGGCAATTATATTTTTCAAGAATTGGTTTTGCATTAGTATAATTATCTGCATAACCATCATCAAACGTAATACAGATACTATTGCCCGTAATCCTGCCTGATCTCAACTGATTAAACACTTCATCTGAACTGATTACATTAAAATTGTTTTTTAAAAATTGTACATGCTCTTTAAAATGTTCAGGTGAAACACAAATTCTCCAGGGATCTGTTTCTGCATTGATGATCCGGTGATACATTAATACCATTATTTTATGCGAAGAAGGATATGTGTCAATTTCATTCAACAATAAAAGTTCAATGTCGCAAAGGTTGAGTAAAAATCATAATGATAATTATAATAACAGTAAGCACTTGATAATGTTCTTAAAAATTCAAATCTTATACTACTTCCTGTGCAAGCGAATAATAATCTTTCCATTGCGCAAGTCCTTCAGCGTAAGCTTTTTTTTCAGCCGGTGATTTTATATAAGGCGCTTGTTTTTTAATAACCGCGTAAACGGAATCCATCATTATTTTGTATTTGTGCGATAAGCCCGCAGCATGAAAATAATAAGTGGCGATAAACTTTTCATGATGTAAAACAGGATATTTTCTTGCAATATTTAAGTAAAGATCATAATCCTCGCAAGCCTTTAGATTTTCATCATATTGAAATTCATTAAACACCCATCTTTGGAACATAACTGCGGCGTGCATTCCTATATAATTACTTTGCAATAGACGTGTATAGTGATTATCTGACACAGAAACAGATACATGATGAAGTGTATTATTTTCAGCACGCAAAAGATAATAATTACCGGATACAAGAGCAACTTCTGGTTTGTCTTTTATTATATGATAATTCTGTTCCAGCGCATCTGTTTCCAGCCAGTCATCCGCATCTAAAAAAACAAGATACTCACCACTGGATTTATTTATACCAGCATTACGGGCTGCAGCAAGTCCTTTATTTGCCTGATAAAAGTATTTTGCCTGCCAGTTTTCTTTTATGATTAATTGGGTTTCATCAGTTGACCCATCATCCACAATAATTATCTCAGAATTGCAATAAGTCTGGTTTAGAACACTCTCAACAGACCTTGGTAAAAATTTCGCATAATTGTATGTAGTGATAATAACACTTACCAGCGGCAAGTCACCAGAAACATTTATCATGTATTAACGTAATACATATTGTTTGCCAGACTTAAAGTGTTATAACTCATCCGGTAATTTTTTTATAAATAGCAATGGAATAAAACTACTATCTTGATTTCTA
Organism: Chitinophagaceae bacterium; assembly: GCA_903642275.1. Taxonomy (GTDB): domain Bacteria; phylum Bacteroidota; class Bacteroidia; order Chitinophagales; family Chitinophagaceae; genus Parafilimonas. Next base: position 57,149 of record CAHJWK010000012.1, read on the forward strand.
TGAAACCGATAACCTTTTTTACATTATCCTTTAATAATAATGTAATAAGGTTTTTAGTTATGAAAGTTATTTTCTTTACAGCTTGAATTATTAATGCTTCACCTTTTTGAAAGACAACATCCATTGATAAATATTCATGCCATTTTCTGTATAAGTTGGGTCGCTTGCCTTTGTCCAGCAATCATGACCACCGCTTGGCCAAAGCGTTAATTTAGCTTGCACGAATGGATTATAACTATTAATGTACTGAACATAATCAATACTATAAAATGGCGGAGTAGTCGGATCATCATTATTCTGAAAAGCCCACACAGCAACACTATCCAACGCAATTTGTTGTCCTTTAACTGGCTCAGGATATGAAGCACCAGCCATAGGAACAATGGCTGTAATACGCTTGCCTAAATTCCATGCATAATCCCAAACGCCGCCGCCGCCCATACTTAAGCCGGCTAAATACAAGCGCGTTGTATCTACCCGGTATTTTTTAGCAGCATAACTAATTATGTCATTGATATCAGAAGGTTGCGGCCATCCTTTAAACTGTGGCGATAATACTATAAATTGATAATTTTTTCCACCGGACACAAAATTTGCGGGGAAAGCCTGAGTAGCTATCAGGTGAGGAATTGAATTATCAGCCACAATAGGCAAACTTGATTGCGAACCATTTCCAAGTTCTCCCTGGCCATGGCAAAAAATAATTAAAGGATACTTAAGTGCGGGATGATTAACGTAGTGGGCTGGCAATGCTTCAAGATAGCCGCCGATGTTTGCATCCACCGCATATGTGATGGGTGTTTGAACAGGTAAACCGGTCTCTTTATATAAACTGCTTTCATCTGAAGCACTTAAAGCCGGTGATGTTACATTATCTTTTTTGCAGGAGTTAAAAACAACAGCAGAAATTGCTATTGCAATTAGAAAATTTTTCTTCATTTAGTACAGATTATTTGTGTGTTTGCCTCACTTGTCAAAAACCTTGCTAAAAACGATTGCTTGATACTCTTTTTAAAAAATGGCTTTTAAATTGACCTTATAATGACAAAGTCAGTGCATATTAATTTATTGGCTTGATTTAAAACTAACACTTATAAGCAAACAATATTTCATTCATTCATAAAAAAATTCGTTCTTTAAAACTTTTCAGTAGTCAGTAATTGCATACTATGAAAGTTTTAAAGTTTGGCGGTACATCGGTTGCAAATGCAGAAAACATAAACAAAGCTGTAAATATTATTATTAAGAATGAAGAAGCACTCATAGCCGTTGTAAGCGCTTTAGGTGGCGTTACAGATACATTAATTACAGCCGGAACACTTGCAGAAAATAGTGATGAAGCATATAAAGATGTATTGAAAGAGCTTGAAAAAAAGCATCTTGATACGGCGCGTTTGTTATTGCCTGTTACGCACCAAAGCAGTTGCTTAAGCATGATTAAACAACAGTTTAATGAGCTGGATGAAATTTGCAACAGCGTTTTTTATTTGAAAGAATTATCACTCCGCACAAAAGACCGCATCATAAGTTTTGGCGAGTTATTATCATCAAAAATTATTTCAGCATTTCTTCAGTCAAAAAATATTTTGCATGACTGGCTTGATTCCAGACAGCTTATAAAAACTAATAACAACTATGGCTTTGCTGAGGTTGATTTCAATGCAACAAACAAGCTTATTCTAAATTATATAAAATTATCCTTCAAAAAAATATTTATTGCTCCGGGTTTTATAGCTAGTGATAAAGATGGAAATACAACAACCTTAGGCCGTGGCGGCAGCGATTACACTGCAGCCATTTATGCGGCAGCAGTTAATGCATCTTCTTTAGAAATATGGACTGATGTAAGTGGTATGATGACCGCTGACCCACGCTGGGTTAATAATGCAAAACCGATTGCTGCAATATCTTACCTGGAAGCGATGGAACTTTCTCACTTCGGTGCTAAAGTTGTGTATCCGCCAACTATTCAGCCGGTACGGCAAAACAATATTCCAACATGGGTAAAAAACACATTTGCGCCTGATGATTTGGGAACTGTTATTGCAAGTGAATCATATCACCAGGGAGACATTATAACTGGTATTTCAAGTATTAATGCGGTGGCGCTGTTAAGTCTTGAAGGCAGCGGCATGATTGGTATTCCTGGTTTTTCAAAACGATTGTTTGAGGCGTTGGCGAGTGAAAAAATCAATGTCATTTTAATCACCCAAAGCTCATCAGAACATTCAATTTGTGTTGCCATAAACACCAGCAATATTATTAAAGCAAAACTTGCCGTTGATAAATCTTTTGAAATAGAGATTGCCCAAAAAAGAGTTGAGCCGCTTACTATTGAAACGGAACAATCCATCATTGCATTGGTAGGTGATAAAATGAAAAGCCACCCCGGCATCAGCGGTAAAATGTTTGATGCGTTGGGAAGAAATGGTATTAATGTCCGTGCAATTGCGCAAGGTTCATCTGAAAGAAATATTTCTGCTGTTATTGCAAACGCTGATATAAAAAAAGCAGTGAACGTTTTGCATGAAGCATTTTTCGAATCAGTTTATAAACAACTGAATGTATTTATTATTGGTGTTGGAAATGTTGGAAGCAAACTCCTGAACCAAATTCAGAAACAAAAAAAATTTTTAGAAAAACATTTGAACTTGCAGGTAAGAATAACAGGCATTGCCAACAGTAAAAAAATGTTATTTGTTGATAACGGGAATGAAATTAATCTCAGTAATTGGAAAGAACAACTGCAACAAAGTGAAAATATGCATTTAGATAAATTTGTTGATACTATCATTCAGAAAAATTTACGCAACTCTGTTTTTGCAGATATAACAGCCAATGGTTCTGTTGCTGAAGTGTATGAGCAATTATTATCTAAAGCAATCTCAGTTGTTGCATGTAATAAGATAGCTGCTTCATCCGTATACAATCATTATTGCAATTTAAAATCACTTGCAAAAGAATATAGTGCCTTGTTCTTGTTTGAAACCAATGTTGGCGCAGGTTTGCCTGTTATTGGGACATTAAACGATTTAAGAAGAAGCGGCGATACGGTTATAAAAATACAGGCGGTGTTATCAGGCACATTAAATTTTGTTTTTAATCATTATGATGCCACGAAACCATTTGCGGAAGTGGTAAAACAGGCGCAGGATGAAGGCTATACAGAACCGGATCCACGTTTGGATTTAGGTGGCACAGATGTAATGCGAAAGATATTAATTCTTGCACGTGAAGCCGGCGAAACAATTGAAATGGATGATATTACCAACAATGGATTTTTACCTGCGGAATGTTTTGAAGGAAGTGTTGATGATTTTTATAAAACGATGTTGAAATATGAAGATCACTTCAAAAAAATATATAAAGCGGCGGCAGGTAAAAATTGTAAACTGAAGTTTGTTGCAGAATATTCAGATGGTAAAGCTTCTGTTGGCTTACAACATATTCCAGGCGATTCAGATTTTTATCATTTATATGGCAAGGATAATATCGTTCTGTTTTACACGCAACGTTATCCTGAACAACCATTGATTGTTAAAGGTGCAGGTGCAGGCGCAGATGTAACTGCTAGCGGCGTATTTGCAGATATAATAAGAGTAGCAAGAGTGTAATGAAAAAAGTTTTAGTAAATAGTCCTGCAACCGTTGCAAACATTGTTTGCGGCTTTGATATTTTAGGTTTATGTTTGAATGGACCTTACGATGAATTTACACTTGAAATTTCAGAAAAGCCAGGCATATTTATCATCAATAAAGATGCTTTTGATTTGCCGACTGAAGCGGAAAAAAATGTAAGTGGTGCAGCCCTGTTAGCATTGCTGGAAGAAGCAGATGATGTAAAAGGTTTTACGCTAACCAGTAAGAAGATTATAATGCCTGGCAGCGGTATTGGTTCAAGTGCTGCAAGCGCTGCCGGTGTTGTGGTTGCGGCGAATCATCTTTTAAATAACCGTTTTTCAAAACAGGATTTAGTGCGCTTTGCAATGAATGGTGAAAAGGTTGCCTGTGGTGTAAAACATGCTGATAATATTGCGCCTTGCATTTACGGCGGTGTTACGCTGATACGTTCTGTTTTTCCGTTGGATATAGTAAGCATTGATTCGCCTGCATTACACGTAACGGTGGTGCATCCGCAGATTGAAGTACGCACTTCAGATGCCCGTCAGATTTTGAAGCAACAGGTATTATTAAAAGATGCCATTAAACAATGGGGCAATATTGCCGGGCTTGTTGCGGGCTTCATCAATCATGATTATGATTTAATCGGCCGTTCTCTTGAAGATGTAATTATAGAACCTGTGCGCAGCATTTTAATTCCGGGTTTTGATGATATAAAAAAAGCAAGCAAAGAAGCCGGTGCGTTGGGTGGTGGCATTTCGGGTTCAGGCCCTTCTATTTTTATGTTGAGTAAAGATGCGAAA